>JBDSHC010000116.1:0-46887 GCA_039918675.1 Devosia sp.
GCAGGTTCTGGCGCGCGAAGGCGACAACTACTTCTCGGGTCCAGCCGGCGACAAGCCGGTCACGACCCGCCTCCTGCAGGGTGCCATCGAACGTTCGAACGTCTCGGGCGTCACCGAGCTCACCACCATGATCCGCGTGCAGCGCGCATACCAATCTCTCGCCAGCCTGATGCAACGCCAGGACGAACTGCGCACCAGCGCAGTGCAGCGTCTCGGCGAAGTGCGCGCATAACCGGAGGACGATCCAATGAAGGCTCTCTACATCGCGTCCACCGGCATGGCGGCTCAGGAGCGAAACGTCGAAATCATTTCGAACAACATCGCCAACATGCGCACCACTGGCTATAAGCGCCAGCGCGCCGAGTTCCAGGACCTCCTCTATCAGGCTTACCGGCGCTCAGGCTCGAGCACCTCGGAGGCTGGCACGCAGGTGCCGGTCGGCATCGAGATCGGCTCCGGCGTGAAGACGGCGGCAACGCCACGCATCATGTCGCAGGGCACGGTGACGCCGACGGAAAAGCAGCTCGACGTCGCCGTCCGCGGCGAGGGCTTCTTCGCGGTGCAACTGCCTGACGGCCGCACCGGCTACACCCGCGACGGTTCGTTCGAACGCGACTCCACTGGTCTGCTGGTGAACGTTGATGGTTACCAGGTGCAGCCCGGGATCACGATCCCCGAGAATGCCAACAGCCTGTCGATCAGCAATGACGGCGTGGTTCAGGCCTTCATCGGCACGGACTCGACGCCGACCCAGCTCGGTCAACTCCAGATGTTCCGCTTCGTCAACAAGGAAGGCCTCGAATCCCTGGGCGACAACAACTTCGCCGAAACCGCCGCGAGCGGTTCACCGCAGGCGGGCGTGCCCAATACGGATGGCATGGGCAGCGTGCTGCAGGGCTATCTCGAACAGGCCAACGTCAACCCGGTGACCGAGATCGCCGATCTGATTGCCGCGCAGCGGGCCTACGAGATGAACGCTCGCGTTATCTCGGGTGCCGACGAGATGCTGCAGGCCACGAGCCAGATGCGCTGAGGAGCTGATCGATGAAAACCATTCTCATAACGCTCGCCGCTTCGCTCCTCGCCACCAGCGCGAGCCTCGCGACGCCCTCGCTCAAAGGCGACATCACAGTCAACAAGGCGATCGTAACCGTTGGCGACATGTTCGACGATGCCGGCAATCTCGCCGAGACCGCGATCTTCCTCGCACCAGCACCGGGCACGACCGGAGTCGTGCCGCTCGATGCTCTGAAGCAGGCGGCTGCCTTGGTCGGTCTCAACGACTTCCAGAATGTCGGCTTCACCCGGGTGCGCGTTGCTCGTGACTCGACGCAGGTCGATGCGGCGATGCTCGATGGCCTGATCGCCGCCGACCTCCAGACCCGCGGTATCATCGCCGGTGACATCAAGGCCGAGACCCGCTTCGACAAGGTCGATGTGAGCTTTGCCGCCGAGGCCGTCGTCAATCCGGCAGGCCTCGTGAATTTACGCTACACGCCGGGCAATGGCAGCTTCACCGCACGCTTCACCATCGCCGGCATCGACCAGCCGGTCGATCTGTCGGGCTCGATCCAGCTGATGACGACGGCGCCGCGCCTCAAGGCCATGCTGCCGGCGGGCACGGTGCTGACCGATGCCGATTTCGAGATGGCGCCGGTCACTCTCGAGACGGCAGACGCGGGTGGCTATGCCGACCTCGGCCAACTCGTCGGCAAGCAGCTGGTACGACAGGCGCGTGGCGGACTGATGCTGAAGGCGACCGACGTCGCGGATCGCACGGTGGTGACGCGCAACAGCCTCGTCACGGTGATCCTCAAGGCCGGCGCGATGACGCTGACCGTGCGGGGCACGGCGCTCGGCACGGTCGCCGCGGGCGCTCCGGTCGATGTGCTGAACGCAGCGACCAAGAAAATCCTTCATGGCGTCGCGCGCAGCGACGGCGCCGTCGAAATCGTCACCGGCATCACCACGGCCGGTCTCTAGGAGCGCAGCACATGCAAATCGTAAGAATCCTCTCCACTGCTGCTCTCGTTGGCCTCCTCGCCGGCTGCGCTACGATGGACAAGCTCTCCCGTGTCGGCGACGAGCCCAAGCTCAGCGCGATCGAGAACCCGACGGCGCAGGCGGGCTATCGCGCGGTCAACATGCCGATGCCCGAAGTCGTCGAGGCGAGCTACCAGCCCAACTCGCTGTTCTCCAACCAGGCCCGCGGCTTCTTCAAGGATCAGCGCGCCCACCGGATCGGCGATATTCTCACGGTGCTGGTCACCATCGACGACAGCGCGCAGATTTCGAACGCGACGACGCGCAAGCGCAGCGCCGCCAACGAGGCCAATGTCGGGACCTCGCTCGGTTCGGTGTTCGGCACCAAGGTGCCAGGCATCGATGTCGACGCGACGGGCGGCATCTCGACCGGCGGCTCGATGAGCGATGGCGGAAATGGCTCGGTGAACCGCAAGGAGAGCCTCCAGACCAATGTCGCTGTCGTCGTGACGCAGATGCTGCCCAATGGCAATCTGGTGATCGAGGGCCATCAGGAGGTGCGGGTCAACTTCGAGATCCGCGACCTCGTCGTCACCGGCATCGTTCGGCCCGAGGATATCGGTTCGGACAACACCATTCTCTCCGAAAAGATCGCCGAAGCGCGCATCTCCTACGGCGGGCGCGGCCAGATCACCGATGTGCAGCAGCCCCGCTACGGCCAGCAGATCGCCGACGCGATCCTGCCCTTCTAAGGCTAGACGAAATTCCGGTCGCGCGTTTCCCCCAATGGCGCGATTGGTCCAGGCGAGTCCAGAAGGACTAGCCTTCTGAGGGGCGCGGTCTCCCCGGCCGCGCCCCATCCCCATTTGGGTGAGTAGCGAATAGGGAGTAGCGAGTAGGGTAGGCAGATTTGCCCGTCCCCATCGTTTGGTCTACTTCCTCTATTTGCCATTCGCTATTCGCTATTCGCCACCCCAGGATCCCCATGCCCTCCCCGAATTCCGCTTTCGACAAACTCGCCGACCTCGGCCGCAAGCTCGAGGCACTTGAGCACGCGCAATCGATGCTGAGCGTCGATGAGGCTGTGATGATGCCGATTGGGGGCGGCGAGAAGCGCGCCGAGTCGATGGCGATGCTCGCGGGCATGTATCACGAGATGGCGACGGCGCCCGAGATTGCCGACTGGCTGGCGGCAGCGACCGAAGAACCGCTCGATGAGATGCAGCAGGCAGCGATCCGCGAGCAGGCGCGCACCTACACCAACATGACGTGCCTGACCTCGGACTTCGTGCGCCGGCAGGTTGTGGCGCGGCTTCGGTCGGAACAGCTGTGGCGCGAACTGCGCAGCAAGGGCGACTGGGCCGGGTTCCTTCCGGCGTTCGAAGGCGTGGTGGCCATCGCGCGCGAGGAAGCGGAACTGCGCGCCAAGGCGCTCGGCCTCGATCCTTATGACGCGATGATGGAGCAGTATGATCCGGGCAATCGCGCGGCGGATATCACTCCTGTGTTTGCGCGGCTCAAGACTTTCCTCAAAGACTTCGTGCCTGAGGCTCTCGCGCATCAGGACGCGAAGCGTGCGGCGCGGCCATTGAAACCGCTCAATGCGCCCTTCCCCATCGACAAGCAGAAGGCGCTCGGCCTCGCGGTCATGGAAGCACTTGGCTTCGACTTCGAGCATGGCCGGCTCGACGTGTCGCATCACCCGTTCATGGGCGGCGTGCCCAGCGATATTCGCATGACGACGCGCTACCAGACGTCTGAATTCTTCTCGTCCCTCATGGGCATCATCCACGAGACAGGGCACGGCCTCTACGAACAGGGGCTGCCGAAGGAATGGTCGCACTGGGCCGTCGGTAAGGCGCGCGGCATGGCGATCCACGAGAGCCAGAGCCTGTTCGTGGAGAAGCAGATCGGGCGCTCACCCGAGTTCTGGGAATGGGTCATGCCGCTGATCCGTGAGCATCTCGGCGAGGCGTCGATCGCGGGCTGGAGCATCGACGATTTGCTGCTGCATGTGCATGAGGTCAAGACCGGCCTCATCCGCGTCGACGCCGACGAGGCGACGTATCCTCTGCATGTGATCCTGCGTTACGAGATCGAGAAGGGGCTGATCGAAGGGACAATCAAACCAAAGGACGTGCCGGATGAGTGGCACGCGCGGATGATCGAGTATCTCGGGCTCTCGACGCGCGACAATTACAAGGACGGCCCGATGCAGGACGTACATTGGCCATCGGGCGCCTTCGGCTATTTCCCGAGCTACACGCTGGGCGCGATGATTGCGGCGCAGCTGTGGGCGTCGCTGGAGAAGGACCACCCGACGGCGCGCGAGGACATGCGGCTCGGCCGGTTTGTCCAGATCAACAACTGGCGGCGCGACAAGATTTGGAGCCAGGCGTCGAGATATTCGACGCCCGAGCTGCTGGTGAAGGCGACGGGCGAGAAGCTCAACGGCAAGTATTTCGAGGATCATTTGAGACGGCGGTATCTGGCCTGAGGCTTGTCCCAGTGTCATCCCCGCGTAGGCGGGGATCCAGAGCACACGCTCGATTGGGGGCTTGGGCTCCTGGATTCCCGCCTTCGCGGGAATGACATCGCGGGCGTGGCGAGCAGGGCAACTAGGCCAGCGGCACGCGCAATTCGAACGACGCTCCGGTTTCGCTCGGCAGCAGCGCGATGGTGCCGGCATGGGCGGCGAGCATCGAACGGACGATTTGGAGCCCCATGCCGGTGCCACCGGATTCGCGGCGCGTGGTGAAGAACGGCTCGAAGATGCGGTCGCGATTGCCGGGCGAGATGCCGGCGCCATTGTCGGCGACGATGATACGGAGGAAGCCGTCCTCGCGTGCGGCGTTGATCTCGATTGCGCTGGCCCCGTGTTCGCCCGCATTGCGGATGAGCTGACCGAAGACGGCCTTCGCTGCCTCTGGCCCAAGCGATAGTCGCGCGTCGGTCTCGCCGGTGAGCGTGACTGCCTGCCCGGCCACTGCCTCGGTGATTGTCGATGAGCCGGTGGTTGCGTCGAGATCGGCGCGGGCCAGCTCGCGCAGACTGTCGAGTAGCGCGCTCAACCGGTCGCTGTCGGCGATGATGTGATCGAGAAAGCGGCGGCGTTCTTCGGCACTCATCTCCGCGTCGCGCAGCAACTCAGCCGAGCCCCGGATGGCGGTGACGGGCGATTTTAGCTCGTGGCTGACATGCGAGGCGAAGGAGGAGACATACTCGGTTCGATCGACGAGGCGCTCGGCGAGATCGAGGAAGCTCTGGCTGAGCGTCGCGATTTCACGCGTCCCCTGCTGCTCAGGCGCAACGATGGCGCCACGGCCGCCCTTGCCGATTTCCTCGGTACGCTTGATCAGCGCATTGATCGGGCCGGTGATGGTGCGCGAGAAGACGATCGAGATGGCGATGGTCAGCACCAGCGCGAGCGCGAGCGCCCCGATCTCGATCGGTCCCATCTGACTGGTGGAATTGTCGAGCGCGCGAAACCAGATCACTGTCGCGGCTGGGAGTGCCAGCACAGTGAGCAGCACCGCGAGGACGATCATCGTCAGCGTAGGACGCCATTTGCGGGCGATGCGTGGCGCGGCCATCAGGCGGCTGACCCGAGGCGGAAGCCGACGCCATGCACCGTCTCGACGATGTTGGCGCACCCCGCATCGGCGAATTTATGCCGCAGATTTCGGATGTGGCTATCGATGGTGCGGTCGCTGACATAAGTACCGGCGCCGTAGGCCGCCTCCATGATCTGTTCGCGCGAGAAGACCAGCTCGGGACGGGCGAGCAGCGCGGCGAGGATTTCAAACTCAAGCGCCGTCAGCGTGATCGAGATCTCCTCGAACCACACGGCATGGCGCGCCGCATCAAGGCGAACGCGGCCATGGCTCAATGCCGGGGCACGCTTCTCGCCGCCGCGCGCGCGCTTTAGGATGACGTTGACGCGGGCGATCAGCTCGCGGGCGCTGAAGGGCTTCGTGACATAATCGTCGCCGCCGATCTCGAGGCCGAGGACGCGGTCGATCTCCTCATCACGCGCGCTGAGGAACAGGATCGGCACTTCCGACGTCTTGCGAATCTGGCGGCAGACTTCGAGCCCATCCATTTCGGGCATGCCGATGTCGAGGATGATGAGATCGAGCGGGGCGCGCCGGAACTGCTGCAGCGCCTCGCTGCCATTGCGGGCGGTCGAAGTGGCGAACCCTGCCCGCTCCAGCGCGAACGAAATCACCTCGCGGATATTGGGCTCGTCGTCGGCGATGAGAACCTTGGGCATGCCTAATCAATAGCCCTGGCGATGTCCGGCGCAAATGGGTGGTCGATCAGATATTGCTCCAGCCGGTCGTTTCGCCAGGTCCAGCCACGCCAATCGAGGGCGAAGCGATGGATATCGCCGTCCCGCCGGTAAATGATTCGATCGGCCAGTTCCTCGCGGATTAGGCTGAACGTCGTTTCGACCGACGGGTCCGCGGAGAAGTTGCCCTTTGCGAGGAACTCATCGAGAGCGGGGATGGCGGCGGGACCGAGCTCGTAAGTGTAATACTGATCGAGCGCGACGCCCTCGCCGGCGACTTCCCGCGAGTGGCGCACATTGTAGAAGGCGATGAAGGACTGGAGGTCGATCCAGCTGACGGCCCACAGGGTAACCGAGAGCGCCGCCATATTGCTCATCACCAGCCATTTGTTGGAGCGGTCGAGCGCGATCTTTATGACGATCAGGATGAGGCCGACGGCGACGAGACCCATCCAGATGAAAGCGGCGATGCGCATCTCACTGAGCGTGTAGATTTCGACATAAAGCTTGAGCCGTAGCACGGACGAGATGACCAGCCAGACGTTCTGCGCGATCCACAGATAGACCAGATTGCGGATCAGCGGCGAGGCCCGGCCAGGACCATTCTTGCGCATGGCGGCGAGGACGAACGCGCCGGCAAGGATCGCGGTGACGATCAGCGGATAAGCGCCGCGATGCGCGTACTCGGCATGGCTCACCCCATCGGGCAGCCGCACGCCGCCCCACAGATAAATGAGATCGAGCACGGTCTGCACCGCGAACAGCGCGTTGAACAGCGCCAGCGAATTGAAGATGGCGCGGCTGCCGAAGAGGATGCTTTCGGCCCTCGGAAGGACCGGACCCTGCATCTGTGGAAGCGGAGTCCAGTTGAGCAGTCTAGGTGCGAGGAACGGCCAGGCGAAGATTGCGATCAGACCCCAGAGGATGATCCGCGGCGGTTCGAGGAATTCGAGGAGCTTGTCGAGGCGGATGGCGCGCAGGGCATACTCGACCACCGGATTGGCGGCAGCGAACAGCCACACGAAGATCGCAGCGAAGGCCAGCGGCACGAGCCACACCATCGCGGTACGCAACAGCTTGCCGCCGATCCGCTGTTGACCGCCTTCGATCAGCAGCCGGAAGGCATCACCGACCAGTCGTAAGGGTGTGAGGATGCCGAAGCGGGTGAAGGCACCGGCCCAGTCCTCGAACTTGGGCAGATTACCCGAGATGCCGATCGCGAGGAGGGTCACACCGCCCTGCGCGGTCAGGAAGGCCCAGGGGCTCAGCGTCTCGAAGAATGGCAAGGCGCCAAGGAGGGCAACTAGCATGAGCACGACGGTGCGCGTCTCGCCAAGCTTCGCCGGATGCAATGCGAGGATCGCCGCAATCAGCGCGATGAAGAAGACGAGAACACTGACGCCCGGCGAGTGGTACCAGAACAGGACGTCACCAAGGAACACCAGCAACGCAAGTGTTGCGCCGGCAATGAAGGTCCTGGTCGTCCAGATTGGCGGCTCAGACGCGCGGAGCGGCTCGGTGGTGTCGGTCATTGGGGCCCTCTTCCCTATCGCCTCTGACAAGGCGCAAACCGACCGGGCGCTCACGCAATTCCAGTTGCCGGTCCGCCCACCACGCATCCATGAGAATGCAGTCGGGGAGCGGGATGGGGCGTTCGGGCGAAGGCTGGATCGGATTGCGCATGAGGAGAGCATGCGGCCCGCATTTGCAGATTTTGTGCAGAGGCCCCCGAACTTTCGAGGATTCAGCGGGCCAGCATCTCGAGGAGACGCACAGCCGCATCGAACTCCTTGCGGCGCTTGGCGCGACGGGTCGTGATCTCTTCGACCTCGCCCCAGAGCTCGATGTTGTGGTCCTCATCGACATGGGCTGTCGTCCAAACCTCGTCCGCGGACAGCAGGCTATGGCGGAGAGCCATGGCGAGGAGGCCGGAGCCGGTAATCGAGGTGACGGCATTCATCGCCGTGATCGGCAGAAGCGGCTCGCCAGCGATAGCGGCGGCGAGCTTTTCGAGGGTCGCGGCCGGCTGCGGCTGATGCAGGATGCCGATGGTGGGCTGGAAGATGATGCCGAACTGCCGCGCCAGCTTCACCAGCGCGCCATCCCAAAGCTGTTCGTGCCGGCGCACCAGGGTCTCAGGCGTGGCGACGCGATAGAGGAGCAGATCATTGCCGGCATATTTGACGATCTCGGTCTTCAGCGCCGGAACGGATTCCTCCCCCGCTTCGACCGCCGAGTTGACCAGCCGCACCATCGGCATCGTCTGCGGATCGATGAACTCGCCTTGCGCCGCCCACTCCTCGGCCATCGCCGCGGCGACCGTCTCGGATGGCACGATCACGGGCTTGCTGCCCGGCGTCTTCGGGACGCGGCCATCGAGCCCGACGCCGAAGCCACCGTCGACGGCTTTGACTGCAGCGTCTTTGTAGAAGCGCTTGGGTAGCTGCTGCTTCACATGGGCCTGCGCGCGTCCGTATCCATCTTCGCGATGCTGGTGGGCGTCGTCGAGAAACTCACGCATTGGAGGGCCCCAGCAGTTGTTCGATCGCGCCATCCAGCTGGTCGAAGCTGTCGATGACGAGGTTCGCGCCCTCGGACTTGAGCTCGTCGATTTCGTGATAGCCCCAGCTGACGCCGATGGCGGCGACGCGAGCGGCGCGGGCCATGCGCATGTCGTGGACTGTGTCGCCAATCATCACGGTCTGGGCTCGCGTAGCGCCGGCTTTCGCCATCGCCGTTTCGATCATCTGCGGATCAGGCTTGCCGCGATTGTGGTCGGGCGTCTGGATCGAGTTGAAGCGATCGATGACGCTGTGGCGCTCGAGAAGCGTGGTCGCGCCCGTGTAGCCCTTGCCGGTGGCGACGGCGAGAATGGTGTGCGGATCGGTACCGAGCCGGTCGAGCGCTTCCAGTGCGCCCTTGAACATCGGCTCGCGGGCAAGCCCGGCCTGGCTGCGATATTGCGCACGATAACTCCCGGCGATCGCGTCGAGGCGCTTTTGATCGGCAGAAGGCGCGAGGATGGTCATCGCGTCGCGCAACGTGATGCCGGAGATCGAGCGGATGGTGCGCTCGTCGGGCACCGGTTCACCAACCGCGTTGAACGCATGCGTCACCGTCTCCACGATGAGCGCTTCGGAGTCGATGAGTGTTCCGTCGAGATCGAAAATGACGAGCCGCAAGACAGATTTCCTTCGTTACGGCCCGTCACAACCACAAAATGCCAGACGTGTCACGTCCTGCAGCCGTGTGTCACTTCACCGCGAAGCAGTAGAAGAGGCCGGCACCGCCGGTCGAGACCAGATTGTCCTGGCTGCAGCCGCGCGAGGGATGGGCAGCGTTCCATGACTTCGCGGTGGCGAGGGTGGCCGGCCCCATGCGGTCGGAATGGCCGAGCATGGCCTGCCCTTCGCCGTTAAGGGTCCAGTCGCCGCAGGTCATGTTGGCGGCGCGCGTGCCATCCGCGTTGGAACCGGTCAGCATGTCGTGCTGATTGGGTGTATCGCCCCTGCCCTTGGTAATCTGGCCCGTTTCCGACAGCGCAGTATCCTTGGTGATCTTGTTCGCGTCGGAGTGGAGGTCGGCAACATCCGTCGCGATGATGTCGCCCTTGAAGTTTTGCCACGGGCCGGCGCCGATCCGGTCCTTGGCGTTGACGCCCTCGGCACTGAGATACGCTGCCCAGTTCTTGTCGGTGGACCCAGCGGCCTCGGCCAGCTTCATGCAATGCGCATCGGCGCCCGCGAGGCCGCCGAGATTGGCACCGTCACCCAGGCCGACACTGGTGACGAAGAACGTCATGGCGCTGGCGTCCTGCGCGATTGCGGGGGCAGCAATGGCGAGGGTGGCCGCGGTTGCAGCGGCGAGAACGATCGATTTCATTGTTATCTCCCTGATCCGGCCGAATAGGCCGTAATCCGGCAACACCGCGCGGCGCGATTTCGTTCGCGCGCTCGCGCAGAGTTGATCACTCTTCGGGGTCCTGGTCCCGCACGTCGTAGCGGTCGGGATCGAAGCCAAGCGCTTCGAAGCTTTGCACCATATGCGGCGGGAGCGGCGCGCTGACATCGAGGATCTTGCCGCTGCGCAGCGGCAGCCGGATGCGGCGGGCGTGGAGATGTAGCCCATCGCCTAGGCCGGGCGCGCCTTGCCAGTTTTCGATGTCGAAATAGCGCGGATCACCGATGATGGGGTTACCCAGATTCTGCATATGGACGCGCAGCTGATGCGTCCGGCCGGTCACCGGCTTCAGCGTCACCCAGGCGAAGCGTCGGGCAGCGACGTCTGTTGTGGAGTAGTAGGACGCGGAGTGCTGGGCGCCCGGATGCTTCTGGTCCACCACCACCATCTGCTCATTGTCGCCGACGATCTGCTTGGCGAGGAAGCATGAGATGCTGCCCTGTGCCGGCTTCGGATTGCCATAGACGATGGCCCAGTAGATTTTGCGCGCCGCGCGCGACTGGAACACTTTTCCAAAGTGCGAGGCGGCTGCACGGGTCTTGGCGACGACGAGGACGCCCGAGGTGTCACGGTCGAGACGGTGGACAAGGCGTGGCGCTTCGCCCTGCTTGTTGGGCAGGCTCTTGAGCAGGCCATCGACATGCCGCTTGGTGCCGCTGCCACCCTGCGACGCAAGGCCGGACGGCTTGTTGAAGACGAACAGCTCATCGTCTTCGAAGACGATGAGATCGCGGAGGAAGTTCGCGTCTTCGTCGTTGACCTTCTGCTCGATGCGGCGGACTTCCGCCTCAAGCGGCGGGATGCGAACGATCTGTCCGGACTCGAGCCGAGAATTGGTTTTGGCGCGGCCGGAATCGATGCGCACCTGGCCGGTCCGGATGAGCTTCTGCAGATGGCCGAAGGTCACCTGCGGAAAATGCACGCCGAACCAGCGGTCGAGCCGCATGCCATCTTCGTCGCGTGCGACGGTCTGCTGCCGTGCGCCGCTCATGCTGCACCTCGCACCAGAACAAGCCCGGCATAGAGCGCGGCGATGGCGACCACGACGGAGAGGAGCACGTAAAGCAGCGCGAGACCAACTTCGCCCCGCTCCATCATCGATATGGTGTCGAGCGAGAAAGCGGAGAACGTCGTGAACCCACCGAGGACGCCGACCGCGACGAACAGCCGAGCGTCTGCCTGCCATGCGGGCGTGGTGCGAGCGAGGTAGCCGACGAGCAATCCCATGGCTAGCGAGCCGGCGATATTGATGAGCAGCGTGCCGAGCGGGAAGGTCGATGACCAGACACGGCCAACCGCCACGCCGCTGCCGTAGCGCGCCATGGAGCCGAGCGCTCCGCCAATGCCAACCAATAGATACGCGTTCATCGGGATTTACCTCTGCCGCTCCTTAGCCGAAGCGCGGATGCAAGGCCAGTTCTGCTGTGAGTTACCAAAGCGTAATGCCGCAGGGGGGAACGAGGGGCGTTGGCGCAGGTTGTTGCTGCACGGGTGGTAGCAAGGAGCTAAATATGAACATTCCCAATCTGGCCAAGGTTTTTGGCCTGGGCGGCGCGGTACTTGCCCTGACGGCAGGCACGGCGTTTGCCGCGACATCCACCGCCTCGGTTAACGTCCGCACCGGTCCAGGGACGCAGTATCGCGTCGTCGACACGCTCCGTGCTGGCGAGCAGGTCGCATTGCTCGATCAGTCCGGCAGTTGGTGCGCGATCGACACGTCGAGCGGCAATGGCTGGGTGTCCTGCCGCTATCTGAGCAACGACCGGTCGTACCGCGAACGTAGCCCGAGCGTCTCGATCCAGCTCGGCTTTGGCACGCAGTATCCGCAGCGGACCTACCGTCCGCATCGTCCGATGCAGCACGATGGCAATAGCCAGTGGGACAATAACAACGGCAACGGCCACTGGGACAATAACGATAATAACGGTCACTGGAGCGGCCCACGGTCCAGCACGCAAATGGGCTCGAACGGCTATTTCGGTCTTTCAATCGCCAACTAACGCAAGGGCGCCTTCGGGCGCCCTCTTTCTTTGCAGTCAACTCTTCTGCGTTCGCAGCCGGTTGAAGTAGTCGAGCCGCTTTCGGACCTCGCGCTCGAAGCCGCGATCGACCGGCCGGTAGAACTCCTGCCGGCCCAGCTTTTCGGGGAAGTACTCCTGGCCGGAGAAGCCCTCTGGCGTATCGTGATCGTATATGTAGCCTTCGCCATAGCCTTGCCCCTTCATCATCTTGGTCGGGGCGTTGAGGATGACCATTGGCGGCATCGGCGAGCCGGAGTTGCGCGCGAGGGCCATGGCCTCATTGAAGGCAATCTCCACCGCATTGGATTTGGGCGCCGTCGCGAGATAGACGGTGAGCTGGGCCAGCGCCAGTTCGCCCTCGGGTGAGCCGAGCATCTCGTATGCATCGCGCGCTGCGATCGCCAGCGGCAGAGCTTGCGGGTCGGCCATGCCGATGTCCTCACTCGCCATGCGGATCAGGCGGCGGGCCAGGAACAGCGGATCCTCGCCGGCGACCAGCATACGGGCGAGGTAGTACAGCGCGGCCTGCGGATCGGAGCCGCGCACGGTCTTGTGAAGGGCCGAGATGAGATTGTAGTGGCCGTCCTGCTTCTTGTCGTAGATCGGCGCGCGACGCTGCACGACCTGCAGCAGCGCGGCCTTGTCGAGCGTCTCGTCGGGCTTGGTCGCAGCGAAGACCTCCTCGACCAGTCCCAGCAGCGCGCGGCCATCGCCATCGGCGAGTTCGTAGAGACCGGCGCGCGCGTCCTCATCGAGCGGCAGCTTTTGCCCGAGGGACTCCTCGGCGCGCGACGCCATCTGCTCGAGCTCTTCGGCACTGAACGACTTGAGGCGGAGCACCTGCGCCCGCGACAGCAAAGCTGCATTGAGTTCGAAGCTCGGGTTCTCGGTCGTGGCGCCGACCAGCGTGATGGTGCCGTCTTCCATGACGGGCAGGAAGCCATCCTGCTGGGCGCGATTGAAGCGATGGATCTCGTCGACGAAGAGCAGCGTCTTGTGACCGCTCATCCGCTCGAAGCGCGCTTCCTCGAACACCTTCTTGAGGTCGGCGACGCCGGAGAAGACCGCCGATATCTGTTTGAAGCGATAGCCCACTTCGTTGGCGAGCAGCCGCGCGATGGTTGTCTTGCCGGTGCCGGGTGGTCCCCACAGGATCAGCGAGCCGAGGCGGCCCGACGCGATCATGCGGCGCAGGGTGCCATCCGGCCCGAGCAGATGGCGCTGGCCGATGACCTCGTCGAGCGATTTCGGACGCAGGCGATCGGCCAGCGGACTGTCCGCTGGCTCGCTGCTCTCGACCGCGAAGAGATCAGGCATTGGCTATCCGCTGATATAGGACTGGATCGTCTGTCCGTTGCGCTGGAGCACAATCTGCCATCCGTCGGTCCGCGTCGAGACCAGCGATTTGAACGTCCCCACGTCGTTGATCTGGCGGTTATCGATCGAAACGATGACGTCCCCCTTTTCGAGACCCATCTGCCGGGCAGGCGATCCCTCGGCGATTTTGGTGACCACGACGCCTTTGCTGTCGAACGGCAAATTCATGTCCTGCGCGATCGAGGGGCTGAGGGTGCTCACCGTCGCGCCAGCGAAGCGGGTGTTGCCGGTGATATCGGTCGTCTGGTCGGCGGAGGCGCCGGGAGCGGCGGCGATGGCGACACTGGCTTCAGCGGGCTTGCCGCTGCGGACGTAGTTGAGCGTCGACCACGTACCGAGTTCCTTGGTGGCGAAGCGGAAGTCGAAGCCCTGCGGCGCATCGACATCGACACCATCGATTTGAACGATCGCGTCACCCGCTTTGAGCCCGGCCTTGTCGGCGGGGCTGCCCGCGGCGACCTCGGTGATCAGCGCGCCATACGGCGGATCGATGCTGAGGCTGTCGGCAATATCGGTGGTGACTTCCTGGAGGCGGGCGCCGAACCACGGGCGGACAATGCCGCCGCCCTTCTCGCCGGCTTCGGCGACGGTGCGGGCCATGTTGACAGGGATCGCAAAACCGATGCCGACCGAGCCGCCCGAGCGCGTGAAGATCGCGGTGTTGATGCCGACGAGCTTGCCATTGAGATCGACCAGCGCCCCACCCGAATTGCCCGGGTTGATGGCCGCGTCGGTCTGGATGAAATAGTCAAAATTGCCGGTCTCGACGCCGGTGCGCGCCAGTGCCGAGACGATGCCGCTGGTGACGGTCTGGCCGACGCCGAACGGATTGCCGATGGCGAGGACGAGATCGCCCACCTGCAGATTGTCGGAATTGGCGAATTGCAGCGCGGGGAAAATCTTGCCGTTGGCGTTGTCGATCTGGAGCACCGCGAGATCGGACTTCGGATCGTCGAGCAGCAGTTTCACCGGGTATTCGCGGCCGCCCGAAAGCGCGATGCGAATGTCGTCGGCGCCATTCACCACGTGTGAATTGGTGATGATGACGCCCTTGGGATCGACGATGACGCCGGAACCGAGCGACTGGCTGGTCCGCGGGCGGCTCTGGAACATGTCGCCCCCGAACAGCCGCGAGAAGAACGGATCGCTGGCGAAGGGGGATTCGAAGCCCTGCTCGGTCTTGGTCGCGTAGACATTGACCACGGCCGGCGTCACGGTCTTGACCAGCGGCGCGAAGCTGAGCTGGATTTCGGCTTCGGACTGCGGGAGCTGGCGAAGCGGGGTCGCCTCTTCGGCCGCTGCAAAGGCCGGCTTCAACCCCACGCCGGGCGGCATCGCCCCGAACCAGCTCCATACAGCGAGCGCCGCCGCCAGAACTGCCAAACCGGTAAACCCAAAAACCATCTGACGCTGCGACACGCCGATCTCTCCAAATTGCCTTTTGTTCCGGGACTTTCCTGCCCCTTGAGGGTCAGCGAAACGCCCGGATTCAGGCGGCTTTGTGTTCGCTGGTCTTACAGATTCGTAACGCTGGGAAATATGACATTGTGCAGGGGGTTGAACGTCCCTATATGCAGCCGCGTTTGTCTTTCCCTCGCACTCTCCGAAAGGGATTGCCCATGTCCGCCGCCTCCGAAGCCATCCAGCTGCACGCACCCGAAGCCGAAGCGCCCAAGGTCTATGCCAACACGTCGAATTTGATCGCCGAGGTGGAGCCGGATTTCCCGAGCTTCCTGTTCTCCGAGCGCGAGCTGCACAAGGCGGTCAAGGTGTTCAAGAAGGGCTTCGACGGGCTCCTGACATATGCGGTCAAGTGCAACCCCTCCCCGCACATCATCAAGCAGTTGCACAGTGAGGGCCTGAAGGCGTTCGACGTCGCGTCCAACACCGAGATGGAACTGGTGCGCGACCACGCGCCTGGAGCCGTGATGCACTACAACAACCCGATCAAGAGCAAGCGCGAGATCCAGCGCGCTTACGAAGAGTTCGGCGTTCGCTCGTTCACTATCGACCACCCGCAGCAGCTCGACCAGCTCGCCGCCATCGTGTCGCCGTCGCGCGACATCGAGGTCACGACGCGCTTCAAAGCCGGCAAGGCACTGAAGTCGTATGATTTCGGCATCAAGTTCGGCGTCATGCAGGACGGTGCGGCCGAGATCGTCAAGCTGGTCGACCAGATGGGCTTTACGCCATCGCTCTGCTTCCATGTCGGCAGCCAGTGCGAGGACGCCTATGCCTATGAGCGACACATTGCTGCGGCGGCGAAGATTGTCGAAGAGGCCGGCATCGAGCTCAAGCGCCTCAATATCGGCGGTGGCTATCCGGCGCCCTACCCGACCAGCGAAGCGCCGCCGATGGACTACTACTTCGAGACCATCAGCCAAGCCGTGAAGGACAATTTCGGCAAGTCCGGCCCCGAGCTCATCATCGAGCCGGGCCGCGCCATGGTGACGTCCTCGACCTCGCTGCTGCTGCGGGTAAAGCATCAGCGCGGTGGCCAGTCGGTGTATCTCAATGACGGCGCCTATGGCTCGCTGATGGAAGTGAAGTTCATGCACTTCACGCCGCCGGTGCGCGTCTGGCGCGGCCCGCGCCTGCACGACAATGATGCCGAGTTCTCGGAGTTCACGGTGTGGGGCCCGACCTGCGACAGCTATGACGTGCTGCCGCAGGTGTTCACGCTCCCCGCCGACATCGACGAGGACGATTGGGTCGAGTTCGGCCTGATGGGTGCCTACACCCAGGCCTCGTTGACCCCGTTCAACGGCTTCGATCGCCGCGACCAGTATTCGGTCGAGGAAGTGTACACGGGCAAGGAACAGCAGCCGGAGTAGCGGCGCGTATCGATGCCATCTGGCCGCCCTTCGGGGCGGCCTTTTCGTCTGGGGGAGTAAGATGACAGCCTATCTGCCGCTTGAAGCGCTCGGTCCGCGGATCATGATCTGCGGCCCCTCCGGCGCTGGAAAATCGACACTGGCTGCGGCGATGGGCCGGAAGCTAGACCGCGAGGTCTTTCACGTCGATCTGTTTCGGCATCTCCCCGCGACCGACTGGGTCCAGCGCTCCGATGCCGAGTTCGAAGCGCTGCACGATGCGGCGATCCTCGGCGAGCGTTGGGTGATGGATGGTAACTACTCCCATTTGATGCCCCGGCGGATCGCGCGTGCCACCGGCATTGTGCTGATCGGTGACAATCGCTGGGCCAATCTGCGGCGCTATGTCGTCCGCACGCTCTTCCAGCGCAACCGGATCGGCAGTCTCGCCGGCGGCCACGACAGCCTCAAATGGGAGATGGTGCACTGGATCCTCGTCCCCTCACCGCGCAATCTGGCGCGCTATCGAGCGGAACTGCCCGCGACTGGTTTGCCTTTCGTTGAGACGCGGTCGATGCCGGAGTTGAAGGCGCTGTACGCGGTGTGGGGTTTGAACGGTTAGAACATAGTTCTCGGGTGGAAGAATTCCACGCTCGCCAGCGCCCGATCCTCGGTGTCGCCGGGCGCAGCGTTTGGGGCCGCCCCCTTCCGTCGCCTCTGGCGACACCTTCCCCCGCGAGCGGGAGAAGGGATCCGACTGATAGATTACGGGAAACAAAAAGGCCCGCATCGCTGCGGGCCTTTTCAATTCTGCGCCGGCGATCACTCGTCGCGATAGACTTTTTCGCGCCGCTCGTGGGTTTCCTGAGCTTCGAGGCTCAGGGTGGCGATGGGGCGGGCGTCGAGGCGGGCGATGGTGATCGGGTCGCCGGTTTCTTCGCAATAGCCGTAGCTGCCATCTTCGATCCGCTTTAGCGCTGCGTCGATCTTGCTGATCAACTTGCGCTGGCGATCGCGGGTCCTGAGTTCGAGGGCGCGATCGCTCTCGGACGAGGCACGGTCGGCCATGTCCGGATGGTTCTGGCTCTCTTCCTGGAGATTCTCGAGGGTTTCCCGGCTTTCGCGCAGGATATCCTCCCTCCATGTCTCCAGCTTTCGCTTGAAATACTCCCGCTGACGCGGGTTCATGAAAGTCTCGTCTTCGGTCGGCCGATACTCGGCCTCAGCCACTGCACTTCGCGCCATAAGGACTCAACTCACCTTCTCGAGTTGGCGCCTGTATAATTTGGCGCCCATGGCCGGGCAAGCGCTGCGTTTAAGGATCGTGAATTCGTGAATCAGCCGTCGGTGGCAGGCTTAGAGCCCGGGATAGCGGCCAAATTTGGCGAGTTCGACCCTCGCCCGCAGTTCGATATCGTCGAGAACGCCGTCAAGTTCGGGCAGATTGCGCTCGCGCGCACTGGTGATCAGCACCATCAGCTGGTTGAGCCGGCCCTCGGACACCTGCCCCAAAAGCAGGTCGGCCTTGATCGTGTCCAGCGTGTCGAGCAGCGCATTGCCGCGCCGGATCGCCTTGCGCTTCTTGAGCAGCGGATCTTCCACCGACTGGAGCGCCAGCAGCGCATCGAGACCGGTGGCCTGTGCGATGGGGGCAGCGGACGCCGTGTGGGAGGCCGAACTCTCCTCCGAGACGAAGAAGCCGCCATTGCCCGAGGAGCGGCCGACGCTGCCGCTTCTGCTGACGTTGTTGGAGCGGGCGGTGTTTTCGATGCGCATGAAGCGACTCTGGGTGTGGGCAAATCGCCTGACCGGCAAATTCTGCCCCTATCCGTTAACAAGACCTTAATGCGCCCGGCAATTGCTGCAGGGTGCGCATACTCCCCGGGAGGTTTTCCCAAGGATTCCAGCCCTCTCGCCGATTGGCACGATCTTCGCATTGGACAGGCCGAGACGTGGCTCGTGGGGACGAGCTGACGACCGGGGACTGAAAAGATGAAATACTGGGCTCTCAAGCAGGCGATAGCGGCGATCCTGACCGTCACGACGCTGGTCGCGCCGATGGTCCCGGCACACGCCGCGACCGCGCGCATCAAGGACATCGTCTCGATCGAGGGCGTGCGCGACAACCAGCTTGTCGGGTACGGCCTCGTGGTCGGCCTCAACGGCACGGGCGACAGCCTCAACAATTCACCTTTCACCCGCCAAAGCCTGCAGGCGATGCTGGAACGCCTCGGGGTGAACACCCGCGGCGAGAACATGCGGACGGCCAACGTCGCGGCGGTGATGATCACCGCGAACCTCCCCGCCTTCTCGACGCAGGGCTCGCGGCTCGACGTGAATGTCGCAGCACTTGGCGACTCCTCGAGCCTCCAGGGCGGCACGCTGCTGGTCACCCCGCTGCTCGGCGCCGACGGCGAAGTCTACGCCATTGCCCAGGGCTCGGTGACGATCAACGGCTTTAAGGCCCAAGGCGACTCGGCGACGATCATTTCGGGCGTGCCGACGACTGGCCGGATTTCATCGGGCGGGCTGATTGAACGCGAGATCGAGTTCAAGCTCGGTGCGCAGCGCTCACTCCGCCTGGCGCTGAAGAACCCCGACCTCACCACATCGCGCCGCATCGCGCTATCGATCAACGATTTCATTGGCGTGCCCTGTGCGACGCCCGAGGATGGCTCGACCGTCCGGCTCACCTTGCCGCAGAACTTCAACGGCAACATCGTCGACCTGCTGACCGACGTCGAACAGTTGGTGATCGAGACCGACCAATCGGCGAAAATCGTCATCGATGAGAACTCCGGCATCATCGTCATGGGCAAGGATGTCCGCGTCTCGACCGTCGCAGTGGCGCAGTCGAACCTCACCGTGACGATAGCCGAGACACCCGGCGTGTCGCAGCCGGAACCGTTCAGCGATGGGACCACGACGGTGGTGCCGCGCACCGATCTCAATATCGACCTGGTCAATTCCGATCTGGCGCTGGTCAATGAATCGGTGAGCCTGCAAGAACTGGTCGACGGGCTCAATGCTCTAGGGATCAGCCCTCGCGATTTGATCGCCATTCTACAGGCGATCAAGGCGTCCGGCGCGCTGCAGGCCGACATCGAGGTGATGTGATGTCGAGCACCATCCCGCTACTGAAAGTCGATACCAAGGCTCCCGGTTACGAGAAGCTGCACAAGCAGGCGACCGAACTCGAAGGCGTATTTCTCAACACGCTGATGAAGGAGATGTTCTCGTCCATCAAGACCGACGAGAACAGCTTCGGCGGCGGCTTCGCCGAAGAGACGTGGCGCGGCATGCAGGCCGAGCAATTCTCCGGGGCGATGGCTCAGAGTGGCGGCGTTGGCCTTGCCGACCAATTGATGGGCGATCTCCTGCGCCTGCAAGAATCAACCAATTAGAACGAGAGACCGATCATGTCCGCAGCACAGCGCCTCGCCGCCCTCGACCATTTGCCCGCCCGCGACCTCATCGCCTTCACAGAGGGCACCCTTCGGGCCTTCGTCGACATCATGAACCGCGAGACGACGCTGCTGCGCGCCGGCCACCATCGCGAAGCCGGACTGCTCAGTGCCGACAAGACACGGCTCGCGCAGGACTACGTGACGTACTCCCGCGCCGTGCAGCGGCAGATAGACCGCCTCAAGGCGGAGGCGCCCAACGATATCGGCTTGCTGCGAGCGGGTCATGAGCGGTTGGCGACGCAGATGGCTGAGAACCTCAAGGTCATAGCCACTGCCCGTACCGTGACCGAAGACATCCTCAGCGATGTCGCGCAGGTCGTGGCGCGCAACACTCGCCCCAAGACTTATGGCTCGGCGGGCGAGATCGGCCAGCTCGTGACCCCGCACAATGGCATCGCCGTCAACCGCGCCCTCTGATCGGTCGCATTTGAACTAAATAAGCCACGCTTTCTCGCCGATCGCGCAACTCCAGACCGCCATGCTGCGTTTCCCGTCACTTGATTGACGCGCAACGCGCTTGGAAAATGGTCGCACGGATCGCTGCATCACCGATCTCTACCTCCGTCGCTATCGGCGACGGGAGCACGCGTGCAGATAATCGGCGCTTCGTGGTGCAGCCGACGAGACATGGCGAACCTGAGTTCGCCGTCGCGTCAACGGCGCGGGGCTCTGCGCCCCTACCGGCATCGCTTCCCGGCGAAGGCTTCGTGGCCGCCATGATCGCGGGGCAGCTTCCGGCCCGCGCATCGAGCAACGCGGCATTGCGGGGCCGCCTCGTAGAAGCCTGGGCGCCGCCGCCCTCCGATCTGCGCCTAACCGACATCGAGGCCTGATGGAATCGTTGTCTTTGGCGCCGAGACTCGTCGCTTCGTAGCAGAGCATTAACCACCGCCTCAGGCCCAAGATCGGCAGAAATTGCCCGGTTTCCGGCGCAATTCGCACGATTTCATCCTCAATTTATGCCCTTTGAGACCCTGCCGTTAAGACTTCTTTACGGGGTGGGACAGGATATTGGCACACCGCCTCAGAACGAGGCGATTGTACCCAGAAGAGGAACTACTATGTCCGATATCGTTCTTTCGGCTTCGGTCCGGCAGAACCTGCTGTCGCTTCAGTCGACCGCCAATCTGCTTTCATCGACGCAGAATCGCCTCGCCACCGGCAACAAGGTGAACACTGCGCTCGACAGCCCGACCAACTTCTTCACTGCCCAGGGTCTGAACAGCCGCGCGAGCGACATCAATAACCTGCTCGACAGCATCGGCAACGGTGTGCAGGTTCTTCAGGCCGCCAACACCGGCATCACCTCGCTGCAGAAGCTGGTCGATACCGCCAAGTCGATCGCCAACCAGGCGCTGCAGACCACCGGTGGTTACTCGACCAAATCGAACGTTGTTTCGACTGCTGTTACCGGCGCCACCGCTTCCAACCTGCTGGGTACCGTCTCTGCTGCTACGAACAACACCGTCGTGGGCTCGACCGTGCTCAACGACAACACCGGTACTGCAGTCGCCATCACCGGCGCCACCAAGCTGTCCGGTACCGCCGGCGGTGCTTCGGACAACTTGACGGCCGCCTCGAAGTTCACAACGGCTGACACGTTCGTCGTGAACGGCACGACGATCAGCTTCGTTGCGTCGGGTGCCACCGGCAACCAGCTTAACATTACCGACGACGTGTCGGCACTGCTCGCCAAGATCGATTCGATTTCGGGTGGCTCGGGCTCCTCAGTGACGGCCGGTAAGGTGACACTGAACACGGGCACCGCCTCCGACCTCGTGATTTCTGGTTCGGGCGTGGCGAAGATCGGCCTCACCGCAGGCACGACGGCACGTACTGCTGGTACGACAGCGCTCGGCGGTCTGACGCTGACGATCGGTGCAACCGGCGGCGGCACCGCCAGCAGCATCACCTTCGGCGCCTCCACGGGTCAGGTTGATACGCTCGACGAATTGAACGCTGCCCTCGCTGCGAACAATTTGCAGGCGTCGATCGACACTGCCGGTGCGATTACCATCACCACTAACAATGACGCCCAGTCTTCGACGATTGGCACCATCGGTGGCACCTCCGCAGCATCGGGCAAGGCCTTCAATGGTCTGACAGCCGGTGCTCCGGTTAAGGATGCGAATGCGCAGACGACCCGCGCCAACCTCGTGTCCCAGTACAACAACATCATCCAGCAGATCACCACGACCTCGCAGGACGCGTCCTTCAACGGCGTCAACCTGCTCAATGGTGACACTCTGAAGCTGGTGTTCAACGAAACCGGCAAGTCGACGCTGAACATCACTGGTGTGACGTTCAACCCGGCTGGTCTTGGCCTGTCGACCCTGTCGGCTGGCACGGACTTCATCGACAACACCGCGACCAACAAAGTGCTGACGTCTCTCGGCAGCGCTGCGAGTGCCCTGCGTTCGCAGGCGTCTACCTTGGGTGCGAACCTCTCGATCGTGCAGATCCGTCAGGACTTCTCGAAGAACCTGATCAACGTTCTGCAGACCGGTGCGTCGAACCTCACGCTGGCCGATACGAACGAAGAAGCCGCGAACAGCCAAGCGCTGTCCACGCGTCAGTCGATCGCCGTCTCCGCCCTCGCGCTGGCCAACCAGTCGCAGCAGAGCGTGCTCCAGCTGCTCCGTTAATCGGCAGCTTCGACCAAACTTTCAGGCGGCCGGGGAAACCCGGCCGCTTTCTTTTGCGGGCCGCTAAGCGGCGCCGCGACCCGGAGAAGGCGTCGGCGCCCTGCCCGCGCTTTTCAATGGGACGCATTAACGCCGAGGGCTAAAGTCCTCTGGCGAATCGACAATTGACTGAGAGGTTGCCATGTCGCTGAAGGTCGAACTGAAGCCAGGCGAGCGGTTGATCATCGGCGGCTGCGTGATTACCAATTCCGACCAGCGCACGCGGCTCACGATCGATGGCAAACTGCCGATCTTGCGCGAGAAAGATATCCTGACGCCGCCCAAGGCCGACACACCGGCCAAGCTCGTCTATCTCGCCGTGCAGCTCATGTATCTGCAGGGCAGCTTCCAAGCGTCGCGGATGGAATATTTCGCGCTGACTAACGCCATCGCAACCGAGATGCCACAATGCATTCCAATCCTCGACGAAATCAACAATCAGATCTTAACCAATAATCTTTACAAGGCTTTGAAGGCTTCCAAAAAGCTAATCCAGTTCGAGGCAGAGCACTCCAAAAATGCAGAATCAGGCAGTTCAGGCGTATCAGCAGGCTAACCGTCAGACAGTCCCGCAACGCGATCTGGAAGCTAATCTCCTCTCCTCCGCCGCAGCGCATTTTCAGCGCATCCGGGAAGACTGGGACCACCTTTCGCCCGAACTTGAGACTGCCCTGCGATTCAACCGCAAGCTGTGGACCGTGTTCCTGACCTCAGTGGTCGATGCGGACTCGAAGCTCGCTCTAGACGTTCGCCAGCAGATCGCCAATCTCGGTGTGTTCGTGCTATCGCAGACGGCGGAACTGCAGGTCGCGCCCCGCCCCGAGAAGCTCGACGTGCTGGTGAAGATCAACCGCGAGCTGGCTGCTGGCCTGCGCGGATCAGCCGCCGCCTAAGACAACTACCAATGATTGAGGAGCCGGCCGGTGGAAACGCTTGCCGGCTTTAAGCTGTGCGCTTGGCGATCGACCTGCCGACATTAGTCGTGCCGGTGGTCGGGTCCACTACCGCAGTGGCAATTTGCGCCACGTCTTTGCCGGTGACCTGGAACTTGCTGTCGCCGATGCGGAACGCATTGTCGCGGATCAGCACCTGGCTGTACTGCGTCTTGCCATCGCCCACAAACTTCACCTTGGCGCGAAAGCCGTCGACCTGGCTGATGGTGACCGAGAATTTCGTGTTGTCGCCATACTTGCCGGTCCAGGTGCCCTCATAGAGCTTGGGATCGACGGCGACATACTTGCTCTTGATGTTCGGCGTGGTGCCGACCGTCGAGTAGTTCGTCGCGAGGATGTTGAAAAAATCCGACACATGGCTTCCGATCATGGAACAGCGGGAGGTTAGAACCTAGCTGTGAACGCTTCCTTGCGATTGCGACGGGAAACTAGCGCAGATAGTTGACGAGTGACATCTGCGAGACCATCGACGTCGTCTGGTAGCTCGCCTCGAGGCGTGTCTTGATGGCGAGCATCTCGAGGGTCACCTCATTGTCGTCGATGCCCTCGATCTTCGTGAGCATGCCGCTGAGCTGGGCCTTGTAATTGGTATGCTTGGCCGCAATGTCTTTCATCGACGCGGCGGTGCTGCCCAGTTCCACGCCGACCATCTCGATCGAGCCCTGCTCGCCATTATGCGTCTCGGACAGGCGGTCCTGATTTCGGTTGGCGATGGCGTCGAACCGGCCATTCGATGTGAGGTCAGCCGCACTGAATGTCTGGATGGCCATGGTGGCAAGCGCACGCACCAGATTGACGGTGCCGCTCTCGTTCGCCTGAATGCCATAGCCCACCGTGGTCGCATCATCGACCTTGGCGCGGACGCTGTTGCGCGGATCGGCGGAGTCGCCGCCGCTGTACCACATCACCGTCGTCGTCGGGTTCGCGGTGACGAGAGAGGTGGCGGTCGCAAAGCCCGGGCCGGCGACGCGCAGTACCGGCTGGCCCTGACCGTTGAAGAAGTTCTCGGCCGCCGCGTTGTTCGATGCACCCACAAGGGTCGTGCTGCCGAGGCTGGTAAGGGATGTGGTCAGTGCCGCGCTGAAATTGGCGGCCGTGGTATCGGCGTCGATACCGATCTGGAACTCGCCTGCCTTGGGCGTGCCGGTGACGGCCTTGAGCATGACCTGGTCGCTGGTGCCATCCGGGAGTGTGAGACCGATCGTCACCGTGTCGCCAGCAAGCGGCAGAGCGTTGAACTTGACCGCTAGTGCCGGGGGAGCGCCTGTTGGCTGCGTGAGCGTTACGGACGCGCTCGAGCTTGTGACGGTCGAGAGCTTGAACCCGAACGGATGCGTGCCATCCTCGGCCAGCGCAACGGTGTCTGTGGTGGTCGTCGCCGTGAGGCGACCAAGGCCGTTGCCGACATCGGCGGCCTGCCGCTCCGCAGCCACTTGCTTGAACCCGGCCTTGCCGCCGGCTCCGTCGAGGATCGCCGATCCGGATTCGAGCGGACGCACATCGGTCTTCGCGCCGCTGAACAGATAGCGTCCCTCGATGTCGGTGTTCATCAGATCCAGCGCCTGATCGAGATTGGTGCGCGCGAGCGTAGGAACCGTGCCGAAATTGACGTTGGCACTGCCGTAATTGCTCGGCACCATCAGAGAGCGCGAGCTTGATTCCAGCTTGTCGAGATTGGAGACGAGCTGGCTCGCCATGTTGGTGCGCAAATTGACCATGTCGTAGCTGCTCTGGTAGCCATCAATGCGGCTGACACGCGCCCGAATGCTCAGATCGAAGAAGCGGCTGCTCCCCATCTCGGCCAGATTGCTCGAGTTCTTGCCGCTCGCGAGTTGCGCCTGCAAATTCTGGAAGCGGTTCTGCAGCTGGCCGATCAGGCGAACGCTGTTCTGGACGGGGTAGAGTGTGCGATTGACGATGGTCATCAGCAAGCCTCAGATTTGCATCAGTCGATCGAGCAGATCCTGCACGATCGAGATCACACGGGAGTTCGCCGCATAGGCATTCTGTAGTTCCATGAGGCGCGCCATCTCCTCGTCGACATTGACGCCATACTCACTGTCGAGCCGCTGATTGAGCGTCTCCATCGTCAGCTTCTGCGTATCGTCGTCATTGGTAGCAGCTGCGGCAACTTCGCCGACATGGTTCATCGTCTGCGCGATGAGATCGGTCACGGTGCCGCCAAGGCGCAGCGCACCGGGGTCGGACCCATTGCTCTGCGAGGTCGCGAAGGTCAGCGTCTGCAGCTGGTCGAGCATGTAGTTGGCGCGCGAGGCATCGCCGATGGAGCCCGATGGCAGTGTTTTGACGAGCAGCGAGTTGTCGGTCAGCACCGCACTGCTGACGGAGATGCGTCCGGCAAAGCCGAGCTTCTGCCCTTTGCCCCCAAGGCTGTTGGTGAAATCGGCGTTGCCTCGATCGACGAACAGATTGAGCGCGAGGGTACCGTTCTGCGCCGCCGTCGAGGTGGCGTGACCGGCAAAGCCGAGAACATCGGTGGTGCTCGCGGCGCCATCATCGAGCACCGTGACCGTCGAGCCCGTTCCGCTGACCGTGAAGCCACTGCCGAGGATCCCGCCGAGACCGGCTGCGACACTCGTCGCGCCGCCTGAGAAATCCATGCCGACGACGCGCGCGCCATTGGCATCGAGATAGTTGAGCGGCAGCTTGCTGGGATCGTCGACGCGCACGACTTTCAGCGTCTTGGTCGCGCCGCCCGACGAATAGGTCAGCGTGAAATCATTGCCGTCACGAATGGCGGTGAGGTCGAGCGACAGGCCTGCCTGCGCGCCTGACGTCGCGGCGGTGCTGTTGATCGTGTTGGTCGAGAGCGCCTGGGCGAGCCCGGCAGCAATCTCGTCGAGCTGGCTTTGCGCGGTGACGAGCGTCTGGTCGCGCAGCTTGATCAAAGCACCGAGCGTGCCCGATTGGACGACGTTCTGCTGCACCAGATCGATGCTGCTGCCCGACGACGTGTGAAGGATCAGGCGCCCGACCCCGCTCTTCGCCGGATCGGGGTTGAACTGTTTGTCGGCAGTGAGCCCGCCAGCGGGCTCGAAGGAGAAGATCGCAGCCTTGCCATCGAGGATACCGACGCCGGTGCGCGTCATGACCGCAACGGTATCGTCGGAATGGTAGTCGACGCGCACGTCGACCATTTCCGATATCTGCGAGATGAGACGGTCGCGTTGGTCCATGAGCGCGGCGCGCGAGCCTTGATCGCCAGACGTGTCGCTCAACCGCTGGTTGATCTTTTGCAGCGACGAAACGGATGTATTGAGCTGGTCAACCGTCGACGCCATTTGGGTCTCGGCATCCTGCCGCAGGCCCTGCACGTCGCGGGTGAGCGAGTTCAGCGTGCCAGCCATCGCCTGCGCTTGCGAGGTCACATTGGCTCGGGTGGCATAGCTGTCGGGGCTGGTGCCCAGCGACTGCAGCGAGTTCTGCAGATTGCCGAACATCGTATCGAGCGAGCCCGGATCGCCGGGCTTGCCGAGGTAGACCTGCAGGCGGTCGAGGGTCGTCGCCCGGGTGGAACTGTAGCTCGTGTCGGACGTGGCGCTTGTGTAGTAGGCCTGCAGGCTCTGATTGAAGGCGCGGACGATGCCGCCGGAGCGGGCATAGACCGAATTGACGCCCATCGTGTCGATGACACTGAGCGACTGCCGATGGTAGCCGGGAGTCCCCGCATTGGAGACATTGCGCGACAGCACTTCGAGGCTGTTCTGGCTTGTCTTCATGCCGGAAAGCGCATTGCTGAGCGTAACGCTGAGACTCATGAGGTACTACTCCCCGCCCTTGCCGCCGATCAGCGGACCATGTTGAGGGCTTCCTGGATCATCTGGTTGGCAGTGGAGACGATGCGGGTACCCGCGGCGTAGGCCTGCTGCGTGACGATGAGCTTGGTGAACTCTTCCGAGATGTCGGTGTTCGAACTCTCGATCGAGGAGCCGACGATGCCGCCCGACGTATCGAGGATCGGCTCACCGGAATCGGCGGTCGCGGCGAAGATGCCGCCATCGAGACGCTTGAGCTGGTTGGACGCGTTGAAGTCGGCGGTGACGACCTGCGCGGTCTCAACCTGCTGGTTATTGTCGTAGGACACGACCACGCGACCATTGTCGTTGATGGCGACCGACACGAACTGGCCGGCTGCATAGCCGTTCTGGCTCATTGCGGTAACGCCGGCGATGCCATTCGGATCGTTGAACTGCGTGATCCCGCCATTGCCGAACTGCAGCTTCAACGAACCAACGGCCACGCCGTCGATCGTGACGCCCGTCAAATTGGTCTCGGTGAGAGGGGGATTGAGCGCACCATCTGCGCCGAACGTGTAGTCGGTGGGAACCCGGGTCCACATCGTCCCTGCTCCGGTCGCGGCACCGTTGTTCTGATAATAGAGGTTCCAGCGGTCGGCCGCGCCAATATCGGTGCTTTCGACTTTCGCCCAACGGAGTTGAACGTCGGCTGGCGCACCGTTCGACGTGTAAACCGTGACCGAACCGCCCGAGATGGTCTGCGAGTTGAATTCGTCGGAGTCCGACGCCTTTATGACGTCGGCGTGCTGGGCGAGTTGGCCCGGCATCGACAGCGACGGGGACACGGTGCCATCGGTAAAGCCCATACCGCTGGTGTTGTCGGTGAGTGTAACGGCATTCGCTGTGCCACCGCTCATCTGCAATTTGCCGCCTGCGAAGGTCAGCGATGCGCCGGCGACACCAGCATTGCCGTTAATGGCCGTCATCACATTGTCGATCGTCGTCGATGCCAAAAGGTCGATGTTGGTGCCCGACGTGCCGCCGCCGCTGGTGAACGTGAAGGTCACCGGCGCATTCGCGCCGACCTTGACCGTGAACGTGTCACCGACAGTCGCAAAACCCGTACTGGCGGCGCCCGTCGCCGCAGTCGCACCTGCGGCGATAGACGGCGTATCATTGGCGACCGTCTTGAAGCTCTGCGGCGTGAAGATCTCGCTGCCCGCCACCTTGTTCTGCTGATATTTGATGGTTTTGGGAAGCTGCGGCAGGTTCAGCTGATAGTTGACGCGCGACGTCGGCCGGGCCGGCAGGAACGAGTTCGAGATGCGAATGACTTCCGGCAGCGAACTCTTGATGTTGCCGGTACCCGCATCGATCGGCAGACCCTTGAGGTAGTAGCCCGAGCCGTTGACGAGGTAGCCGCTCTTATCGACGTCGAAATCGCCGCGGCGGGTATAATAGTTGGCACCGCCGAAGACCGCATTGCCGTCCGCCTGGCCGATGGCCGGCTCGACCACGAAAAAGCCCGAACCGTTGACCGCCATGTAGGTGGCATTCGACACCGATTTCACGTCGCCCTGCTGTGTGTTGGTGGCGCGCGATCTCGCCAGCACCGAGCCCGAGGACTGGATGCGGCTCGGCGCGTCTGGGATCAGATCCACGAAGTCGGTCTCGATCCGCTTGAAGCCGGTCGTCTGCGAATTGGCGATGTTGCCCGAGATATTCTCGAGCGCGAAAGACTGGGCGCGAAGCCCGGTGACGGCGGTGGAAAGAGCCCCGTAGATACCCATTGTCGTCCTCGTTTGCTTGGCCGCTCGACACGGACCTACTCGGACAACGCGATGCAACGGCTGTGCCAAACTCGTAAGATGTTGATTTTGATAGATAACCGCGTTCGCGCTGCGCGGCCTGCACTGCCGCCCCGGCAATTGAGTCCGAGCCAATCGGCAGATTCTGCCGGATGCTTGTGACTTCTGGGCCGATGCTCTAAACGCGACGCTGAACCACCGGGCCGCAAAAGCCATGCTTTTCAAGTCGCCAGAGCAATTTCATGATGCGCCGCGTCACGCCATGACGGTGTTCGGCATGGCCGGCGTCGGCAAGACACGCCTTGCCGCGCTGCTGCGCAAGAGCCAGTGGTTTCACTACTCGGTCGACTACCGCATCGGTACGCGCCACATGGGCGAGTTCATCACCGACAATTTCAAAGCCGAGGCCATGAAGGTGCCGTTCCTGCGCGAACTGCTGCGCACGGATTCGATCAAGCTCGCCTCCAACATTACCTTTGAGAACCTCGCTCCACTGTCGACCTATCTCGGCCGGCCGGGCAACGCGACCAAGGGTGGTCTCGCGCTCGACGAGTATCGTCGCCGGCAGGAGCAGCACCGCGCAGCCGAGGTCGCAGCCTTGCAGGAAGTGCCGCTATTCGTGCAGCGCGCACATGATCTCTATGGCTACGACAATTTCATTGCGGACACGGGCGGTTCACTGATCGAAGTCGTCGATCCGGCTAATCCGAAGGACCCGGTGATCGAGACGCTGAGCAAGAACACGGTGCTCCTCTATATCCGCGGCACCGAGAAGGACGCGGACGAACTGATCAACCGGTTCAAGCACTCGCCCAAGCCGATGTACTACCAGCCGAACTTCCTCACCAAAAAGTGGGCGGAGTTCAAGAAGCTCAACAAGATCACCGACGATGCCAAGGTCGATCCGGACAAGTTCGGCGCCTGGGGTTTCGAGGCGCTGCTGCATGATCGGCTGCCACGCTATCAGAAGCTCGCCGACAATTTCGGCTACACGATCGACGCCGCCGACCTTGCCACTGTCCGCGATGGCGACGAGTTCATCGATCTCGTGACGTCGGCGATGAAGGGCCGAATGCGATAGCGCGACCTGCGCCGTTCGCTATTCCCCTCACCGAGATCACACCATGCCCATCCGCATCCCCGACAACCTCCCTGCCCGCAAGACGCTCGAACATGAAGGCGTCGTCGTCATGGATTCGAGCCGCGCCTCGCGGCAGGATATCCGCCCGCTGCAGATCGGCCTGCTCAATCTGATGCCCAACAAAGAGCGGACCGAGACGCAGTTCACCCGGCTGATCGGCGCGACGCCGCTGCAGGTCGATCTGACGCTCGTCCGCGTCACCGAGCACAAGAGCAAGAATACGTCGGAGGATTACCTCAAGAGCTTCTACTCGACCTGGGACGAGGTGCGTGAACGCAAGTTCGACGGCTTCGTCATCACCGGCGCGCCGATCGCCCACATCCCCTTCGAGGAGGTGCGCTACTGGTCGGAAATGGTCGAGATCATGAACTGGACGCAGACTAATGTGCATCGCACGATGTTCATCTGCTGGGGCGCTCAGGCGGCGCTGCACCATTTCCACAAGGCGCGGCGCTACCGCATGGAGAAGAAAGCGTTCGGCGTGTTCCGGCACAACATCGTCAATCCGCGCTCGCAATGGCTGCGAGGGTTTTCCGACAGCCCGATGATCCCGGTGTCGCGCATCAACGACATCGCTCGCGATAGCCTCGGACCGGACCTCGAGATTCTGATCGACAATCCGGACATCGGCGTGTGCTTTCTCGATGATCCCAAGCACCGCGCTGTGCATATGCTGAACCATCTGGAGTATGACAATCGCTCGCTCGCCGATGAGTATGAGCGGGACAAAAAGGCAGGGCTAGATATCGCCCCGCCAACCAATCTCTTCCCGAATGGCGATACGAGCGTAGAACCCGAGAACCGCTGGCGCAGCCACGCGCATCTGCTGTTCCAGAACTGGATCAACGACATCTACCAGACGACAGCGTTCGATCTTTCGAAGGTCGGAAGCTAGGTGGCCTCGGCTGCCGTCTTCAGACCATCGAGCATCATGCCGTAGGTCTTCTTGAATTCGGCCTTGGTCTTGTCGTCGTAGGACTTCGCCTTGCCGCGGGCAAACTGCGTCAGGGTGACCTTGCTACCATCGCCGTCGCGCTCGACCCGGAAGCGCAGGGCATTGTAGCTCTCGGGCCGCTGCTCGGTCTTCGACCAATGGGTGAAGCTCAACTCTTTTGGGGCGTCGGCCACCTCGATCTCGCCGAAATCCTCGAATGGTTTGCCGCCCCATTCGCCGTGCAATTTGTACTGCGAGCCCGGCGACCAGTCGGTATCCATGGTCGCGCCCATGAACATTGGCGATTTGGAGTTGGTCATTGCCTTCCACACCGTGGCGGTATCGGCGTCGACCGACGTGACAATTTCGACGACCTGCTCATCCATTTGTCCGATCCTCTTCTTGTGAGGATCAAACGCCGGGACGGAGCCCAAGGTTGCCGAGACTTTCGGGCAGCCCATAGAGCAGCGCCCCACGCCATTCGGCGTCATACCATAGACCGGTCTGCGTCCAGCTCGCCGCGACTGCGAGTACGAGCATGGCCAAGGCGAATATGCGCAAGGCGACAGGCAGGCGCACGAAGGCGAGCCAGGACATGAAGGCGGCGAGGAGCGCCATGGGTGGCACGATGGGCGTCATCGCGGTGTTCAGCGTCACGCGGGCTACGGCGAGATAGAGCGGCATAGCAATGATCGCGAGGGCGCTGAACATGTGGCGCTTCTCAGGCAAGTTCGGCCAGACGCAGTAGACCAGTGGGACCAGGAGAACCGGTGCATAGACGGCAAGCGTCGCGACGCTGCCCAGCACATCGCCGAGATGGATATCGCTGTATGCGGCGACATAGGCAAACAGCGCATCGGCGACATCAATGTGGGCCTGCACCAGAAAGCCGAAGATCCCGACCGCAACGATGAGCGTCGGCAGGATGGCGACGAGCAGCATCGCAGCGAAGGCGCGCGGATCGCGACGCCCATCGGGCTCGGCCAGCGCGGCGCCGATGGCGATTGGAATGATGAGCGGCGTCGTTATCGGGCTCGCCAGCAGCAGCATGGGGAGTAACAGACCAAGGCCGATAGCCGACTGCACGTCGCCGACATCTTCGAGCGAGCGGATAGCCGGGATGAGTACGGCGAAGGCAAGGTAGAGCGGGATGGCGCGGCTCGACGCGGAGAGCGTGTAGAGCGAACCGGCATGCAGTGCCAACGCGATGAGCAGCGCGATTGCGCCGAGCGCGAACCAGCCATTGCTGCGCAGCCGATCGTAGAGCACGCCGAAGGCGAGACCGCAGACCAGTGCCCCGGTCAGCGACAGCGCCATCTGCTGCATCCAAACTTGCGGCAGGAGACTGACGACACGCAGTACGACCTGCGACAGCCAGCCCCCGGTACGCCAGGCATCTCCCTCCTGAAGGGCCTGCGCGTCGCGCCGCAGGTAACCGCTGTCGATAACATGCTGTGCGACAGCGACGAGGATGATGGTCGAGGCTGCAGCAACGATGATCGTCGCCGGCCGCCAGAATTTGCGGACGGTCGGAACCGCGGGTGCGACGAGAGGCAGATCGAGGGTGGTCACGCGGTCTCCCTCTTGGCGTCTTCGAGGGTCTTCTGCGTGACCTTGGAGGTGCCGTGCTCGGTCTTTTCCCAGTAGTGCGGGTTGAACAGCAGCTGCCAGAACGCCTTGTATGCGGCGATGGAGTGCAACACCCAATAGACCGGGAGCAGGATGCCGACCGGCACAAGGTCGTAGTATTTGCGCTTCAGCGCGGCGATGACCCCGAAGTAGACGAGGAAGAGGTTACCGACGACGAGGTTGAACAGCGCCATCGTGCCGAACGGCTCGGGGAACAGCCAGCCAAACTGGGCCGTATGCGTGATCCACACGGCGAGCGTGATCGCCCACAGGATCGGCGCCAGCAGCATGGTGAAGGGTGGCGCGCCGATGAAGAAGTGAAACGAGAAGAAGCCCTTGGTGCCGATCGATCGCCAGAGCTGGATGGGATGGCGCATATGCACCAGCCAGGTCTGCATATAGCCCTTGATCCAGCGCGAGCGCTGTTTGATCCAGCTCGGCAGAACGCCGTTCGCCTCCTCATAGGTCGTCGAGTTGATGACGCCGACCGTGTAACCCTCCTGCGCAAGGCGTACACCAAGATCGGCGTCCTCGGTGACATTGTAAGGGTCCCATGCGCCAACCTTGCGAAGCGCCGAAAGCTTGAAATGGTTGGACGTCCCACCCAGCGGGATCGGCACCTTCAACCAGTCGAGGCCCGGCAGCAGGAAGTCGAACCACTGGCTGTATTCGAGCGTGAACATACGCGTCAGCCAGTTCTCGGAGCGGTTGAAATAATTGAGCCGGCCCTGGACGCAGGCCAGCTGCGGATCGCCCTGCCGGAAGGCGAGAACAGCCTTTTTGAGCTGATCGGCTTCGGGCTGGTCTTCGGCGTCGTAGATGGTGACGAACTCGCCGCGCGAGAACTGCAGCGCGTAATTGCAAGCCTTGGGCTTGGTCTTGGGCTGGCTCGGCGGCACCCGCACGATCTCGAATGTGCCGGGCAGCTTGAGTGCCTTCGCGGCCTCGATGGTCTCGGTGTCGTCTTCCTCGAGCACGAGCTTCACCTCTAGCTTGGCCGCAGGATAGTCGAGACCCTTAAGCGCGCGGGCGAGCAGCGGAAGCACCTTGGCTTCCTTGTACATGGGGACGAGCACCGTATAGACGGGCAGCGTCGCATCATCGATCGCGGCAATCGCCTCGGGCGAAATCTCGGTGTCCGCCTTGCGCGACGAGCCGACGAAGGTCAGCACAAATTTGAAGACGAAGGTGAGCGTGTAGATGGTGGTGAACGTCGCCATCAGCGCGACCGCCGTCTGCATCGGCGCCACGATGAGGCTGAGGATCAGCGCGCCGAGCGCCACCCAGAGCGTGACCTTTTGCGGCGAGGTGACGGTGTATTTCGCAGAGTGCTCCGGCTTCCATGAGAACAGCGCCTCGCGCGCGAAGAAGCTGTCCCAGTTGCGGTAGAGCTTCTGCGTCTCCCACAGGATGTCGAAGGGCGACGTGATGACGAAGTCGTAATTGTCGGCGCCGAAGCGGGCATCACCCCAATTGAAGTGTTCGGCCGAAATCTCGGTGGTGGCGATCAGCAGCCGGCCATCGATTTGCCGCCACGGCACGATGTTGCGCTCGGCATAGTCGGCGCGGTCGTTGATGTCGGTGATGGATTCATCGATCGGCTCGGCCCTCAGATCGATGAAGCGCACGCCATAGACATCGGCGACGGCCTTGTAATAGTCGATCGGCCGGACCTGCCCTGCCGAGATCAGCGTCTGGGCCAGATTGCTGCCCCATTCGGCCGACTGGCGCATGGCGATGGCGAGACCGGTCAGCGACAACAGCTTGCGCTCAAGCAGGAGCTTGGCGACCTCGAAGTGGAGACGATCGCCCATCGTGCGCTCGCGCGGCACGCCGAGCAGCGTGCCGCTATCGCCGTCAAAACTGCGCGAAACCGAATGGACCATCCTCGAAGGTAAGGCGACGAAAGTGAACAAATGCCGAAGTCCCGAGTCCGCAATGTCTCGGTCGCCGGCGCTCCGCCTTGCAATCGGTCCATAAGCCCTTACGTTTCGGGGCGAAACCGAGGGGCCCAATGCCGCAGTCGCCGACGACCATCACCGACGAAATTGGCATCGCTTTGGGCAATCTGGCCGATGCGGCGGCAGGCGGCCTGACGCCGACCTTGCGGCTGGGGGTTACGGGTCTTAGCCGGGCGGGGAAAACGATCTTCATCACAGCGCTGGTGCACAACCTCCTGACGGGAGGTCGGCTTCCGGGCTTTGCACCCCTTGCAGAGGGCCGGTTCATCGGCGCGCGGCTGGCCGAATCCCCGGATGCCTCGATCCCGCGCTTCGCCTATGAGCAGCATCTCGCCGCGTTGACCGGCAAGTCGCCGCACTGGCCGGAGAGTACGCGCCGGATCAGCCAGTTGCGGCTGGTGTTGAAGTTCCAGTCGCAGAACTGGTGGACCGGCTGGTCGGGGCCGTCGGTGCTCAATCTCGATATCGTCGACTACCCCGGCGAATGGCTGCTGGATCTGCCGTTGCTGTCGCTGAGCTTCGCCGAATGGTCTGAGCAGGCGCTGAACCGTGCTGCCGAGCCCGACGCGCCCGCGGAAGCGAAGGCCTTCCTCGCGGTGCTGACGGCGGTCGACACGACCAAGGACATGAACGAGCCGGACGCCGAGCGCCTATCGACGGCGTTCACGACCTACCTCCGGGCGAGCCGCGCCGATACCCATGCGCTGTCGACCCTGCCACCGGGCCGCTTCCTGATGCCCGGTGACCTCGAGGGGACGCCGGCGCTGACCTTTGCGCCGCTCCCGCAAGACAGCAGCGCGCGCCACGGCAGTCTCTACGCCACGCTGGAGCGCCGCTTCGAGGCCTATAAGGACATCGTGGTGCGGCCGTTCTTCCGCGATCACTTCGCCCGGCTCGACCGGCAGATTGTGCTGGTCGACGCATTGCGAGCCCTCAACGCAGGACCCTCGGCTGTCGCCGACCTCGAAACGGCGCTGACCGACATCCTCGCCTGCTTCCGGCAGGGTGACGCCAATCCATTCCTGCGGCTGATCTCGCGCCGCATCGACCGCATCCTGTTCGCGGCGACCAAGGCGGACCATCTGCATCACACGAGCCACGACCGGCTCGAAGCGATCCTCAACCGCCTCGTCGCCCGCGCCGCGCGACGCGCCAAATTCGCTGGCGCGGTGACATCGTCGGTCGCGCTCGCTGCCGTTCGCGCGACACGCGAAGGCAAGGTGAAGGACCTCGACGTGATCATCGGCACGCCCGAGCCGGGCGAGGTGCTGGACGGCACCAGCTACGACGGCAAAACCGAAATCGCGTTGTTCCCCGGCGACTTGCCCGAAACTCCGGATTCAGTTTTTGAAGATGGCGCCCAGGTCGATCTCAACTTCATGCGCTTCATGCCGCCGCAAAAGCTCGAGAGAAATGCCGAGGGCGCGAGCGTCTTGCCGCACATCCGTTTCGACCGCGCGCTGGATTTCCTGATTGGAGATTGGCTGAAATGAAGAAGCCGGTCGCCATGCCGATGAACGAGGCGGCATCCACCACAATGAAGCTGCGGTCGCCGCGCGCCTTCGCCGCAAACGAGGTCGTGGCCGCCCCCGAGATTGTAGAGTCGTATTCCGATCCAGCGCCCGACCCAGCGGCGATGTCGGTCGCGGTGCCGAAGATGAGCTGGCTGGGTCGCCTGCTCTGGACCACAGCTGGGCTGTTGATCTCGCTGGGTCTTGGGCTCGCAGCGGACAATCTAATCCGCAGCCTGTTCGATACTTCAACGTGGCTGGGCTGGGTTGGGGCGACGGTCCTCGGCCTGTTTGTGCTGGCGCTGGTGGCAATCGTCCTGCGCGAGATCATCGCCATGTGGCGGCTGCGCTCGCTCGACCACCTGAAGGCCAAGGCGCTGCTGGCGTTCTCATCCGATCGGTTGAAGGACGCGCAGCCCATCGTTGGCGAGCTTAAGGACATCTACGCCCCGCGTGCGGACGTCTCGCGGTCCCTGGCCAAACTCAAGGCCGACGAGACGCAGTTCTTCGATGGCGGCGAATTGCTGAAATTTACCGAGCGCACCCTGATGGCTCCGCTCGATGCACGCGCCCGGTCCTTGACGGCGGCGTCGGCGCGACGCGTCGCGCTGGTAACGGCCGTGAGCCCGCGGGCGCTCGTCGACATTGCTTTCGTGGTTTGGGAAAGCGTGCGGCTCGGTGGCGCGATTGCCCGGCTTTATGGCGCACGGCCTGGGTTCTGGAGTTCGTGGCGGCTCATCGGCGCAATCCTCGGGCATCTGGCAGTCACCGGCGGGCTGGTGCTGACCGATGGCGTTGTCGAGCAACTGGTCGGCCAGGGGCTAGCGGCGCGGCTGTCGCAGCGGCTGGGCGAAGGCGTGGTCAACGGGCTGATGACGGTGCGGGTGGGCATCGCCGCAATGCGGGTAGTGCGGCCCCTGCCCTTCACCACCGAGCCACAGCCGGTGGTGAAGGATTTTCTGCCGGAACTCGCGAACGTCCTGAAGTCGAACGATAAGGCCTAGGCCGGCACCGCGTCCTTGGCCGCGCTCGGGGTCAGGGTCAATTTGAGGCCGTCGAGTTCGTCCGACAGCAGAATCTGGCAGCTCAGCCGTGACGTCGGCTTCTGGTCGAGGGTCGAATAGATGAGATCTTCTTCGTCGTCGCTGGCCGGTGCGAGCTTGCCATACCAGGCCTCATCGACCCAGACGTGGCAGGTGGCGCAGGTGCAGGCGCCGCCGCATTCGGCTTTGATATTGAGTCCCCAGTCGCGCATCACCTCCATGGCGCGCCAGCCATCGAGCCCTTCGAGCTCGTGGACTTGCCCGTCCTGATCGGTGACGATGATCTTCATCAGGCGACGCCTAGCTTCTTCTGCAGCTTGGTCGATGACGTCGTGTACTGGAACACCACGCGCTCACCGGGCGAGACGATCGCCTTGGCGGCCTGCGCCATGAGCGCGGCTTCGTGGAAACCCGAGAGGATCAGCTTCAGCTTGCCCGGATAGGCGTTGATGTCGCCGATGGCGAAGATACCGGGGACCGAGGACTGGAACTTCTCGGTGTCGACGGAGATGAGATTGTCGTTGAGCTCGAGACCCCAATCGGCGACGGGGCCGAGCTTGATGGTCAGCCCGAAGAACGGCAACAGGCGCGTCGCGTGGACCATGGCCTCGCCGGAATCCATCTGGAGGTGGACGGCGCTGAGATTGCCGCCCTCGCCTTCGAGCTTCGAAATCTGGCCGAGAAGGAAGTTGATCTTTCCCTCCATCACCAGCTCCTTCATGCGGTTGACGGAGGCGGGCGCGGCTTTGAACGCGTCGCGGCGGTGGACCAGCGTCAGCGAGCGGACGATCGGTTGAAGATTGATGGTCCAGTCGAGCGCGGAATCGCCACCACCTACGATGACGACGTCCTGGTCGCGGAAGTCTTCCATCTTGCGCACGGCGTAGAACACCGACTTGCCTTCATAGGCTTCGATGTTCTCGACCGGCGGACGCTTGGGCTGGAACGAGCCACCGCCCGCCGCGACCACCACAACCTTGGCGATGAACTCCTCGTCGGCGTCGGTCACCAGACGGAAGCGGCCGTCGGCTTCCTTCGTCAGAGAATTGACGATGCGCGAGAAATGGAACTGCGGACCGAACGGCGCGATCTGCTGCATGAGATTGTCGACAAGACCCTGCCCCGTAACGATGGGGAAGCCCGGAATGTCGTAGATAGGTTTTTCCGGATAGAGCTCCGCGCACTGCCCACCCGGCCGGTCGAGAATATCGACGAGGTGGCATTTGATATCGAGCAGCCCGAGCTCGAACACGGCGAATAGCCCGACCGGGCCTGCGCCAATGATAACCACATCCGTTTCGATTACGTTCGACATAAAGGCTCTCAGTTAGAAATGTTGGCCGCCTAGACGGTCTCGGGAGCGCGGCGCAGGAACGGCCGTGTGCCGACCGGCACCTCGGTAACGCCCACCGGCTGGTAGAACAGATTTACAATCGTCAGCTGTCCGCTCTCGAGCGCCTGCCGCGTTGCGGCATGGGTCACGACGAAGGCCTCGATGCCGCAGCGGCGCATCAGCGGCACCTGGTCCATCAGCACATCGCCGACAGCACGGACCTCGCCCTGGTATTTGTAGCGCTCAACGACGAGCCGTGCGCTTGAATAGCCGCGGCCATCGCCAAACGCCGGGAAGCTGATCGCAATCGAGGCAAAACGCGCGAAATCGGCAGCCAGCGCCTCGACCTTGTCGGCCGGCGCGATCAGCAGCCCATTCGGGTGCGGATTGCCGAGCACGGCTTCGCGGTTCTCGATGAACACCTTGGCCGGGATGTGCGTGTAGCGCACGGTCGCAGGGTCATCACCCTCAGCCCAGGCACGGAACGGGTCGGCGATGAACGCGCCATCCTTGAACAGAGTCTTTTCCACCGCGGCCACCGGCTTTGCGATTGCACCATTGAAGTCGAAATGAATGCCGCACTCTTTCTTGTTGAGTCCGCGCCAGCGACCAGCGCGCGGGTCTTCACCCTCGGCAACGATGGTGGTGCACGGGGCGCAACCGATCGATTTGTAGCCCTTAGCGAAGAGCGGATGCTCAGGCAATCCATGCTTAGTCTTATAGGCGTTGACGTCGCCATCCGAGAAATAGGCCAGCGGGTTGACCTTGATGCGGTCGTCGCTGGTCAGTTCGAAATGCGGCAGCACGCCACGTTCCGAGGTCTGGTAGCGCTTGCGGCCAGTGACCCAGCCGCCGAACTTGGCGATCTCGGTGTCGAGCGGCTCGGTCTTGCGGATATGGCAGCAAGAATCTGGATCGGTCTCCCACAGATCGCCGCTGGGATCGAAGCGCGCGAGATCCTTAGCATCGGGGTGAAGCCACCGGACATTGGTGAGGCCGAGGTGCTCCTCGAGCGTCCGCACATAGTCGAGTGTCTCGGGGAAGTGCTTGCCGGTCTCGAGGAAATACACCGGCAACGTCGGATCGACCTGCGCCACCATGTGGAGCAGCACGGACGAATCCGCGCCGAATGAGGACACGATCGCGATGTCGTCGGTCAGGAGTTCTGTGGTCGCCTGACGCAGCACGGCAACGCCGTCCATCTCGTCGAACATGCCGTTGAGGGCCATGATCCCGAGCGAGCGGAGCTTGTCCGGCTTGGGATGGGCGACTGCGAGATTACTGAGCGCCATAGAGCGCCTCCTTGAACGGTGCGTCGCCGATGCGGCGATACGCGGCGATGAACGGCTCGTCCGCTGTCTCGCGCCTGGCAATATACATTTCGACCAGGCGCTCGATCGCATCGGGCACGTCCTCGGCAACGAAGCCGTGGCCGAGAATGTCGCCGATGGCGGCCTGCTCAGTGCCGTCGCCGCCGACGCTGATCTGATAGAGCTCGGTGCCTTTCTTCTCGACGCCCAGAATGCCGATATGACCGACATGGTGGTGGCCGCACGCATTGATGCAGCCCGAAATCTTGATCTTGAGATCGCCGATCTGGCGCTGCCGTTCCGGGGCCGCGAATTTGCGCGAGATTTCCTGCGCCAGGGGAATCGAACGGGCATTGGCGAGCGCGCAGAAATCGAGCCCCGGGCAGGTGATCATGTCGGTGATGAGGCCGGCGTTCCCGGCGGCCAGGCCAGCCTCGACCAGCGTGTCGTAGACTTCACGCAGATCACTGACCCGCACATGCGGTAGAACAAGATTCTGTTCATGCGTGGCGCGCAATTCGTCGAATGAGTAGTTCTCGGCGAGATCGGCAACCACGTCCATCTGCTCGGAGGTGATGTCGCCGGGTGGCGTCCCCAACACCTTGAGCGAGATCGTCACCGACGCATATCCCGGCTGGCGATGGGTATGGAGATTGCGGTCGAGCCATTCGCCATAGGCGGGGTCGGCCAGCTTCTCCTTGGCCACATCGACGGAGGCATTGACGCGATCGAAATCCGGCGCGGCGAAATAGGTCGAGATGCGATCGACTTCGGCGGCCGGCAAGTTCAGTACGCCGCCCTTCACTTCGGCAAACTCGGCCTCGACCTCGGTGCGGATCTTATCGATGCCCGTTTCGTGGACGAGGATCTTGATGCGCGCCTTGTATTTGTTGTCGCGGCGGCCGTAGCGATTGTAGACGCGCAGGATGCTCTCAAGATAGGCGAGCAGATGCTCGTTCGGCACGAACGGGCTGATCTGCTTGGCGATCATCGGCGTGCGGCCGAGACCACCACCCACCCAGACTTCCCAGCCGATTTCGCCGTCAGGACCGATTGCGGCTTGCAGGCCGATATCGTGGAAGCGGATGGCGGCGCGATCGTTCGGCCCGCCACTCATCGCAATCTTGAACTTGCGCGGCAGATAAGAGAACTCCGGATGAAGGCTCGACCACTGGCGCAGGATTTCGGCGACCGGACGCGGATCGATGATCTCGTCGGCGGCAGCGCCCGCGAACTGATCTGTCGTGATGTTGCGGATGCAATTGCCCGAGGTCTGGATGGCATGCATCTCGACCGAAGCGAGGTCGCCTAGGATCTTGGGGATGTCGCGCAGCTTGGGCCAGTTGAACTGAATGTTCTGGCGCGTGGTGAAGTGGCCATAGTTGCGGTCGTACGTGCGCGCAATGTGCCCGAGCATACGCATCTGCCGCGACGACAGCGTGCCATAGGGCACAGCGATGCGCAGCATGTAGGCGTGCAACTGCAGGTACAGCCCATTCATCAGCCGGAGCGGCCGGAACTGGTCCTCATTGATCTCGCCGGAAAGTCGGCGATTCACCTGATCACTGAACTGCGCCGTTCTCTCGCGGACGAAAGCCGCGTCGAACTCATCATATCGATACATGGCCGTCCTTATCGAGGTGCTGGCGGTCGAAGCGCGGGGCCGTCGGGCCCTCGGCGCGAATACGTTCCCGAATGCGATCGGGATGAATTTCGCCGTCACGCAAGGTGACAGTTTCGATCTCGAGCGAATTGATGCGCATGGTCTTCTTGGTGGCAGCAATGGCAGCGTCGCGCGCCTCGGCTTCCTCCTTGAGAAACACGCGCGATTTCTGCAGCTCTTCGACCCAATGGCCGTCGCGGTCGAGATAGACGGTCGCGCCGCTCATCAGTTCGTTGCCGGTAAGGATTTCCATCACGCTACCCTGTAATTCGTCTCGGCGATGTCGGCCGCGCCGGTCCAATCGCCATGTGCTACTGCCTCGCCGACGAAGATGATCGCCGGACCTTCGGCCATATCGAGTTCGCCGGCCGCCAGCGCGCCCAAATTGCCACGATGGAATGAACGATCCCTGCGCCCGGCATTGACGACGACGCCAATGGGTAATGAAGGGTTCATGCCGCGCTTGAGGAGCTTCTTCGCCGTCGCCGCTGCGATCGACTTGCCCATATAGAGCCCGAGGGTCATGCCGGACGACGCTAGGGCCGTCCAATGATCGAGCTCCTCGCTGTTCGCCCCGTGTGCCGTGGCAAAGAGGAAGCCGGTCGAGACGTTGCGCAGCGTCACCGGAGTCGCCGTGTCGGCGGCTGCGGCGAGCGCGGCGCTGATCCCGGGGATGATCTGATAGACGACGCCCGCCTTGCGCAGTGCCGCCAATTCCTCGCCGGCGCGTCCGAAAACCATCGGGTCGCCGGATTTCAGCCGTGCGACGCGCTTGCCCTCGCGGGCGAGCCGGACCAGCAGCGCATTGATCTGAGCCTGCGTGAAGGAATGGTGGCCTTTCTTCTTGCCGACCGAAATCCGCTCGGCATCGCGACGGCCCATTTCGATGACCGCGTCGGGCACAAGCTGGTCGTGCACGATGACATCAGCCGCTTGCAGCAGCCGCTGGGCGCGGAGGGTCAGCAGATCCTCGGCGCCCGGCCCGGCCCCGATCAGCCAGACCTCGCCGGTCGCATCGGTCGCATGGGCCCGAAGCAGCGCCTCGGGCTCACCCACGCCAGTGACCAAATCTTCGTAGAAGCGGCGGGCCTGAGTCTTGCCCAGCAGCACACCTACCCGCTCGCGCAGCGAACCGGCGATCTTCGCCATGCGCCCGATCTCCGGCGACAGCATCGCCTCGATCTTCGCCCGGATCAGCCGCGCCAGAACCGGCGCATCGCCCTCGCTCGAAACAGCAACCGTCAGTGGCGCCCGATCGATGATCGAGGGCGTAAAGAAATCGCACTCGTCGGGCACGTCGACCACATTGACGGGAATGCCGCGCGCCCGAGCCGCGATCTTGGCGGCGATACCATCCGCGCCATGGTCGGCGATAAACACGAGCGTTGTTGCGTCTAAGTCGGCCGGCGCAAAGACCCGCGCCTCGACGGTTACAGCCAAGCTGCTGAAATCGGCTGTAATTTCGCACGAAATAATGACGACCGATGCAGTCGTCTTAATGGCCAACCGCGCCTTGTTGAGGGCTTCTTCTCCACCGCCGATGATGACGATGCGCTTGCCCTGGACCTTGTAGCTGACGGGGAATGTGTTGAGCTCACCCATTCGTGGCCTTTCGCGCCGTGCTATAGGCGACTTTGGGGTTTCCGGACAAGCTATTGAAATACAATAGCTTTTATTTTCCCCTACGGGCCGTCCGCGTGGAACGGAGTTGAGCCCCTGACGCCCGGCTCGCCAAAGCGTTTCGCTGGCGCGCCCTAGCGTGGAATAGGATCGCCTAACCCTGCCGCGAAGGCACGCGCATGATCAATCCGTCCAGTGCGTCCCGCACCTTGATCTGGCAGCTCAGCCGGCTGTTGGGCTTCACCTCGAACGCGAAGTCCAGCATGTCCTCTTCCATCATGGAAGGCGGCCCGACGATCTCGACAAACGCGTCATCGACATAGGCATGGCAGGTGGCGCAGGTGCAGGCGCCGCCGCATTCGGCGATAATGCCCGGCACAGCGTTCATGATGGCGGTCTCCATCACGGTCGAGCCATTTTCGGCTTCCGTTTCGTAGACCTCGCCCTTGGCGTCGATGAAGGTAATCTTTGGCATGACGCGGCGTATATCCGCGGCGTCACGGGCCTGCAAGGATAAGAGCGGCAGGGCTCCTATGCCGCCTCGGCTTTGAGCCGCGCGTTGATGAAGGCCGAAACCTCCTGCACTGCCATATTCAAATCGTCGATCCGCTCCGGATTGACCGCCTGCCCGTCACGCAATTCGGTCTCGGCGACGCGGGCGAGTTCGGCAAGCGCGAATGCCCCGACACCGGACGCGGCCCCCTTCAGCGTGTGAAGATTGCGCAACAGATCGGGCACCGTCGTGCTTGATTCGAGCCGCTGATAATAGACGTGGCTCATCTCATCGAAGAGCCGCAGCACTTCCATCTCCAGACTGGAGTCGCCCAGGGTCTGGCGAGTCAGATGCTCGATGTCGATGGGACGCCGAATCTCTTGATTCGAAACTGGGGCTGGAACGGCCTTCGCCGTGTTGTCGCCACGCATTTTGTTGCCTCACGCACGCCTTACAACTGCCTTCTGGCAGCACGCGAAAGCCTAGGCCCCGCAGGTGAATGACCTCTTAAACCTCTCGCTTGCACTCACTGCAATTCGGAGCAGCGCCACCAAACCGCCCAAATTAACCTTTGCTTAAGATAGCGCTCGGTTTGCCTCAAATTGAATGTATGTTGAGGCATACCCGGCGCGCGGCGGTGCGGGGTTGGGGTCGATGGCGGGGCAATTTGAATCGCTTTTTACCCAAATGTTCCGGAGTCCTGAAACAGGGGCCGGTGCATTACAACTCAACCTGCCGTCCTAGTCGCATCCAGCCGACGTGAGAGTTGTAAAGAGTATGGCGAAGAAATCGACCACCAGCACCCAGGAAGATCCCGCAACCCTCGCCTTCTCGGCGGTTGAGGATGCCCTGAAGGATTCTGTCTTCGGTGAAAGCGCGCCCGACATGCGGGACGATGCGCAGCCATCTGCACAGCAGCGTCCTGCCGGGTCGCGCGCCGAACGGGCCCGCGTTGCCGACAAGCAGGCCGCAATGTCCGGCTCCGTCGCAAATGACGACCGCTTCCAGGGCTCGCGCATTCTCTATGGTTTGCAGTCACGCTCGAACTCGACGCCGAGCTTTGTGGCTGTGGTCGTCGCGATCGTCTGGGTCGCCGCTATCGTCTCGATCGGCCTGATCCGCAACGGCAGCCAGATTGGCACCGCCTCCTTCTGGGGTTCGCCGGATTTCATCGCGCTCGTCGCCCTCGCCATCATTCCCGTCATGGGCTTTTTCGCCATCGCGACCCTGATCCGTCGCGCCCAGGATCTGCGCAACGCGGCGACCGCCGTGACCCATGCCGCGATCCGTCTGGCCGAGCCCGAAACCACCGCGTCGGAAAAGGTTGCCTCCGTTGGCCAGGCCGTGCGCCGCGAAGTCAACGCCCTCGGCGATGGCCTCGAACGCGCTCTCTCCCGCGCCGGCGAACTCGAAGTGATGATCCACAACGAGGTCACGGCTCTCGAGCGCACCTATTCCGACAATGAATCGCGTATGCGCGCTTTGATCCAGGAACTCGCGAGCCAGCGCGAAGCCGTCATCACCAACACCGAGCGTGTCCGCGAGGCCATCACCGAGAGCCACACCGGCCTCGTGTTCGACCTCGACATGATCAGCCAGCGCATCGCGGGCACGATCGTCGAATCCGGCGGCAATCTGACCAAGGCACTCGAAACCGCCGGCAATTCGCTCAACGGCGCCTTTGGCGAACGTACCGAATCCTTTGTGTCGCTGATCGATCAGCGCACGAGCCATCTGCTCTCCGCTCTCGATGACAGCGCCTCGCGCCTCAACATCACGCTGGAAGATCGCTCGGCCACCATCTCGCAGGCCTTCGAAAACCGCACGATGGATCTGAGCACCGTTATCGACGGCCGCCTCGTTGCGTTGACCGAAGCGCTCGATGGCCGTGCGAACACGCTGTCCGAGGCGATCGAGAACCGCACCTCCTCGCTCGCGAAACTACTGAGCCAGGGCGGCATCACCCTGCTCGATCAGCTCCGCGATCGTGGCCATGAAGTTTCGTCGGCGCTCGACATGATCGGCAGCCGTATTGCCAGCGACATCTCTTCGCGCTCGCATGAAGCCGAGACGCTGATGGGCAGCCTTACCAAGCAGCTCGACGAAGCGATCTCGATCCAGGTCAACTCGATGGAATCAAAGCTCCAGACGGCGATGATCGAATTGAGTGGCGCCCTCGACGACACAACCGAACGCGCGCGTGTCACCCTGATGGGCGCAGGTTCGCAGAACCTCACCCAGTTCGATGCCCGTCTCGATGAAATCGCAGTGGTGATCGACACCCGCCTCCAGGCGCTGGATGGCGTCGTCGGCGACAAAGGTGAGAAGCTCGTCTCCGCGCTCGAAAAGCACAATGCGAGCTTCGCGGCGCGTGCCAACGTTCTCGAGATGGCGCTAGACGAGAAGTCGGGCCACTTCAACGACATCGTCTCGCAGCGGACCCGCGAGATGATCGAGACGCTTGGACAGCGCTCCAAGCAAATCACGGACGTCATCGGCAACCGCTCGCGCGAAATCTCCGACGCACTCGAAGGCCATTCGCAGATCCTTGCGGACGCCCTCGATGGCCGGACGCAGGCGCTCAACGATACGCTGTCGACCCGCACCACGGAACTCAGTGACTCCCTGCTCGGGCGCGCCAGCGAGATCAACGAGATCCTTTCGGGCCGGACAACCCTGCTCGACAATTCGCTGACCCAGCACGTCACGCAGATCGGAACGGCGTTCGACAGCCGCTTCGACAACATCACGCAGACGCTCGATCAGCATCACAATGCACTCTCAGCCGCCCTCGATCAGCGCACGCAGCTGCTCGCGACGACCGTCGGGACGCGCTCGTCGGAACTGTCCGAAGCATTGAACACGCGGACGCAGCAGCTCAGCGAAGTGCTCGGCACCCACACCGCGGCGATCGCCGGCGCCATCGGCGACCGCACGATGGAACTGGCCCGCACGATCGACGCGCAGGGCACCTCGGCCCGCGACAAGATCGACGCCAGCCTGCGCTCGGTCACCGACATCATGGCCGATCGCGCCACCGCCGTGTCCTCGCTCATTGCCAGCAAGGTCTCCGAGGTCAACGACAACCTTGGCCGTGGCATCGACTCCGCGATCCTTCGCATCGCGGACGCCGA
>JBDSHC010000117.1:0-8262 GCA_039918675.1 Devosia sp.
TCCGGGGCGGATCGATCTTGGGCTTGGGCGGGCGGGCGGCAGCGATGGGCGGACGATGCGGGCGCTGCGCTCGGTCGATGGCAGCTATTTCCCGCAGGAACTGGCGGAGCTGCTGGCCTTTGAGCAGGGCAGCTTCCCGGCCGACCATCCGTTTGCGCCGATCCAGGTGGTGCCGGAGAATGTCGCGCTGCCGCCGATCTTCATTCTAGGGTCATCGGGCGCGAGCGCTGCGGCGGCCGGTCAACTGGGCGTCGGTTACAGCTTTGCGGCGCATTTCAGCGCGGCGCCGGCACGTCCGGCCTTCGATGCCTATCGGGCGGCGTTCGAGCCGTCGACGCGATTCCCCAAGCCGCACGCCATTCTCGCCGTGTCGGCGCTGGTGGCGCCGAGTGCCGAGGAGGCGCAGTTCCTGTCGACCAGCCAGGCGGTCAGCTGGGCGCTGTTTCATTCGGGCGAGCTGCGTAAGCTGCTGCCCCCTGACACTGCGGCTGCATATGAACTGTCGCCGCAGCAGCGGGCGATCATTGAGAAGCAGAGCCAGCTTTGGATCGTGGGCGACCCGCAGCAGGTGGCCGCACAGATTGCGGCACAGGCGGAAGCCGCCGGGGCCGATGAGGTGATGGTGGCGACGACGGTTTGGAGCCAGGAGCTGCGGTTGCGGTCGTATCGGCTGCTGGCTGACGCTTGGGGGTTGGAGGCCGTCTGATCCGAGTCTGTGGCCGCCCCCTTCCGTCAGCTTCGCTGACACCTTCCCCCGTAAACGGGAGAAGGGACCTGACTGCGAAATTAGGTTGGGACGAACTCGAAATCGTTGTCCATGACGCCTTCGGTGCGTTCGCCGACTTTGAGGGCGAGTTTCTGGTTGCCGAGTTCGGCCAGCCATTCGTCCCAGCCGACGAGATCGAGGCCGCCGGGGCGGTCGGTGGACTGGCTTTCGCCGGAATTGAGCAAATATTGGTCGAAGACGATGCGCAGCACGATCTGGGTGCGGGTGCCCGAGGGCAGCTCGGACCAGGCGGGCATGCCCGAGCGGGCTTCGGCCCATTGGCGGATTTCATCGGCGGTCTTCAGAATTCGCGACATGACGCTCTCCAAAACAAAAGGCCCGGCGGACCGGGCCAGAACAGTTGGTTGGTCGATTCTCAGTTGAGCGTTTTGCGCTCGATCAATTCATAGTCGGTCGTCGTGCCATCCGATACGCGGAGCGCCAATTGCTGGCGGTCGAGTTCGGCGAGCCATGCCGCCCAGCTGACGGGGCTCGCGCCCTGATCGATGGTCGGCATACCTTCGGGACGAAGGGGACGGGCGAATTTAAGGGCGAGACGCGACCGCATCTCGCCGAAACTGTTGGGGGCCCGAACCATTGCGGGCATGCCACGGCGATCGGCCACCCAGGCCTGGATATCGCGGTGACGGGTCAAAGTGTGTGCGGCAGTCATTAGGCTTCCCCTCCTATGGCTAACCAATGAACTTGCGGGGGCCGGGTTGGTTCCCGCTCAGCCTTATGTGGTGAGTCGCGTGGCCAGTTTGAGGCGGGTAAGCTCTTCGGCGGAGAAATATGTGAGCCGGTCGGGTGGGGTCTCGAGGGCGCGGAGCCAAACTTCCGCATCGACGCCCATGCTGAGCAGATAGCGCGAGATTTCGGCCGTCATGGTCTGGGCGTTAGACATGGCATTGCCCGCCGCAGCGAGGCGGGAGCCGAGGGTGCCGCCTTCGGTCGCAGCGTAGATCTGGTGGACGGCAATCGCCGACTGGGCGGTGGCGATGCGGTCCTTGCCGCCGGCAAAGACCAGCGGACACGACGAGGCGCAGAGCGCGCCGGCGGTGACGGAGGTGGCAAGGCCCTTCTCGCGCAGCAGCCTGCCGATGGCGAGGGCATCGGCGACCGAGCCGCCTGGGGAATCGAGGGCGACGATCTTGATGTATTCGCCATGGGCGGCGATTTCGGCTGCGACGCGCTCGGCGGCGCCTGGATCGATGGTGCCGGTGAGGGCCAGCGTGCCGCCGGAGACGAGCTCGACCTTGAGCGGCTGACGCAATTGATCCATCGGCGTCGTCACGTCCGGGCCGGGTGTGCCGGCGGGATTGGAGGGATCGAAATCGGGCAGGATCGGCGACAGCGTCGCCGGCAGGGTCACGGGAGCGGCGGCGTTGAGCTCGGTATAGTCGAGATAGAGGATGACCCCGGTGGCCGAGAGCAGGCCGAAAAAGGCGGCGCGGATGATGGCGCCGTCTTCGAATGCGGCGGCCCAGTTGATGAATCGGCGGGCGACGGAGGCCATCAGGGCCGCTTGCGGTTCACGTCGATGGGCGTGACTGTCGCGTCCGGCGCTGGTGGCGCCGCTGCGGGGGCGGCGGGCTTTTCGGGCTAGGCGACGGTGGGTGGCGCGACGTCGGCGACGATAATGGGTGACTCCGCGATGGGCGCGACCATCGGCTGGCCCGAGAGCTGGCGGTAGAGATCCATGGCGCGGATCAATTCGGCCGCGGTCATGGTCTCGGCCTCAGCGATTGTCTCGGTTTCGGTCCGCATGGCGTCATAGGCGATCATCAGGACCAGAACGAGGACGACCGGCAGGAGGTCGATTGAGATGGCGCCGGCCCAGCTGGGGATGAAGTCGGACCAGTAGCGGAGCACGGCCTCGGCGGACGACAGCGGGACGAAGCGGGTTGGCTCGATCTTGGGCTGGGCGAGGATTTCGTCGGCGGCGATGGCAAGGGCGGCAGATTGCGCAGCGACGGATTCGCGGACGGTGCCCATCACAGCATCCTGGCGTGAGACGAGGTCGGTCGAGCCGCCATCGGCGATCGGGGCGATGAAGCCGACCGAGAGATCGGCGGCGGCGCGCTTCACAGAGGGGGCGACGCCGGTTTCCTGCAGCGAGGCGATGATGCCGTTGAGCTGGATGACTTCGGCAGCGAACTCATCGGCGCGCGGGGCGATGTCACCGGCGCCCGAGACGAGCTCGCGCATCTTGGCGAGGTGGGCGGTGCCCTGATCGAAGAGGCCCTGCACTTCGCCGCGCGAATTGGTGATGGTGCCGGAGAGCTCGGTCATCTGCGCCGACATCTGGGTCAGCAGCTGGACGACGGAGCCGGAGCCGGTGGTGCCGGTGAGGGCGCCGGAGCTGCGCTCGTCGTCGGCGAGGCGGCCGAAGCGTTCGGCGGCGCGCTGCACGTCGGGCAGCAGGGACTGAGCGGCGAGGGCGTTGCCATGGGCATCGTCGAGGTTCTGCACATAGCCTTCGAGGGTGACCGCCAAATGCTGCTCAAGCGCGGCGGAGCCGGCGAGGGCGGCGGCATTGAGCCAGGACGACATGGCCATGATCATGAGGCAGCCGACGGCCATGGTGAGGAACAGGCCGGCGCGCTGGGCGCCCGAAGTGACGATGGGCACGAAACGCAGCATGAAGGTCCAGAACGCGTAGATCGCGACGGACACGGCGGCGGAATAGATGATCGCCGCGAAGAAGACGAAGGTCGCGGTGCCATCGAGCAGGCCGCGCACGCCCAGATAGGTGTAGACGCCCGAGGCCAGCGCCAGCACGGCGAGCGCGAAACGCGTCATGGTCTCGACGCTGGTCAGCGTCTGCTGGATGCGAGCGGCGTTGTTCTTGCGCAGCATGATGTCGTTCCCCTGGGGCCCCGGACGGAACGATAAAGGAACAAAGGCGGCGGGAAAGAGGCGGGTGAAGTTAAGGTTTAGATGGGGGCTCTTCACCTCCCCCTTCACGGGGGAGGTACCGCAGCTGGGCCGTAGGCCTAGCGAAGGTAGGAGGGGGTGAGAGCAGCCCGGTACCGGTGTGCGGCTCCCCCCTCCCTAGTTCCGCTACGAGGCTTCGCCTCTAGCTGCGCTACCCTCCCCGCGACGGGGGAGGGTGGCAGACTGCTAAGCCCGCTCCAGCTTCTTGAGCACTTTCTCGACGCGCGCTCGCTTTGCCGGGGCGTCGATGGTCTTGAGGCGGGCTTCGAGGATGGTTTTGAACCGCGCGGTGTGTGGGGGCTTCACGGCCGGGAGCGCCAGCTCGCAATACATGGGGAACTGGTTGGGGGCGGCATCTGCGAGCCGGTCCAGCAATGCGGGCATAGCTTTGGGCTCGCCGGCTCTGGCGAGGTCGGCGAGGATCGAGATGGCTTTGTCCTTGGCGATGACGCCGCCTTTGTCGGCGGCGGCGAGGATGGCTTTGAGGTTCGCGGCGACAGCTTTGGGCTCGGTGGCGGCGATGGTGGCGATGGCCGAGAGAGCGCCCCAGACGTTGCGGTTGTTCTTCGATTGGAGCAGCGCGAGGAAGGCTTCGGCATGCGGGGCAACGAGGGCGGGGGCGCGTTCGCCGATCTCGTAGAGGACTTTGATGGCGTCGTTCTGGGTGGCGACGGTGCCGGTGCTCAGCGCTTCGGCGAGACTGGCGATGGCCTTCCTGTCGGGCTTCGCCACGAGGGTTTCGGCGAGCTCGACATTGGGGCGCTCGTCAGTGCGGTCGAGCGCCGAGGCGAGCTTGTCGAGGACACTCATCCGCCGCTCATTCGGTCGCGACGTCGAGGGCGATGGCCACCATGTCCTTGAGCGAGGTCTGGCGGGCTTCGGCGTCGATGGCTTCGCCGGTGACGAGGCAATCGGTCATGGTGCAGATGGTGAGGGCTCTGACGCCGAAGCGCGCGGCGAGGGTGTAGAGGGCGGCCGATTCCATTTCGACGCCAATGACGCCGTGCGCCGGGAGGCGGCCATAGCCCTCCATGCCGGGTTCGACATGGTAGAAAATGTCGGAGCTCAGCATGTTGCCGACATGCGCCTTCATGCCCTTGGCCGCGGCCTTGTCGGCGGCGGAGCGGAGCAGGCCGTAATCGGCGATGGGGGCGAAGCTGAAGGCGCCGAAGCCGTCCTTGACGACGGTGGAATCGGTCGAGGCGGCCTGGGCGATGATCAAGTCGCGGACTTTGACGCCGGCGTTGAGGCCGCCGCAGGTGCCGATGCGGATCAGCGTCTTGAGGCCGTAGACATTGATCAGCTCATGCACATAGATCGAGAGCGAGGGCTGGCCCATGCCGGTGGCCTGAACCGAGACGCGCTTGCCGTTCCAGCTGCCGGTGTAGCCGAGGCAGTTGCGGACGGAATTGACCAGCTTGGCGTCCTTAAGGAACGTCTCGGCGACCCATTTGGCGCGCAGCGGATCGCCCGGAAGCAGTACGGCCTCGGCGTAGTCGCCCGGTTTCGCGGCATTGTGCGGGGTCATTTCGGCTTCTCCTTTGCGTGCACGTCATCGAGACCCTATATGTGCGCGGCAATTCACTCCAGCCGGAGGACGGTATCATGGTCGCGAAGATTTTCATCGATGGCGAGGCGGGCACGACGGGCCTGCAGATCCGCGAGCGGCTGGCCGGGCGGCGTGACCTCGAGATCCTGTCGATCGCGCAAGACAAGCGGAAAGACCAGGACGAGAAGAAGCGGCTGCTGAACGCGGCGGATGTCGCGATCCTCTGCCTGCCCGACGATGCGGCGCGGGAGAGCGTGGCGCTGATCGAGAACGACAGCACGCGGGTGATCGACGCTTCGACGGCATTCCGGATCGCCGAAGACTGGGCCTATGGCTTTGCCGAGATGGACAAGGCGCAGGCAGGGAAGATTGCCAGTGCCAAGCGGGTCGCCAATCCCGGCTGCTGGCCGCAGGGCTCGATCGCGAATTTGCGGCCGCTGGTCGAGGCGGGGCTGATCCCCGCCGATTTCGCGGTCACGACGCATGGCATTTCCGGCTACACCGGCGGCGGCAAATCGATGATCGCCGATTACGAAGGCGCAGGCGAAGAGGCGAACGAGTTCATGCCCTATGGCCTGACCTTCAAGCACAAGCATCTGCCCGAATTGCAGACTTACGCAAAGCTGAGCCATGCGCCTCTGTTCAATCCGGCGGTGGGCAATTTTGCGCAGGGTATGGTGACGCTGGTGCCGCTGCAATTGTGGACGTTGGACAAGGTGCCGAGCGGCACGGAATTGCATGCGGCGATCGCCGACCATTTCGCGGCGATCAAGGATGGTTTCGTCGAAGTTGCGCCGCTGGCCGAGGCGGAGCGGTTGCCGGCACTCAATCCCGAGATCTACAACAACACCAATAAAATGATGCTCTATGTTTTCGTCAATGATGCGAAGGCGCAGGCGAGCCTGGTGGCGGTGTATGACAATCTGGGCAAGGGCGCTTCAGGTGCGGCGGTGCAGAACCTCAATCTGATGCTGGGCGTCGCGGCGGATACGTCGCTGGCGGCATAGGTGGCTGTCGCCGCCTACATCATCTGCGCCACACCGCGCAGCGGCAGCACGATGTTGTGCGACCTGCTCAAACAAACCGGCGTCGCGGGATGTCCTGACTCATTCTACCGGTCGCAGTCGCTCGATGACTTCGTCACGGCGTTTGGTATTTCGCCGGGTCGAGGGCTCGAGTTCGAACGGATTTATCTTGCCGCAGCGATCCAGCACGGCACCGGCAGTACCGGCATGTTCGGGCTGCGCGTCATGTGGCCGTCGATGCCCGAGCTGCAGGACCAGTTGGCGCGCCTGTTCCCAACCCCGGCCTTGGACCGAGATCGCCTCGCCGTAGCATTTGGAACGCCGCTCTATATTCATCTGCAGCGCCGCGATGGCATCGCGCAGGCGGTGTCGCGCAGCAAGGCCGAGCAGTCCGGCCTCTGGCATCGCGCCGCCGACGGGAGTGTGCGTGAACTGGTGAAGCGCTATCAGGCGCCGACGTACAATGCCGATCAGCTGACGCGGTTCATCGCCGAGGCCACGGCGCAGGAGGCCGCCTGGAACGGTTGGTTTTCCAGCCAGGGCATTGTGCCTCTCGATCTGGCTTACGAGGATCTCTCGGCCGACCCTGTCGCGGCACTTGCCAGGACGCTCACGGCGCTTGGTCGCGATCCGGCCTTTGCCGCGCAGGCGAGAGTGCAGACTGCACGCCTCGCCGATGCACAAAGTCTGGACTGGGCCGAGCGCTATCGGCGCGGCGAGCGCTAAGCCACTTGCCCCGCGGCCCAGCCGCTGGCCCAGGCCCATTGGAAATTGTAGCCGCCGAGCCAGCCGGTGACGTCGACGACTTCGCCGATGATGTAGAGGCCGGGGACGGTGCGGGCTTCCATACTCGTCGAGTTGAGTCCGGCAGTGTCGACGCCGCCGAGGGTGACTTCGGCGGTGCGGTAGCCTTCGGAGCCGGTGGGCTTCAGCGTCCAGTGCGTCAGTGCGTTGGCGATGGTTTGAATCTTCTTGTCGGAGAAATCGCCGATCATGCCGGGGAATGCGATGTCTTCGGCGAGCATCTGGGCGAGACGCTTGGGGAGGACTTCGGAGAGGACGGTTTGCAGCGCCGAACGCGGCGTGTTCTGGCGCGCCTGGCGGAGGCCGGCGACCACATCGACATCGGGCAGGAGGCCGATGGTGATGGCATCGCCTTCCCGCAAATAGGACGAGACCTGGAGGATCGAGGGGCCGCTGAGGCCGCGATGGGTGAACAGCATGGCTTCGCGGAAGCTCGCGCCGTTGGCGGAGACGGTCGAGTCGACGGCGATGCCGGAGAGGGGAGCGAGGCGTTCGAGGATGCGCGGCTCGAAGGTCAGCGGCACCAGCGCGGGACGGGTCTCGGTGATTTTCAGCCCGAACTGTTCGGCGAGTTTGTAGCCGAAGCCGGTGGCGCCCATTTTCGGGATGGATTTGCCGCCGGTAGCAACGATCAGCGACTGCGCCGCGACCTCGCCGGTCGAGAGGCGGACGGTGAAGCCGGTGTCGGTTTTGGTCACTGTCTCGATGGTCGTGCCGAGTTCGAGCCTGACGCCGGCCTTGCCCATTTCGCTGGTGAGGAGGTTGACGATCTGGACCGACGAGCCGTCGCAGAACAGCTGGCCGAGGGTCTTTTCGTGGAAGGCGATGCCGTAGCGGCGGACCAGATCGATGAACTGGGCGGGGGTGTAACGGCTCAGGGCCGAGACGGCGAATTTGGGGTTTTGCGACAGGAAGCGCTTGGGCGTCGTGTTCACATTGGTGAAATTGCAGCGGCCGCCGCCGGAGATGCGGATCTTTTCGCCGGGTGATTTGGCGTGATCGACGATGAGGACGGTGCGGCCGCGCTTGCCGGCCTCGATGGCAGCCATCATGCCGGCGGCGCCGGCGCCGAGGATTATGACGTCGAATGTTCGCATGGAGCCGCCAATAGCATCAATGTCATTCCCGCGCAGGCGGGAATCCAGGAGTCATGTGAACCCTAGTTGCTTTGGCCCTGGATT
>JBDSHC010000118.1:0-19070 GCA_039918675.1 Devosia sp.
CGACGTCAAACGGATAGTAGACGGTCGAGTCCTTGTCGTAATAGGCCGTACCGGCATAGAGGCCGCCCGGATAGATGGCGGTGAACGGTCCCTTGACCAGGGATTCGCCCAGATGCTGGCGGTCGATTGCCGAGGTCAGCGCGAGACGGAAATCGAGATTGCGATTCAGCTCACGGATAGCCTGCTGGCGCGGGTCGGGTTCACCCCAGCCATTGCCGGAGAGGTTGACGAGGAGCGAGTAGCCGATGGTGCGGGCACCGAAGGCGAGACGCGAGGGAGCGGCAGGGTCGGCGGAACGCTTCAGAGCTTCGACATAGCTTTCGGCCTGTTCGAGGTTCGAGAAGTCGCCCGTACCGGCAACGGCCTGCACGTCACGGTCGGCCCAAGTGGACAGACGGTAGTGCATTTCGTCGAGGTAGGGCAGCTGATTGCCGTCCGAGTCGACCTTCCAGTAGTAGGGGTTACGACGCAGCACGATGATGTCGTCCGGACGATATTCAACCGGAGCCCATGCGCCCATGACCGGGAAGTTCAGGAACTCCGGCGGGAACGCGGTCTGGTACTGCTCGTAGGTGTTCTTGGAATACTTCGGATGCTGCGGCTTCAAGAGGTGAGCCGGCAGCGGGCAGAACCCACCATAAGCCATGGTGTAGAGGTACTGCTTGGGGAAGGCTTCCTTGAAGGTCCACAACACAGTGTTGTCGTCGATCTTCTTGAGGGTCGTACCGACGCCGAAGCTATCCGGACCGCTCGAATTGAGCGGCTTGATGTTCGGATCGGAGATATTGTCGTCCCAGTAGAACATGACGTCGTCGGCGTTGAACGCGACGCCGTCCGACCACTTCGCGCCCTCGACGAGGTGCATGGTCAGTTCATGGCCGTCGGCCGACCAATCCCAGCTCTTGGCAAGGTTCGGCATCGGCTCGAGTTCGTCGGCCTTGATTTCGAACAGCGGGCCCGTACGGGTCAGACACTCGAACATACCGATATCGATACCGCCCCAGCCCTGAACCTGGCCGGCAGCATAGTTCCAGCCCTGCGGACGGCCGCCGATGACGTGACGCATCACGTCGCCATAGACACCGATCCCATCGGGGGCATTGGACGCCTTGTAGACCATCGGCTCCTTGGGGAGACGATCCTTGACCGGCGGCAGTTTGCCGGCTTCGACGAACTTCGTGACCCAGGCGGGCTCGTGATATTCGGGCAGCGCCTTGTACTCAAGGATATCAGATACGCTGGCGAAGTTCGGGAACGTCTGAGCCTCAAACTTCGGCGGATCCGGCGGCAAGGTGGGGGCCACCTGAGCTTGGGTCGCGACGACCGAAACGCCAAGCATAAGGGCTGCCCCGCCAAGGGCAATAAATTGGCTACGCATGGTTCCTCCCATAACTGGACCGGCGCAACACGCGCGCAGCATCAGGCCTCCACCTGCCGCTGCTGGTCCAAGTGTTATTAGTCGTATGCCTTGCCCCCTCTCAGACAATGCGCTATCTCAAACAAGCATTCCGGTTTTTAAAGGTCGGATAAAAGACATGTCCGTAACGGTCTCTGACAAGCGACGTGAGCAAGCGCCGAAACCGCAGCCGCGGCCTGACCGGAAATTCTATTCGAAATCGGCTGCGTTCGGCCGCTTCGGAATGCGCTGGTTCCCGCCAATGCTGATGCCGCAGGAGCACTTCCACGGCCATATCGAGCTCAACTGGCTGACGTCGGGCAGCATGGATTACGTCATCGACGGGCATCCCCTGACGGTGCCGTCGGGCCGGCTGGTGATGTTCTGGGCAGGCATCCCGCATCAGACCATGGCGGTAGATTCCGGGCCGGACCGCGACAGCCGACAGTGCAATGTCTATCTGCCGCTCGACAGCTTTCTTCATATGCCCAATCTCGGCCGGTTGACCGACACGATGATGGGCGGCGGTGTGGTGGCGCTGCAGCCGGGCACGATCGGCGCCGACACATTGCAGCGCTGGTACGAGGACTATCGTAGCGGCAATGCCGAGCGGGGCGACATTCTGCGCTCGGAGATTGCAACCATGCTGCGCCGCGCCTCAGTGACGGGCTGGGACGATCTGCTGAAGCCGTGGATCGAGGCCATCACACCGAACACAAAATCGGCAACGCCGCTCCGCTACGTAGTGGCGATGATCAAGCACATCCTCGAGCATTTGTCGGATCCGCTGCGCTCCGAGGACATCGCACTGGTGGTCGGGTTGCACCCGAATTATGCGCTCAATCTCTTTACCTCGGTGATGAACGTATCGCTGCACAAATTCGTCGTGCGGATGCGGCTGATACGGGCGCGTTCGCTGTTGTTCGAGGGCAATCTGTCGATCGAGAACGTGGCGTTTTCGAGCGGATTCTCGGCGCTGAGCCAATTCTATGAGCAGTTTCGCAGTGCCTATGGAATCACACCGCGCCAGATGCGGGCCAATTTTCTGCAGCGCGCCTGAGTCCTCTTGCCGGCTTGCCAAAACGCCGTTTCAACGATTGTATCGCCCGGTTTCTGCGTAGAGGCGTTGTAAGTTGACCGACCCGGTGTTGTTCTTTCTGGCCGTCCTGACGATCCTTGCGACACCGGGACCGACCAACACGCTGATGGCCACGGCGGGCGCGACGGCGGGCATCTCCCGCTCGCTGCCTCTGCTGCCGGCGGAACTCTCGGCTTACCTCATTGCCATCCTCGCCATCCGCATCGTGCTCGCGCCGGTGATCGCGGCCTATCCGGTGATCGGCGTTGCGCTCAAAATGGCTGTTGCAGCCTACCTGGTGTGGCTCTCGATCAAGCTCTGGCGCCAGAAGTCATCCTTTGGGGACAACACCCGGGCGGTAAGCTTCCCCAATGTCTTCGTCACGACCCTGCTCAACCCCAAGGCGTTGATCTTGGCGCTGACCATCTTCCCGCGTGAGGCAACTGGTCTGGTCTGGTACTTCGTGGCATTTGCGGTGACGGTCCTCGCGGCCGGCGGGGGCTGGATCGTCCTCGGGCGACTGCTTGGGGCAGCAGCGGGGGAGCGGGCCGTCCTCCTGCCGCGCATCGCCTCGCTGGCGCTGGTCGGGTTCGCTGGATTCCTGCTGACCTCGGCGATGCGGCTGGCCTGACGCGCGCGCCAAAATGTGCCCTTTCAAATGACAGGGCTTTCGTCTTATGTGCGACCGCTCATTGGGGAGGACAGTTTGGCCAAGCAGAAAATCGCCATCATCGGGGTCGGCAAGATCGCTATCGACCAGCATTTGCCGGTGATCGACAGGTCCAAGGATTTCGAGGTTGCGGCGACGGTTTCCGGACGCGGCATCCAGCATCGCGGCCTGCCGGTGTTCAAGACCCCCGCCGAGCTCTACAAGGCGATGCCGAAGGTCGAACTGGTGTCGATCTGCACACCGCCCGGCGTTCGTCACGCTTATGTGCGTGAGGCGCTGGATGCGGGCAAGCATGTACTCATGGAGAAGCCGCCGACGCCGACGATCTCGGAACTCGACGATCTCGTAGCCTATGGCAAGAAGAAGAAGAGAATTCTGTTCCAGACCTGGCACAGCCGCTACAATGAAGCGGTCGATGCAGCCAAGAAGATCCTCAAGAAGGATGGCGTGAAATCGGTTCGCATCGACTGGCGCGAGAGCGTGCACAAATGGCATCCGGGCCAGGACTGGGTGTGGGAGCCCGGTGGGTTCGGCGTGTGCGATCCGGGCATCAATGCGCTGTCGATCTTCACCAAAATCCTGCCCTTCCCGGCTTTCGTCGAGAGCGCCCGTCTCAAATTCCCGGCAAACCGGCAGACGCCTGTCGACACCGAGATCGTGTTCAAATCGGCGCAGCCGCATCAGCCCAAAATGAGCGCCGGTTTCAACTGGCTCGAAGAGTCGGGTGAGATCTGGACCATCGCGATCGAGACGCAGAAGGGCGATCAGCTCAAGCTCGAGAATGGCGGCCGTAAGCTGTCGATCAACGGCACGATGGTGATCGAGAATTCGGACAACGAGTACGAGCAGATTTACGACCACTTCGCCAAACTCTTGAAGAAGGGCAAGTCCGACGTGACCGACGAGCCGCTGCGTATCGTCGCCGACGCGTTCCTGCTGGGCGCGCGCGAGAATGTCGACGACTTCCAGTGGTAAGCTGACTCCATTGCAGCAAGCTTGAAGGCCGGGATCGCTCCCGGCCTTTCTGCTTTCGCGGCCACGAAAGAAAAAAGCCCCCGCTGTAACACGGGGGCTTTCTCAGGGAGGTGACCGTCCGGAAGGCGGTCGCAGGCAGATCAGTGCGCGGGCGTACGGGTCTCGCGAAGTTCTTCGATCGACCGGGTCTTGAGGCGCGCGGCTCCTTCCCAGTCGGTGGTCTTCACCTTGGATTTGGCGATCCGCTCCTTGGCCGCCGGAACGGCCTCGGCGTATTGCGGCAGCCATTTGGCCTGAGCGACAACCATCTCATCGACCATCGCCCACACTTCCTCGGGCGTGCAGATGGCGCCGACCAGGGGGTCGTGCAGCACGGCGAGCTTCAGCATATCGATGTCGCCGGTGACGGCGGCCTCGACGCTCATGCGCTGCACATTGATCGACACATTGCAGGTCGCAGCGCACGCCATTGGCAGCTCGATGCCCTCGACCATGTTGATGCCAAAGCGATCGACGAAGCCGGGGCTCTCGATGATGGCGTCCGGCGGAAGGTTGGTGATGACGCCGCCATTGGGCACGTTGAAATGCCCACGATAGACGCGGCCTGTTTCCTTGGCCTCGATGATGTGGCTCGCATGCTCGGAGCTGCGCTTCTGCTGGCTGAGAAGTTGGCCCGCTTCTTCGAGGAACATCGGGAAGTCGGTCTCGAACCAGTTGCGCTGTTCAGTGGTGTGACGAAGGTAACCGCCAGTTTCACCGTGGATCCAGTTCGACATGTCGATCCATTTGGTGATCTCATCAGGCCGCTTGCGATACCAGGGCAGGTATTCGCTCAGATGGCCGTTGCTCTCGGTCGAATAGACACCGAAGCGCTTCAGCACGTCGATGCGCACCTTTTCCTGCTGGGAGTATTGGGGGTGCTTTTCGAAGCCGGCGATCAGCTCTTCCTTTTCGACCTTGCGGCCATTGGCGCGCACATCGATGTACCAGGTCTGGTGGTTGATGCCCGAGCAGACATAGTCGAGTTCGCTGTCGTCGATGCCGAGCACCTGCGCAATCTGGTGCGCGCCGTGCTGCACGCCGTGGCAGAGGCCGATCGTCTGGACTTTGGAGTATTTGTTCGCCGCCCATGTGTTCATCGCCATGGGGTTGGCGTAGTTCAGGAACATCGCGCCGGACTCGGCGACCGCTTCGATGTCCTTGCAGAAATCGAGAATGACCGGGATGTTGCGCTGCCCGTAGAGCACGCCGCCAGCGCACAGCGTGTCGCCGACGCACTGGTCGACGCCGTAGCGCAGCGGGATGGAGATATCGGTGGTGAACGCTTCAAGGCCGCCAACGCGCACGCAGCTCATGATGTAACGCGCGCCCGACAGCGCCCGGCGCCGGTCGGTCGTCGCCGTCACCTTGGCGGGAAGCTTGTTGACCTCGATGATCCGGGCAATGATCTGATGGACCATGTCCAAATTGTGCTGGTTGAGGTCGGTCAGCGCGAACTCGCAATCGACGAATTCGGGGACCATCAGGAGGTCTGAAATCAGCTTCTTGGTGAAGCCGACCGAGCCCGCACCGATGATGGCAATCTTGAACGACAAGGGTGTCTCCTGCGAATAGGCGCGCCAAACGATGCGCCGCCAATGGCTTGAGGGTCTAGCCGCTCACGCTCAGTCGGTGTAGAGAAATGTCGTGCGCCTTAGGGTAATTTTGTGCTCAGAGATCTCATCGCCCATGGTCCGGTCCTGCGACCGCTGCAGGCGCCGAAGGGCGCTCTCGATCTCCATTGCATGGCAACGGGCGCCGGCTACGAACAGCGCGAGAACGAAACTTATTCCTGGGAAGGCCGCAGACGCGGGGCCTTTTCAGTGATTCAGCATACGATCGCCGGGCGCGGCGAACTGGATTTCGACGGCGTGCGCCATGCGCTTTTGCCCGGCGACACGATGGTGCTGAACTTCCCCCACGACAATCGCTACTGGCTCGCACCGGGCGGCAGCTGGGAGTATTTTTGGATCGGCATCCAGGGTGTCGAGGCTTTGCGGATCACCCGGGCGGTGATCGACGAAGCTGGGCCCGTCCTTCATCTCGGGGCCGCTCAGATCGATCGGCTTGCCGCCGCATGCCTTGCGCTGGCAGGCGGCGAACTGCCGGTTGGCATGGCATCGTCACTCGCCTATTCGGCGGTGATGGCGGTGCATGATGGCGTGTTTCAGAATTCTGTTCCAGGGGGCAGCGAGACGCCCCTCGCCATTCGCCGCGTTCTCAATCACATCGATCGCGGAGTGACCGGCAACCTTAGCGTCGATCGTCTTGCGGCAATCGCCAAGCTCAGCCGGGCGCATTTCGTTCGAGTCTTCACCGGAGCCGTGGGGCAATCCCCCTCGGCCCATGTTCAGGCGAGACGATTGCAGCTCGCGGAGCGCCTGCTCGTCGCGACCGACGCGTCCATTGCAGAAATCGCATCCAGCTGCGGCTTCGCGGATGCCAACTACTTCGCGAAAAGCTTCCGCCGGGCGTTTCGCCTCAGCCCCAGCGAATTCCGCGCCTCACGTTTCACGAACGCGGCCGTCGCGAGGGGATAGCGACAACGCGTCAAAACAGAAAGGCCGGAGATCACCCCCGGCCTCTCGAAATCATATGCCCGGAAAGCTCACGCCTCGAGCCAGGTCACCTGTTCCTTGGTGAGCTTGATCGTCGTTGCGTCGAGGCTGTTCTCGAGTTCGGCGATCGAACGCGGCCCGATCAGCGGCACGACTTCGAGCGGCTGGTTGAGCACATAGGCGAGCGCAATCTGGATGGGCGATTTGCCCAATTGCTTGGCGAGCTCAATCGCCCGGTCGCGGCGCTTGAAGTTACGCGGGCTGTACCAAGCGTTGACGATCTCCTGATTATCGAACTTCTTGCGGCCCGCCGCATCGGTGAAGAAGCCGCGACCCTGGCTCGACCACGCGAGGACAGGCATCTTGCGCTTCTTGAGCCAGGCCTTCCATTCGTCGTCGGACGCGGCGACGCAGCCGTCCCACACGGGGTTCTGCATCTCGGCCAGCGAGAAATTGTTGGAGAGGGCATTGGGTGCCTCGAGGCCGTGCTTGTTGGCATAACGGATGGCGGCGTCCATACGCTGCTTGGTCCAGTTCGAGCCACCAAACAGATCCTTGATGCGGCCGGCCTTTACCTCGGCATTGAGGGCGTCGACAAACTCGCCAACCGGTACGTCCTCATTGTCACGGTGCATGAAGTACACATCGACGTGGTCGGTGTTCATACGGTCCAGCGACTGGGCAAGCTGCTTGCCGATCTGGTCGGGATAGCAAAGCGGGCTGTGTACGCCCTTGCCGATCAGCACATAGGAGTCGCGCTTGACGCCGCGGCTCTTGGTCCAGTCGCCGAACATCTTCTCGCTGCGGCCTGAGCCATACACCCAGGCTGTATCGAAGAAATTGCCACCGCGCTCGTAGAACGCGTCGAGCAGAATCGAAGCGCCGGCAAAGTTCGGGAAGTACTCAAAGCCCATCGCAACCAGCGAAACCGGCTGGCTGAGGCCGCGGACCTCGCGCTTTTCGACGCCGCCATTCTTGGGCGCCTTGAGCTTGTCTTTGCGGATCGTGACGCCGCCCTTTTTGGGTGCCTTCTCAATGCTGTATTCGAGCCCAGCGTCAGCGCGCCATTTGTCTAGGGTACGCAGATTGCCAAGCGTGTCGGCCCAAGTCGCGCCGGGGGCGGCGAATTCGAGCCGGCCCGCATGGATAGCGTCGGCAACAGCGTCTGCTTCATACGCGTAAAGTTTCTTGCCGGGTTCGCCGCCAAGTTTCCTGCGCGTGCCGTCCTTGGCCACGACTTCGTAGGTTCCGGGCGACCCGTCGCGCGATCCACTGACGAACCAGAAGTCCTGGACCTCGATACGGCCTTCGGTGCCGATGATGCGCAGCACATTTTCCTGCTGCAGCGAAATCGAGCAGCTCACTTCGGCAATGATGTCGTTCTCGAACTTCAGCACGGCCGATGCCCATTCGTCGGTGCCCTGTGCACCGAGGTGGGCAACACCCAGCGTCTTGACCGGATCGAGGAAGGGCTTGCCTGCTGCAGCGCCAGCGATGAGGCGGGACATCGACACCGGGTAGCAACCGACATCAAGGATGCCGCCGCCAGCCAGGTCGTTCGCATAGAGACGATGCTCCGGCATGAATTTTGGCATCGCAAAGCCAAAGCTCGATTTGATCATGCGCACTTCGCCGATAGCGCCCGACTTTACGAGCTCGACGAGCTTCTGCGTCTGGGGGTGTAGGCGATACATGAACGCCTCGCCCATGAATGTGCCATGTTTTCTGGCCGCATCGAACATCGCCTCGGCTTGGAAGCTGTTGAGCCCAATCGGCTTTTCGACGAGGGCCGCCTTGCCTGCCTCGGCGGCCTTGATCGCCCATTCCGCATGGCCGGGATGGGGGTTGGAAATATAGATCGCATCGATTTCCGGATCGTCGAGCAGCGCCTGATAGCCATCATGGATGCGGGCGCCGGGGAAATCGGTCTTCAGAGACGCCTTTTTGGGGTCGCGCGTGCCGATGGCGACGAGCTTGCCGCTGTCGGTGCTGTTGAGCCCGAGCAGGAATGCCTTGGCGATTCCGCCCGGCCCGATAATGCCCCAGCGGATGGGTGAAGTCGTCGTCATGATGGATGCCCTCTTTCGGCGGCGTGGTGCCCCGCATAGGCCGCCGCAATTTTCTTGCTCAACGGGCTTAGTGCAAAGCCTCGCGCCAGACAATTCGAACTGACGCGGTGTCTTTGAAATGCAGAAGAATTTATCGCAATCGCGAAGGGCGTCCGCTTGAGTTCAGCGCGCTGAGGAACTTGTGCGGGCGACGAGGCGCGGTGTCACCGTGTAGTGCTCCGGCTCGGTGCGGCCCTTGATCCGCTCAATCAGGAGGCGTGCGGCCTGCAGGCCAAGGACCTGACCAGACTGGTCGACACTGGTGATCGAGTTCTGCGAGAGGTCGCAATACGACGTGTTGTCGTAACCCACGATGGCTAGGTCTCCCGGAACTGCAAGATTCAAGTCGCGCGCGACGCTCAGCACCTCGAGCGCAATGAAATCGGTCCAGCAAAAGATGGCGTTGGGCCGATTGCGTTGCTCGAGCAGATGACGGGCGGCGATCTGCGTCTCGCGAGACGTCTGGAGTGCCTTGACCACCTGGATATGGCGCGCCAGCCCGGCGCGCTCCATCGCTTCGCGATAGCCCATCTCGCGATGGGTCGTCACCATCATCTGTTCGGCATCACTGATCTGCTGGCTCAGAAAGGCGATGTGCTTGTAGCCCGCAGCCACCAGATGCTGCACGACGAGCGCCCCGCCCAGCCGGTCGTCGTCGTTGACGGTATCGAAATTGACCCCCTGCAAGGGATGGTAGGCGATCAGCACCGTGGGAATGCGCGCGGCCACGCGCTTCATATCTTCCGACAGCAGGCTCGGCCCGATGATGATCAGCCCGTCCATTTGCCGATCGATCATCGCCTCGATCAAGACCATGTCTACGGCGGCTCCCGGCCCACTGACGCCGAGCAGGGTCTGGTATTGAGTGCGCTCCAGCGCAGTGTTCAGGCCGCTGAGGATGTCCGAAAAGAACGGGTTGTGCATGTCGGGCAGCAGAAAGCCCAACGTATAGGTCTGGCCCCGCATGCCACGGGCCGCAGTGTGCGGGCGATAGCCCAGTTTGGCGATCGAGGTCTGAACCTTCAGGCGAAGCGAGGGGCTAACGCCATAAGCATCCCTGAGGACCTTCGACACCGCAGCGACCGAGACGCCCGAATCTTCGGCGACCTCGCGAATTGTCACCCGTCCGCTTTTCGCCCGCCCAACCAAGACTTCGCCCCCAGCCCGTCCCCCTCTCTAGCAAACGCTCAAGGCGGCGTCGAACTGATCGATAATGCACGAATCTGCGCGATCCTGATGGATATTGCATGATAATGCTCGAAAGGGGTTGACCTTGATTTGTAGAACGGTATACGTAGAACGATAGACGTAGAACGGTGCACGCTTAAGGCATCGCAGGAGCCAAAGGCTTCGAGGGAGGACGATTTGAACGACGCGATGCTCGCGGCCGGTGGAGCCGCTTTGCCGGAAAAATCCAGGGTTTGGACAGCTAAGATGGTCCGGCCGCTGACCGACAAGGGCGTCGAGACACGTGCCTCGTTCCTCCGCAAGAGTTTCAATGTTTCCTCCCTGGGAGCGGCCGGGACGCTGACCATCAGTGCTCTCGGCCTCTACCGGGCTTTCATCAACGGCAAGCGCGTCGGCCACGACCAGCTCACCCCCGGCTGGACCGTCTACACGCAGCGGCTGAGCTATCAGACCTACGATGTCAGCGATCTGCTGGTCGCCGGCGAGAACAGTATCGACATCTGGCTCGGGGATGGCTGGCTGCGCTCGCAGATGGGCTGGAAGGCCAGCAATACCTACAACACCTGGGGCTCCGAGATCGGCGCTATCGCCGAGCTGACGGTGGGCGGCAATCTAATGCTGCAGACCGACCCGAGCTGGCGCAGTGGGCTGCTGCCCATTCTGAAGAGCGGCATCTATTTCGGCGAGATCTATGACGCCCGTGAGGAGACGCTGACCGTCACCGACGGTAGCGCTCTGGTTGGCGACTTCGACGATTCCCGTCTGATCGCTCACGAGACGACGCCGGTCCAGGAACTCGAGCCCTTCGCCGTCAGCAAGAGCTTCGAGGATGCCGAAGGTCGCACGGTCTATGATTTCAGCCAGAACATCGGCGGCTATGTGAGCTTTGCGGTGCGCGGCGATCGCGGCGCGGCGATCGTCGTCGAGCACGCGGAAATCCTCGACAAGGACGGCCAGTTCTACAACGTCAATTACCGCACCGCCGACGCGCGGATCGAGTACACCCTCAAAGGCGAGGGCGAGGAACGCTATACGCCGACCTTCACCTTCTTCGGTTTTCGCTATGTCCGCGTAACTATCACGGGCAAGGCCGAGATCGTCGCGATCGAGGCGATCCCGATCACTTCGGCGCTGAAGCCCTCCGGCAATTTCACCTCCGCAAGTTCGCTCGTGAACCGGCTGGTGCAGAACACCATCTGGTCGCAGCGCGGCAATTTCATCGAGGTGCCGACCGATTGCCCGCAGCGCGACGAGCGCTTCGGGTGGACCGGCGACGCGCAGGTTTTTGCTGCAACCGCCTGCTATCTAAACGACAGCCACGACATCTTGGCCAAATATCTGCGCGACGTGATGGCCGACCAGCGGGTAGATGGCGGCATCGCACATGTCTCTCCCGATCCGTTCGGTGGCAAGACCAAGGAAGCGTTCTACGGCTCGACCGGCTGGGGCGATGCGATCGTAATCATTCCTTGGGTGCTCTACACCCATTATGGCGACCGCAGCATTCTCGAGGAATGCTTCGAGGCGATGGTGCGCTGGAACGCCTTCGTCTGGTCGATCAGCGATGGGCCCATCGTTCGTCCGCCATCGAGCTGGGAAGACCGCGGCTTTACCTTTGGCGACTGGCTGCAGCCCCAGGGTGATTTCGCCAAGCCCTACCCGACCATCGGCGACGACGCCGCGGCAACGATCTATCTCTACATCTCTTCCGATCTGATCTCGAAAATAGCGGAGGTGATCGGCCGGCCAGACGACGCCAGACGCATGCGCGAACGCGCCGAGGAGGTCAAGAAGGCGTTCCAGAAAGAGTTCATCACCCGTACCGGACGCATCGGCTACAGCGACCAGACGTCCTACGCGCTGGCGTTCCTCAATGACCTGATTCCGGCCGAGAGTATCGAAGCGGCCAAGGGCTATTTCAAAGAGACGGTCGAGCGTGCGCATCGCCGCATCGGCACCGGCTTCATCGGCACCCCGGCACTGCTGCCGGCGCTGATCAAGATCGGTGAGCCCGAGCTGGCCGCGGCCGTCTTCCTGCAGGAGGAAGTGCCCGGCTGGCTGGCGCAGGTGAAACGCGGCGCGACCACTATCTGGGAGCGCTGGGACGGCATCAGGGCCGATGGCTCGATCTTCGAGCCACAGATGAACTCCTACAATCACTATGCCTATGGCGCGGTCTGTCAGTGGCTGTTCGAGAGCGTTGCCGGTTTCCGGCCGGATCCGACGGTGCCGGGTTTCACGCATATTGTGTTCGAGCCGACGATCATCCCGTCGCTTTCGCCCGTGCAGGCCGATCACGACTCGGCTGCCGGACGCATCGAGGCGGGCTGGAAGGTCGATGGCGACAAGGTCGCTTATGACATCGCCATCCCGGACGGCGCGAGCGGCACGCTGGTGCTGTCGCCCGATTACAAGGACATCGTCGTCGACGGCATGCAGCTCGCCTGGAACGGCAAAGAGAAAGCGCGAAGCCTGCTCGCGCCCGGACGTCACAGCGTGACGTTTCGGATCAGCAGCACCGGCGACTGAGGAGCCGGGCCACCTAAGTGAGAAACCGCCGACACAACCGGCTCAACGGGAGGACTACAATGACATTCTTGATGAACAGGCGAACGCTTGTGGCCACGGCTGCTGCGCTTGCACTCACGACAGCGCTGAGCGTCCCGGCCTATGCTGAGGACGTGACGATCAGCTACATGGTCGACAACGCGCCCAACGCGGTGGCGCTGGCCGAGCAGATGATCAAAGACTTCGAGGCCGCCAATCCGGGCATCAAAATCGAACTCGAGACGCGTCCTGGTGGCGCCGACGGCGACAACATCGTCAAGACTCGCCTCGCAACCGGCGAGATGACCGACATCTTCCTCTACAATTCCGGTTCGCTCTTCCAGGCGATCAACCCGCAGGCCAATCTCGTCGATCTGACCAGTGAGCCCTGGCAGGCCGATGTCCTCGACTCGTTCAAGTCGGTCGTCACCGCGCCCGACGGTACCGTGCGTGGCGCCCCGGTCGGCGCGGCCATGGGCGGTGGCATCCTCTACAACAAGCCCATCTACGCGGAGCTCGGTCTGTCGGTGCCGAAGTCATGGGCCGAATTCATGGCCAACAACGAGAAGATCAAGGCAGCCGGCAAGGCGGCCGTGATCCAGAGTTTCGGCGCCACCTGGACCAGCCAGCTGTTCGTCCTGGGCGATTTCTTCAACGTACAGGCAGCGGTGCCAACCTTCGCCGCCGACTACACGGCCGGCAAGGCGAAGTACGCAGCGACACCCGCTGCGATGAAGGGTTTCGAGCGGCAGGAACAGGTCTTCAAGGCCGGTTACCTCAATGACGACTTCGCGGCTGCAACCTTCGAGGAAGGCATTGTGGACGTCGCGACGGGCGTGGGTGCCCACTATCCGATGCTGACCTTCGCCGTCAGCACGATCGGTGAACTGTCGCCCGAGAACATCAATGATGTCGGTTTCTTCGCTATCCCCGGCGATGATGCGGCCAGCAACGGCCTCACCGTGTGGATGCCGGCGGGTCTCTATATCCCCCAGACCAGCAAGCACCAGGCCGAAGCCAAGAAGTTCCTCGCCTTTGCAGCCTCGCTTGCAGGTTGCGACAGCCAGACGGCTGGCGGCGGTGCGACCGGCCCGTATCTCGTGAAGGGTTGTTCACTTCCCTCGACCGTGCCGCCGATCGTGTCCGATCTGCTGCCGTACTTCCAGCAGGAAGGTACTACGGCGCCTGCCCTCGAGTTCCTGTCGCCGATCAAGGGACCGAACCTCGAGCAGATCACGGTCGAAGTCGGCTCGGGCATCCGCTCGGCTGCCGATGGCGCCGCGCTCTATGACGAAGATGTGCGCAAGCAGGCCATGCAGCTCGGGCTTCCCGGCTGGAATTGAACCTGACACGCTGACCCCGCACCCGGGCAACCGGGTGCGGCATCTCTCCAGAGGAGCGGCCATTGTCCGTAGCAGTCGAAGCCAGCGCCGTGCCCACCGCCCCCCCGACGGCATCGGCGAAAGCCAGGAACGCCTATCCGAACTGGTTCTATCTGCCCGCCGCCCTCATCTATGGCGTACTGTTTCTCCTCCCCACGATCGCGTCGCTGTTCTTCTCGTTGACGCGCTGGACCCTGTTTGAGGCGCAGTTCATCGGCCTCGACAATTTCGTGCAATTCTTCAAGGAGCCCTTCCTCGTTAAGGGGCTCGTCAACACACTGGTCTACGGCGTCGTGACCTCGGGCCTCAAAGTCGTGCTCGGCATGCTGCTGGCCCTTCTCCTCACCTCCGACATCATCGGGCGCGGCTATCTGCGCGCCGTCGTGTTCTTCCCTGTGCTGGTGTCGACCGTCGGCGTAGGCATCACCTTTACCGTCTTGATGCATCCCACTCAGGGCATCATCAACGACACGATCGCGCTGTTCGGTCTCAAGGGGCCCGGCTGGCTGACCGATCCCCGGCTCGCGCTGATGTCGGTGGCACTTGTCGATGTGTGGAAGGGCGTCGGCCTTGCGACCGTCATCTACATCGCGGGCGTCGTGTCTATCCCGCAGGACTATTTCGAGGCGGCGAGGATCGATGGCGCCACGAGCTGGCAGAATTTCTGGGAGATCACGCTGCCCTTGCTGAGACCCGCAACCGTGACCGTAGTCACCCTGTCGCTGATCGGCGGGCTGCGCTCCTTCGACATCATCTGGGCCATGACCAAGGGGGGACCGGGCTTCACCTCCGACGTCATCGCTTCAGTCATCTACAAGCAGTATCAGGCCGGCTTTTACGGCCTTTCCACCGCCGGCAACGTGGTCCTTCTGATCCTAGTCGCCATCCTGATCGTGCCGCTCTCGATCTGGTTCAACCGCCGGGAGATCGAGCAATGAGCCGGACAGCCAAGCGCTGGATCGTTGGCGGTATCGCCATCCTCGCCTCGATATTCATATTCCTGATCCCCTTCGCCTACATCGTTCTCACGGCGATAAAGGACAAGCGTCAGGCTGCCACGCGCTCGTTCGACTGGCCCACCAAATGGCAGTTCTGGGACAATCTCGTCGACGTCATCCAGACCCGCGACTACATGCTGGTCACGGCCTTCATCAACTCGATGATCCTGACGGTCGCCAGCGTAACGCTGCTGGTGGTGCTTGGGGCGATGGTGGGCTTCGTGCTGCAGCGCCGTCCCTCGCGCCTCACCGCTATCGTGAGCTTCTTCGTGCTCGCGGGGCTCATCGTCCCGCCCGCTGTGGTGCCGACGATCTGGGTGCTGCAAAGCATCGGCCTGTTCAAGACGCTTCACGGCATGATCCTGATCGAAGTGGCCTACGGCCTGAGCTTCTCGATCCTGCTGTTCCGCGCCTTCATTGCCACCGTGCCAAAGGAGCTCGACGAGGCCGCCATTATCGACGGCGCCGGGCCGTTGCGGTTGTTTTTCTCAGTGGTCTTGCCGCTGCTGAGGCCAGTGGTGATCACCGTGATCGTCGTGCAGTCGGTCGCCATCTTCAACGACTTCACCAACCCACTGTATTACCTGCCGGGCCGCGAGAACGTGACGATGCAGCTCACGCTGTTCAACTTCCAGAGTCAGTTCAACACGCAGTTCAATTTGCTGTTCATGAACATCCTCCTGATCACGATCCCGCCGCTGATCGTCTACATCTTCTTCAACCGGCAGATCGTCGCCGGCATGACCTCGGGCGCCGTCAAGGGCTAACCGCGAACACGGCTCGCCGGCGCTATTTGACCGCGCCGGCGATGACGCCCCGGGTCAGGGTGCGCTGGAAGATAAGGAAGAAGATGATTGTGGGCGCGATACCCAGAAGGCCGGCGGCCGCCTGAAGGGTGGGGTCAGACATGTTCTGTCCGCGCGTCAGCCCCATCGCCACCGCGACGGTCTGGTTGTTGTTGGAGACGAGCATCACGACCGGGATCAGAAACTCGTTCCAGGTCCAGATGAAAAAGAACGTGCCGAGCACCATGAGGGTCGGGCTCATGATCGGGATGACGACCTTTGTGAGGGTCTGCCAGCGCGATGCGCCGTCAATCTCGGCTGCCTCGAGGATCTCGCGCGGGAAGGTGCTCATCACCGACGAGAGCAGATACGTTCCGAACGCACTGTGCAGCACAGCTGTGACGATGATGACGGAGAGCTGAGTGTCATAGAGCCCGAGCGTTTTGGCCATCCAGTAGATCGGATAGATGATCGACTCCTGCGGCACCATCGTGCCGAGCAGAAGGATACCGAGGATGACCGCCGAACCCCGCACGCGTCCGATGCCGAGCGCGTAAGCGTTGAACAGGCTGATCCCCACCGCCAGGACCGAGACCGAGACGCTGATCAGGGTACTGTTGAAGAGCTTGCGGGCGTAGTCGGCGTCCTTCCAGAATTTGGCGATCGAATCGAACTGCAAATACGTTGGAATCGACAGTGGTCCGCCCCGTACGTAATCGGGGCCTGGCTTGAACGCGTTGAGCAGCGCGATAAAGAACGGAAACAATGTGAAGGCGAGGAGCGCGATGAGCAGGGCGAGCGTGAACCAGCGCATCGGCGAGCGCGTCTGGTGCGCGTGCGCCAAAACCGCCTTGGCGGGAGTGCTTGCGAAGACAGTTACCTCGGCCATGGCTATGCTCCCTTCGCGGCTTGCCGCTGCTGGAACATCAGGAAGATCACCGCGAGGCCAAGTGTGAGGATCATCTGCACCGTGGAGACCGCGGCAGCGTAGCCGACCCGCTGCGTGGTGAAGAAGTGGTAGTAGGTCAGATAGGACGGGGCGAGGGTCGCGTCATCAGGCCCGCCCTGCGTCAGCACGAAGACCGGTGCGAACACCTTCAGTGCCGCGATGAGGGTCGTGAGCACGACGACGAAGATCTCAGGCGCCAGCATAGGAATGGTGATCGAAACGAGGCGTTGCCACCAACCCGCGCCGTCAAGCTGCGCGGCCTCGTAGAGCGCGGGATCGATGCGCGACATGCCGGCCATGAAGACGACGAGACAATAGCCGACCTGCACCCACACGATGACCAGCGAAACGGCCGAAAGCGCATAAGTCGCATCGCCGATCCAGTTCTGCGCGAGCCAGCCGAGCCCGACCGTCTTGAGGATTGCATTGGCGACGCCGACGGGATTGAGGATCCATCCCCAAAGCACGCCGGCAACCGTAAGTGGCAGGATTTGGGGCAAATAGAACGCTGCGCGGAAAAAGCTCGACACCTTCTCACCGAACTGGTCGCGGACATAGTCGAAGAGCAGCGAGGCGAGCACGATGCCGATCAGCACTGGGATGGCGGTCATCGAGATCATGTACAACAACGTGTTGTGCATGGAGCCCCAGAACTGATCGTCGGTCAGGAGGCGCTGATAGTTCTGACCACCCACCCAGCGCGGTGTGCCAACGCCCTTCCAGGCGGTGAAGCTCAGCACGAAATTAGCAATCTGCGGGCCGATGACGATGACGACCAACCCGACGAAACCGGGGATCAGGTACAAATAGTAGCCGCGCCTGTGGCTACCGACACTTTCACCAGCCATATTCCCCTCCATTGAGTGGGCCGCCGCTGTGGAGCGGCGACCCATAATTTGATGTGGTCCGCCTTACTGGCTGGCCTGTGCGTCGTCGTAGACCTGCTTGATCTCGTCGACGAACTGCTCGGGCGTGAGAGTGCCCTGGAGGAGGCCGGTATCCTTCTGGTTCAGGACGTCATAATAGCCCGGAACCGGCCAGTCGGGATAGAAGCCGAGGCCCTGCTTGGCTGCGATCTGTGCGAACACCGCCGAGGCGTTGGCGCCCACCGGGTTGGTGACCCCCGCCGGATCGGCCGCGAACGACACGCCGCCATTGTTCGCCTGCTCGGTCTGGTACTTGGTCGAAAGCAGAAGGCTGATGAACTCCTTGGCGAGTTCCGGGTTCTTGGATCCCTTCGGGATGACCCAGAGGTTGCCGGTCGAGCCCACCGAGAACTTCGGCGTCGGTATCACGAACTGGCCCCACTTGAAGTCTTTGATGTTGGCCGAGAAGTTGCCGAGGTTCCAGGTGCCCGAAACGTACATCGGCGACTGGCCCGACGTGAACTGCAGAGACGCGTCGTCGTCGTTCATGCCGGTCGAGTCTTTGGTGATGTAGCCCTTGGCCAGCCAGTCGGTCAGGGTCTGCGCCGCAAAGAGATACGGTGCGCCGTCTAGCGGAGCCTTAAGGCCCTGGTAGTTCTGGACCCAGGTGTCGTCGGCCTTGGTATAGGCAAGCGAGGCCAGCAAATGCTGCCCGCTGGTCGATGCGCCGCCGAGTGCCAGCGGCGTAACGCCCTGGGCCTTGAACGTCTCGAAGGCCGCTGTCAGTTCTTCGAGAGTAGTCGGCACCTTTACACCTGCCTTTTCGAAGGCGTCGATGTTGTAGAACGCCGAAACATACTCGCCATAAGTCGAGATGCCCCAGATGTGACCCGAACCATAGACGCCAAGATCGTCGTAGCGGCTCAGAACCAGCTGGCCTTCATTGAGGATCTTGTCCCAGCCTTGCGCGGTGTAGGCGTCATCGAGATTTGTCAGCAGACCCTGGCTCGACACGAGGCCGGCAGTGGCATTGCCCTTGTTGTACTCGAGAACGTCGGGCGCCTCGGCAGAGTTGAGGATCATGCTGCCCGACTGCTGCAGCTGATCGAAGGTCTTCTGTTCGAAATTGACCGTCACATCGGGATGATTGGCCTTGAGCTCTTCAAGGGCCTTGGTCCAGGTGATGCCCTGGGCGCTGTCGGCGCCTTCGTACCACCAGATATTGAACGTCTTGTCCTGCGCATAGGCAGTGGTACCCAGCATCAGCGATGCGGCAGCGACCAACGCCACTTTGGATAGTGCAATCTTCACTGTCGTCCTCCTCATTTTGCGGACCGTTGATCGTCTCCTTCAGCCGGCGGTCGGTCCGCGTGGATCCGGCTCAGGTTGGCGTGTGCCTAGGCGACGAACTCACCGCCCCTGCTATGTTTGAGATGATTGAGGGCATGGATCTGGCCGGTCATTTCGAGCGCGTCGCGATAGACCGGATCGTGCCAGCCCTCGATGTCGATCGAGCCCGACCAGCCCGCCA
>JBDSHC010000119.1:0-50425 GCA_039918675.1 Devosia sp.
GGGCGCTGGTCGCGCAGCTGTCAGCCAATCCCAAAATAGCCTGCCGCGCCTGCTACCGGACGCTGCCAGCCCAGCTGCCCGAAGGCGCCATGTCGTTCGCCGTCGGCGAGATCGAATCCGCCGACTGGAGCGGGGCTCTGCACGGCGCCGAAATTGTGGTCCATACCGTCGCCCGCACCCATGTGCTCAATGACAGCGAAGCCGACCCTCTGGCCGCCTACCGCCGCGTCAACGTCGCTGGTACCACCCGCCTCGCCGAGGCCGCCGCTAACGCCGGCGTCAAACGGCTGATCTATCTGAGTTCGATCAAGGTGAACGGCGAATCCACCCCGATCGACCGCCCCTTCACCGAAGCCGACACGCCAAACCCCACCGACTCCTACGGCATCACCAAATGGGAAGCAGAACAGGCGCTGTGGCGGGTCTGTGCCACGACCGGCCTCGAAGGCGTCGTGCTCCGCCCACCCCTGATCCACGGCCCCGGTGTCAAGGGCAATCTGCGCCAGTTGAAGCGCCTGATCGAACTCGGCATCCCTCTCCCCTTGGCCAACGCCCCCAACAAACGCAGCCTGCTCAGCCTCGACAATTTGACCTCAGCCATCGCCGCCTGCCTCACCCACCCCGCAGCCGCCGGACGAACATTCCTGCTGTCGGATGGCGAGGATTTGTCGACACCAGAACTGATCGAAGAAATGGCGCGAGCGATGGGCCGCAGCGCACGACTATGGCCGTTTCCCCCCGCGCTGCTGAAAGCCGCCGCCTCCATCGCGGGCCGATCCGCCGTCGCCGACCGGCTGCTAGGTTCGCTAAGGGTCGATTCCGGCGCGATCCGGGAGGCGCTGGGTTGGTCGCCGACGCCTCGCTAACTGCCCAAATGACTTTCCGATCGCCCAAAGACTCTCTTGCGCCCCAACCGACCGGTGGGCTGGAGCAGCAGCATTAGCTCTGAGCTCCAATCCAATTAGAACACAGCTCGACTTCCGAGCTGACCGGAGCGACCTGTCCTGACGACCAACCAGTCATTCAGCCACAGGAAGCCGACCATGCTACCGAACCTCAATCCACCGACCGTCGAACCCGATCGGTTCGAAGCCAACTGGCCTCGCACCGCAGTCACACAGTGAGCCCGGGTCTGGACAGACTCATCGAGAAACTCGCGCTCTCACCGCAATGCAGTGGGGCCAGGATCATGAGACTGAAGCTGGAGCCTGCTACGAGTATCGGTTCGATCGCGACGTTGCGACGATCGGGTTCGTCGATCATCCGGCGATTGCCATGACTGGTGCTAGCCCCGATGGGTTGGTCAGGGATGAAGGTCTCGTCGAGATCAAATGCCCCAACACTGCCACCCACATCGAGACCCTCCTCACCTCGACAATCCCGTCAAAGTACGAATCGCAGATGTTGTGGCAGCTAGCCTGCACCGGACGAGCCTGGTGTGACTATGTCTCGTTCGACCGCGACTGCCGGAGCCGATGGCTCTCTTCGTCAAGCGCTTCGATCGGAACGACGAGCGCTTGGCTGAGATCGAAAGCGAGGTGCGGTTCTTCCTTGGCGAACTCGACGACATCATCGGCAAGCTCAACGACACCCATGCGATTGAGACTCGGAGGGCGGCATGAATAAGCGCCAAGAATCTACCCGAGGGACGAAGCGCGAGGCTTGCGCACGCTCAGATGGACGCTGCGAGGCCATGGGGCGGGCCTACGGGTTCCCAGCACGGCACCGCTGCACCGCGCCGCTAAGTTTCGGCGTCGAGTACGATCACTACCCCATCCGCGCCGCGGATGGGGGCACGAATGCACTCGAGAACTGCGTCGCAGTCTGTGTGAAGTGTCACCGCTGGAAAATATTGCGCTTCGACTTTCCAGCACTTGCCAAGTACCACCGGCTCCAGGAGACGTTGCTACGTGCCGTCTACTGCTGGCCGACGAACGGTGACTTCTAGCCCGCCTCGTCCTCGCTCACCTTGCGCCCAGCAGCCGGCAGCTCCATCCCCTCCACCCGCTCCAGCAACCCCATAATCTTGTCGACATTGTCGATGTGCCGCTGCTCCATCGAGAAGTTCATCGTCACATAGTCTTTGCCCGGGCAGTAGGTGCAGATGTTCTGGCCGGGGTGCCAGGCGCCGACATAGAGCGGCTCCATCATGCCATGCGTCATCGGACCGTAGCTGCGATGCGGCGGCACCAGCGTGAGCGCGATCTGGATACCCATGCCGAAGCGCCAGAAGCGCTTGCCCGGCAGAGCCGGCACCACCGCGTTGATGGCACGGATGGCCTTCATGGCCGACGTCATGAGCGCCATAAACTTAGTGACGTCTTTCTGCTCGAGTTTGCCGATCAGCTCGTCGAGCGAGCGGACATAGTCTAGGAAATTGTCGGCGACTTTGAACTTCGCCTGCAGCGCCTTCACGCGCAGGAACCCATCATCGGCCTGGCTCTGCTTGCCGCCATCGAGCAGCGTATAGGCGGCGGCGATCACCGCCTTGTTCATGTTCTTTTGCGGCCCTTCGCCATTGAGCGCGTAGGTGACGAGCCCGAAATACAATGAGCGCTGCCGCACGCCGAGCCGGTTGGCAAGGAGGCGCAGCCGGTGCCGCTTGATGGCCAGCGTCTTGTAGCCCCAGGGCTGCTCATTGGGCGCAAAGATGTTGGCCGCGGCGATATAGGTCCAGGACAGCAGCTGCGCCTGGAGCGTCGTCAGGATGCGCTTGCCGAGGCCGATCTTCTTGATCTCCCCGCCCATGCCGCGCGCCGCCGATTGCGAGCGGGTGAGCATCGCCGAGTCAGCGCCCTCGAGCAGCGCATGGCTCGACCGAACCTGGAGGATCGAAGCCCGCCCCTCAGCATCGGGACCGCCGCGCAGCACCGCTGCCTGGACGCGGAACAGCGGCAGATCGGTGCGCGCGAAAATGTCCTGCGAGTGGCTCAGCCATTTGTCGGGATAGCCGTCGAAACTGTCGACGGTCTGGATATCGGTGATGGCATCGAGCATGTGCTTGGGGAAGGGCTGCCCCGGCTTGGCGCCCACATAGCCATGGGTCATTTGCGGCGCCAGCGCCACCATCTCGGCCACGACGTTCTGGATGGAATCCTTGTCGAACGCGATCTTGGAGAACGCCGTGAAATATACCGCGTCCTTGGCTTCGAACAGGAACCACTGGAAATCGGAAAACAGTGCCTGCGGATGCTTGTCCACGGCCGCCTGCGCGGCCTGAAGCTGAAGCGCGTGATCGCTGGCAACGCCGATCGGCGAAACGGTTTTCATCTGGCGTCCCTCAAATTCTAAGCGGCGAACGATAGCCATCGCACCGATTGGGTCAATCTTCGGAAGGTGGATGAATTGCCGGCAGAGGTCGGTTTCTGTCCCGAGTCACTTCGAGGTGACACTTTGCTTGCCCTATACGGCAAGCGTCTGCCGTTTAAGATACCGCGCTCGCGATTGATATCGCGACCCCCTTTTTCTGAACGCCCGCTGAAGCAAAGGCCAACAAAAGGCAAGAACTCGCCATCTTTCGAATAAAGAGTCGTAGGACTCCATTTTCTCGACGTGCTAAAACTCAGACTGCGGAGTTCGTGGCACACGCCATGAATTTGAGGGCGCAAATCAACAGGAGCGGACATGGCGTCGCTTACTGCTTTTGCCGTCACCAGAAGCCTGTGTACCGCCGCGATGATCGTGGCGCTCCCGGCTTTTATCACATCAACAACATCGAGCGCGCTGGCCGCGGGGAGCGACATCTTCGCTCCGGGCCAACCGATCGTCACCGGCTTCGCCGGTAGCGTCGTGCCCGATGCCCCTCCACCGGGCAGCGATCCGCTCGATTACACCTTCATCGATCTCGATGGCCACTCGCTAATCATCCAGAAGCTGGCGCCCGATGGCGCCCCCGATGGACGGCTGATCGATGCCGCCTCCGACTTTGGCGCAACTGCCAAGGATGTCGGGCAGGTGTTCGGCGTCGCGCTCGACAATGCGCCTGAGACCAGCGAAGCCGATGCGCCCAACATCTACCTCGCGGCGACCTCGGCCTTCGGCCTCAACATCGTCGTGCCCGATCCCGACAGCAACCCGATGCGCAGCCGCATTGGCGCGCCCGATGCAACCTTCATGCAAGGCCAATGGGGCAGTGCTGGCGGCGTCGAGGGCTATCCCGGCAGCATCTGGAAAATCGATGGCACAACCGGCGAAATCTCGCTGTTCACCACCATCGCCGCCAATAGCGGCGCCAGCCTGGGCGATATCGCCTTCGATACCGGCACCCAGCAATTCTTCGTCTCCGATCTCGACACCGGCCTCATCTATCGGCTGGCACTCGATGGCACGATCCTCGACACTTTCGATCACGGTGTGACGGGGCGTCCTGCCCATGAGCTCGAGCCAGTCGAGGACGATGGCAGCAGCATCGACATCACCGATGCCGCGTTCAATTCCGAAGATCCCACCACCTGGGGCTTCACCCAGCCCGAACGCAAGGTCACTGCGCTCGCCACTGAAAATGGACGGCTGTTCTACACTGCCTATCAGCAGGTCTGGTCGGTCCGTATCAATGACGATGGCAGCTTCGGCGCGGCGCGTTGGGAGCTCGACATCGCCGATCTGCCTTCGACCGACGACGTCGCCAGCATCGTACTCGATCCCTCGGGCAAGATGATCCTCGCGCAGCGCGGCGCTCAGGTGGGTTCGTACGATTATTCCGTCTTCGCGACGCCGCACACCTCGTCGGTCGTCCGCTACAAGCACGAATTCCCCGATGATCCGGCAACGCCGGGCACTTGGGTTCCCACACCCGACAGCTACGCCATCGGTGTCTCGCCCGACGGCGCCAATGCTTCGGGCGGTATCGCCCTCGGCTTCGGTTTCGACGACGACAGCGGCGCCTATGACGGTGCATGTTCGGCGACCGTCTGGGCCACCGGCGAGTCCCTCCGCGACAATCCCGATCTCGACCCGGCGCTTACAGGCCCGGCCTTCGTCGCCGGCCTCCAGGGCGTACCGCGATCGTGGATTCGCCCCCTCAACGATCCGCCGACGTTGGCCGGCTTCACCGATTTCGATGGCAACACCGACGACGATCAGTCGACGTTGGCCGGCCATGTTGGCGATGTCGCCATCTGGCAGGTCTGCGGAGGCCCAGTCGATGCCGACGAGCCGCCCGCAGATGTGCCCGAGGACGACGACTATCTCCCGCCGCCTCCCGACTATATGCCGGACCCGGAGTTCAACCTCACCCTCGAGAAATGGTCGAGCCCGCATTCGTGCATCGATGGCGGCGCCAACTGGCTCTGTAATTTCACCATCCGCGTCGAGAACACCGGCGACTCCGCCTATTGGGGGCCGCTGACCATCACCGACTATCTGCCCGCCAACAATGCCGGCGCAGTGATGAACTTCTGGCCCACCCCGCCCTGGTCGTGCGGACCGACAGGACCGACTGCGTATGAATGCTCGCGCGGTTTTGTTCTGCTGTTCCCCGGCGATGGCGTGACGCTCCATGAGCAGGTCAAGCTGCCCAAGGCGATGGTTGCCTACTGCCACATCGCCAATGTCGCCGGCATCGACTGGCCGTTCCTCCATGACGACGATCCGAGCGACGATTTCGACGTCGGTGTCGCCAACATCGCCGCGCCGGGCTGCGTCCCGCCGGGCGGTGTCACAGACCTTGTCCTCACCAAGATCGCTCTGCCCAACTGCTTCGATACGGGCATCGACTGGGCCTGCAACTACATCGTCAACGTCCAGAATGCCGGTCCGGGCAATTACTCCGGGCCAATCAAGGTCAAGGACACGCTGCAGGTCAACGCGCCTGCCACGACCCTCGGCCCCTGGGCCTGCGGTCAGGCAGGACCGGTCCTTACCTGCGATCTTCTCGCAGTGCCGGTAAACGCGCCTCCCGGCTGGTCGTCGGGCTTCCTCGTCACCGCCCACATCAAGAAGGCCGGCGTTCCGCCGCTCTGCTCGGTGAGCAACAAGGCCAATATCGCCTCGCCTGTCGGCGGCCCGACCAACGTCGTCGCCGGCAATGACTTCGCTTCGGCGATCGCCAAGATCCCGGATCCGGGCTGCTTTGCCCCCGTAAAGCATCCAGACATCCAGGCAAAGAAACAAGGCCTCGGTTGCGGACCCGCCTTCGGCAACTGGTCGTGTACGTGGAAGATCACGCTCACCAATGTCGGCGTCGACCCCTATATCGGCCCGATGAGCTTCACCGACAAATCGCTCGGTGCATTTGCCACGACGCTGCCCGGGGTCGCTCCGTTCTGCTCGGGGCCGGCCTCGAACGTGACCTGTAACCCCATCGGCCCCGTGTTCTGGGCGCCCGGCGTTCCGCATACCCTCATCTTCAAGACCTACTACGCACCCGGCCTCACCGTGTGCTCCGCCAACAATACGCTGACCGTAGTCAATCCGAGCCCCGGCTCGCCATTGAACCCGGCCGGCAATGACTCGGCGACCCTCGCCCAGGCGATCCCCAACCCGGCTTGTGCGGGCCTCCCACTCGTCAACATCATCAAGACGGCCAAGGGCTGCGCGTCCGATCCATCCAGTCCGGATTGGCTGTGCAAGTTCGAGATCAAGGTCAGGAACCTCGGCGCAGCCGCTCAGCCGGGCCCGATCAAGTTCATGGACTTCAACGGCAAGCCGACGACGTTCAATACGCCGGCCTGCACCGTCGCGGCTGTGGGTCCCTGGACCTGTACCCGCGCCGCTGCTCTCAACGCCGGTGCAACCTGGACCGTCCAGGCCACCACCCGCGTCGATCCGAATGGCGTGACCCTCGCCGATTGCGAAGTGCTCAACACCGTCTGGCTGTTCAGCCCGGCATCTGCCGACCCGGGACATATCTCCCAGGCCAGCCAGAAAGTGCCGCAGCTCTTCGTCAACCTCGGACCGGGACCGGTCTACGTCTATTGCGACCCCCCGAGCCTCAAGCTCGAAAAGACCGCCGGCAAGACCGTGAAGTCTGGCGACGGCTATGACTCGACCTTCACCATCAAGGCCACCTCGACCGGCCCCGATCCCTACAACGGCACGGTCGAGATCGAAGAAGATCTGCCCGATGGCGCGACGTATGTGTCGAGCGATTGGAACTGCGTCCCAACGACCGGCAACGACATGCATTGCTCGTCGCCCTACAAAGTCCTGCCGGTGGGCAAGTTCACCGCCACGACCATCACCATCCACATCCCCGCCGATGTGGCCAAAGCTGGCAAGTGCAACATCGTCAACACCGTCAACGCCTCGATCTCGGCGGAGGTGCTACACAGCGACCAGGGCGCGCAATACACCGCCTCGGCCAAAGCCAGCCTGCCGGCGAGCGCCTGCCGCGAAGAACCGGCCTGCCCGGTCAATCAGGTCAAGCCCGACGGCGGATGCTGCGAAGCCGGTCTGATCTGGAACGGCAAGCAATGCGCCGCGCCCAAGCCCAAATGTCCGGATGACAGCCATCCGAACGCCCAGGGCCAGTGCGTCTGCGATCCGGGTACACACGGCAAGCCGGGACAGTGCGAGACCGACAACGTCACGCCCGCCTGTCCCGACGACAGCCACATCAACGCCGACGGCAAATGCGTCTGCGACCGTGGCACCGAAGGCAAGCCCGGCAAGTGCACGCCCATCGACGTCACTCCGGTCTGCCCGGATGACAGCCACCTCAGCAGCGCCGGCAAATGCGTCTGCGACCGTGGCACCGAGGGCAAGCCGGGCAAATGTACGCCGATCGACGTAACGCCGATCTGCCCCGACGACAGCCATCTGAACTCGAAAGGCCAGTGCGTCTGCGACAAGGGGACCGAAGGCAACCCCGGCCAGTGCGAACCCATTGCGCCGAGCTGCCCGGACGACAGCCGTCTCAACTCCGATGGCCAGTGCGTCTGCGATAAGGGAACTGAAGGCCGGCCCGGCCGGTGCGAACCGATCGCACCGAGCTGCCCGGATGACAGCCATCCCAATTCGGACGGTCAGTGCGTCTGCGATCGTGGGACCGTCGGTGACCCTGGCAATTGCCAGGCGACACCGCCGCCCGAGCCCACCTGCCCCGACGACAGCCACCCCAGCAAGTCTGGCCAGTGCGTCTGTAACCGCGGCACCGAAGGCGAACCCGGTCAGTGCCACGCGCCCGAACCGCCGCCGATGACCGCCTGCCCCGATGACAGCCACCTCAACAAGGCCGGCCAGTGCATCTGCAACCGCGGCACCCAGGGTGACCCCGGCAATTGCCTCGCCGTCATCGTCCTGAAGTAACAAGCCCAAGGCGCCCGCCCAAAAGGCGGGCGCTGTTTCTTTGCCGAAGGCAAGCAATGCGTGACCGCGTCAAAGCAATAGCAGGATCTATCGTCTTCCTCCTCGTCGCGCCCGGCATCGTCGCCGGCGTGATCCCCTGGTCGATCTCGACCTATCACTTCGGGGCACCACTCTTCGGCCTCGAGCCCCTCCGCTGGCTCGGCATCCTTTTCCTCGCGCTCGGCGCCATCCTCCTCGTCGAAACCTTCGCGCGCTTCGCCATCGAGGGCCTCGGTACCCCCGCCCCCATCGCACCGACTAGAACGCTGATCGTCACCGGCTCCTACCGCTTCGTCCGCAACCCGATGTACGTCGCAGTCGTCTCGCTCATCCTTGGCCAGGCACTCCTGTTCGGAAACTGGGGCGTCCTCGCCTACGGCGCCATGGTCTGGCTGACCGTCCACCTCTTCGTCCTCACCTACGAGGAGCCAACCCTCCAAAGCACCTACGGCGTCCAATACGACACTTACTGCCGTCACGTTCACCGTTGGATTCCTCGACCGTCGCCGTACCGGCAGATCGTCTCCAAATTATCCAACGATTAACCCTGAGGTACGTTCTTCCGGCCCGTTTAACTGCTCCTCATCTTCGCCGGACCATGATTTCCGGGGAGACGGGCAATGGCGAATACCCCTCGGAAAGCGGCGAAAAGACCTGAAAACCCCATGGAGACCATGGGGTTGTCGTTGCTGGGCGAGCAGGCGCAGCGTCTCGCCGCCGAGCACCTCGACGAGCGCGAGCGCTGGCAAACCGAACGCGCCCGCCTCTGGGAAGAAAAGTCCTGGATGCGCGCCATGATCGACCAGGTCCCCGACTATCTCTTTGTAAAAGATCAGCAAAACCGCTTCGTCATCGCCAACCGCGCAGTCGCTGCCGATCTCGGGCGCACCCCCGACAGCATCGTCGGCCTCACCGATCTCGACGTCCATTCCTCGGACCGCTCGGGAGAGTTCATGGCCGACGACAGCCGCGTCATCCAAAGCGGCGAAGCCATGATAGATAAAGAGGAATTCGTCCTCCTGCCGTCGGGCCAGCAGCGATGGCTCTCGACCTCCAAAGTTCCGCTGCGCGATGCGAGCGGCGCGATCGTCGGTCTCATCGGCGTCGCCCGCGACATCACCCTGCGCAAGCAGGCCGAAGAACAGGTCCGATACCTCGCCTATTTCGATCCACTGACGAAATTGCCGAACCGCGCAAGCTTCGAAACGAACTTCCTCAAAATCGCTCAGAGCCTCGAGCCAAGCGATGAGGCGCGCCTGCTGCTCATCGATCTCGATCGCTTCAAGCAAGTCAACGACACCCTGGGGCACGGCGCCGGCGATGAGCTCTTGCGCCGCGTCGCAGAGCGGCTCTCCCAGCTGGCCGGAGCGAATGGTCATGTGGCCCGCATCGGTGGCGACGAGTTCACTCTGGTCGTGTCATTCTCTTCGCTCGATCAGGAGCGCCGGTACTGCGACGAACTCGTGAGCCAGCTCCGCAGCTTCACAATCATGGGCAACCAGATGCATATTGGTGCCAGCGTGGGCGTGTCGAAGATCCATAGATTCACGACGCCATTTTCGGCGCTGCGGGAAGCCGATATCGCGCTCTACGAGGCCAAGTCCAAGGGTCGCAACCGTTGGAACGCGTTCGAAAGCCGCATGGCCGACCTCGTTGAGACACGCCATCAGCTCGAGTCCGATCTGCGCAGCGCCTTGATCACCGGCGACCAGTTTCGGGTGGTCTACCAGCCCATCTACGACATTGCCGGCAAGTTAGTGCTCGGCGTCGAAGCACTGGTCCGCTGGCAGCATCCTGAGCTCGGTTTGCTCGGGCCGGATCGCTTCATCCCCCTTGCCGAGGATCAGGGCTCGATCCTCGAACTTGGCGGCCTCGTCTTGCGGCACACATGCCGCGTCCTCACGAGAACGAAACTGCCATGGGCCGCAGTGAATGTGTCGCCGATCCAGCTGCGGGACGGCGCATTCGCAGACCGCGCGCTGAGTATCCTGCGGAGCGAGAACGTCGACCCCTCGCGCCTCGAATTCGAGATCACCGAAGGCGTGGCGCTGGACGAGACCGGCCCGGCCCATCGTCTACTCGAGGAGCTTCGATCTGCCGGCATTCGCATCGCCATCGATGATTTCGGCACCGGCTATTCCTCCCTCAACTACCTCGGGCGTCTGGCCGTCGACAAAATCAAGATCGACCGCTCCTTCGTCCAGGCCATTGGTGCCGCCAATGCCGATGCGATCGTCCGGGCTGTCATTGCATTCGCGAAGGCTCTTCGCGTCACCGTCACAGCCGAAGGTGTCGAAACCGACGCGCAAAGGCGCTTCCTCGAGGAATCCGGCTGCGATCAGCTCCAGGGCTATCTGCTCGGTCGCCCAGTCAGCGACGACGCTTTCTAGGGCAACATCACGCCGCCAACACTTGCCTCAACGAGTGATCCGAACACAGCACCCTCAGTTCCCCATCGCCGCAGCTCAGTGGGAGGACTGGATGCCTAGATCGACGATCGCGATGTTCAGCAGTCGCGACATCGAGGCGTAGGCCCCTTCCGCGTCGCGCAGGCGGATGCGTTCGATAACCTCGCCATGATTAGGGAGCGAGGCCCCCGGCTCGCGCGCCCGCGCGATCGTGAGGCGGAACGAATAGGCTAACGCTGCCCCGATTGTGTTGGACAATTGCTGGAAGACAATGTTGTGGCTCGCTCGCAGCAGGGCGGTATGGAACTCGATGTCGGCTTTGTTGAAGGCCTCGAAGTCCTGGCTCGTCTTGTACCGTTCCATACGCGCGAACGCGTCCTCCATCGGCGCGATATCGCTGGCGGTTGCCCGCAGCGCTGCAAAACGTGCCGCAGCGGGCTCGATAACCTGGCGAGCCTCGATCAGACTGAGGACCAACTCGGCGCTGGGTCGCAGATCCATCGACCAGGCGAGCACGTCGGGGTCGAGAAGGTTCCAGTCTTCTCGCGCCCGGACAGTGGTGCCGATACGCGGTCGAGTGACAACCATGCCCTTCGAGTCGAGCACTTTGACCGCCTCGCGCAGCGCGCTGCGGCTCACTTTGAATGTTGCGCACAGTTCCGGTTCGGATGGCAGGACCATCCCCGGGCTGAATTCGTTCGCGAGGATACGCTGGGCGAGCGTTTTGACCACGTGCCGATGAACGCGAGGCTTGAGAAGCGGCTTTGCCGCGTCGTCCAACGTCACTGCCCATTCCCTCCAGAGCCGCCGAAGCAGCGGCCAAGGCCTCGCGTCACCGCATCCGATCTAGTCATGGTAGAGCACGGAACGCCCGCCATCGATAGCGATAGAGGTGGCATTGATGAACGGTGCCTCATCACTGGCGAGAAAGACCGCAGTCATTGCTACTTCCGCGGGCTGGCCGATGCGGCGGGGCGGATGCAGGTCGTATGTTCGCTGGCGCTCGGCGGCTGGGTCGGGAAAGCCGTTCCAATACTCGACCGCCAGTTCGGTTTCGACATAGCCCGGGGCGATGGCGTTCACGCGGATGTTTCGCGCCGCGTACTCGATGCCCAAGGCCCGCGTCAGACCGAGCAGGCCGTGCTTGGCAACCGGGTAGGGAAACGTGCCCGGGATGATGGTTGAGCTGTGCGAGGAGGCGATATTGACGATGCTACCGCCGCCGCATTCCAGCATGACCGGAAGGACGGCCCGGCACATCCGCCACACGCCCTCGAGATCCACCGCCATGCAACGGGCCCATTCGGCGTCGGTGGTTTCAAGCGGGGTGTGAAAGACGTTGATCCCTGCATTGTTCACCAGGATGTCGATGCCGCCAAATCGTTCCCGCGATGTCGCCACAACTGTATCGACGGACGCCTGGTCGGTCACATCGGTTGGGATGAATACAGCAGTACTGCCCAGTCGCGTCGCCGTCGCCCTGCCCGTTGTCTCATCACGCTCGGCAATGACGACAGTGGCGCCTTCGCGCACAAAAGCCTCGGCGATGGCCGCCCCGATACCCCGGCCTGCACCGGTGACGATAGCGATTTTGCCGTCAAGCCGCATGGCTCACCAATCCACGATTGTGCCGTCGTCCAGCACCGCGCTCTGGGTCTGCAGCACTTCCTGCGCGTAAGGGTGCCGCGCGCATTCAGCCTCGTCAACGACTATGCCCAGACCTGGCGCGTCCGGAACCTGCCAGAAGCCGCCCTCGCGCTGGATCGGGCCTTGCACCACGTCGAAGTACCACGGCACCGCCCCGACCATTTCCTCCTGGATGACATGGTTGGGCGTTGAAACGGCGAAGTGCAGCGCGGCGACACCAGCGATGGGGCCGAGTGGGTTGTGTGGAGCAACGCCAATGCCCAGAGCCTCCGCACGGGCCGCGATTTTCTTCGCCTCAAGAAGGCCGCCACAATGGCAGATGTCGGGCTGCACGATATCGATGGCCCCCGTGGCGAAGAGAGCGTCAAATTCCGTCCGGTCGATCAGCCGCTCGCCCGATGCAAGGGGCACGCTGGTGTGGCGGGCCAGATTGGCGAGGCTTTGAAAATCAACCGGCTGCACCGGTTCCTCGACGAACATTGGCCGATAGGGAGCAACCGCCTCGATATAGGCCAGCGCCGCGCCGGCCGAAGCCGGACGGCCATGGAAATCTACCATGATCTCGACATCGTCCCCGACAGCGCTGCGCATCGCCTCCATCATCCGGGCGACCTTGTCGATCTGAGGCAACGGGGCATGGTAGTGCGTGTATGGCACGATGACCGCTTTGAACGCCCGGTAGCCATTCTCGACGACTTCACGCGCCCGCTCGACCAACTGGTCGATGCCGCCGGTTTCATAGACCGCCCGCATGTCACCCATACCAAGGTGCGTGTAGACCCGGACCTTATCGCGCACCTTGCCACCCAGCAGCCGCCACACTGGGACGTCTAGATGTTTGCCCAGAATATCCCATAGGGCCAGCTCGATGCCCGACAGCGCGCTCATGCCCACGGCGCCGAGGCGCCAGAAGCTTTGCTTGGTCATGGCGCGGTACGCCTGCTCAATGTCGCGGGGGTCGCGGCCAAGCAGGAGTGGGGTCAAATCCTCAATGGCGCCGACCACGGCGCGTGTCTTCCATTCAAGCGTGGCCTCGCCCCAACCGAACAGCCCGGGCTCATCGGTCTCGACCTTGACGAATACCCAGTTGCGCATTTCCGCATTGACCACATGGGTCGAAATTCCAGTGATCTTCACACTTCTGGTCCATATATCAGATGATTAATCGGTCATAGCGCTTGCACGTCGGCTACGTCAACGGCGTTTTCTTTGCGACTAAACGGATTGACGGAGGTAATACATCTGATTATTAAAACTCAGATGCTGGAACCTGAGATGCGCACACAGCCATGAAATGGGGAGCGAAAGTCCACCGGAATGCCGCCTTCTACCTGGCGGTGGCGCCCTTCTTCGTGGTGTTCCTGGCCTTCTCAATCTTCCCTGTTGGATTCTCGTTCTATCTCGGCCTCTCCAATTGGGACGGGTTCAGTGACCCCCACTTCGTGGGCCTCGCCAACTACGCCCGCGCGCTTGGCGACCCGGTGTTCCAAAAGGCGATATGGAACACCCTTTACCTCTGGTTCTGGTCGACTCTTTTGACAATCGGCCTGGCGCTGGGGGTGGCGGTGCTGGTCAACGAGAACGTGTCGTTCGGAAAAACGTACTTCCGGCTGGTGTTTCTGCTGCCCCTGCTTGTGGCGCCGGCTATCGCGGCGATCATCTTGCGCGTGTTCTTCACCTCCAACGGCGGCATCGTGAACATGCTGCTGGGCGCCGCTCAGGGGCAACCCAACTACTTCAACTGGCTCGCCTCGGAAGCCTGGATCAAGCCGCTTGTCGTGCTGCTGGTCATCTGGCGCTGGACCGGTTGGCACATGATTATCTTTCTCGCCGGACTGCAGGCGATCCCTCGTGACCTCTACGAGGCGGCTCGCATCGATGGTGCCGGGCGCTGGGCCATCTTTGCACGCATTACGGTGCCCCTGCTGGCTCCGGCGCTGGCCTTTTCCATCATCACCGCGACGCTTGGCGGATTGCAGATGTTCGATGAACCCTTCGTGCTCACACAGGGCCAGGGCGGCACCAACAATTCGGCGACGACGCTGGGCATGTACCTCTATGCCACTGCGTTCTCGCAGTTCGACTTCGGTCTTGGCGCAGCTGTGAGTTGGTACATTTTCGCGGCTGTTGTTGCCTTCACACTGCTCCACCGCTCCGTCACCAAGCATCTTGAGGCGGCGGAATGAGAAAGTCTCTGACGACCAAGGAAGGGCGTTTCAATTTCGGCGTGACGATCGGCCTGTCGGTCCTTTCGGTGCTGTTCGTACTGCCGCTCTACTGGACGGCGGTTTTTGCGACCCACACACTCGCCGAAGTGTTCCAGTTTCCGCCGCCATTGTGGTTTGGCAGCTCGCTGCTGGACAATTATGCGCGGATCGAAGCGGTCTTTCCGCCGTTCAGGCCGATCATCAACAGCCTGTTGGTCGCCATTCCCAAGACCATTGGCCTCGTTCTGGTCAGCGCGCTCGCAGGCTACGGCTTCGCACGCTACGTACGAGCGCCTGGACATCGCTTTTTGCTCGGCGTCACGTTTGCCACCCTGTTCTTCCCGCCATCGCTCGCGCTTATCCCATTCTTCCTGCAGATGGGATGGCTCGGCTGGCTGAACACCTTTCTGCCGCTCATCATCCCGGCAGTTGCGTCTGGATTCGGTGTCATCTGGATGTACACCTATATCGGCTCCACCATTCCACACGAGCTCTATGAAGCTGCGGAAGTGGACGGAGCCGGGGGCCTTACAGCTTTCGCCTTAGTGGTCCTGCCGATCATTCGGCCCGGTCTCGCGGCGCTCGCCGTGTGGACGGTGATCGGCACGTGGAATGACTTCCAATTGCCGCTTGTCGTGCTCGGCGACGGCACGAAATTCACCGTGCCGCTAGCCCTCACCACGCTCTCGACCACGCATTATTCGGACACGCCCTCCGTCATGCTCGCAACGCTGATGGGTCTGGTGCCGGTGTTCGTTCTCTTTGCCCTGCTCAGTCGACAATTCATTGCAGGGCTTACGTCCGGCGCAGTCAAATCCTGATTGCCCGTAACTCGGTCAGTTGAACAAAGGAGGATAGCAATGCAACTGAACAGATATCTCATGGCTGCGGGCATGCTCGTGGCCACAGCGTCGGGGCTGCACGCACAGGACGCCCCGCAACCCTACCGCCCAGGTCCCGAGACCGCAGGCACCATCACCGTCTGGACCTGGCCGAACAACGATCGCACGTTCCAGGCTCTGATGCCGTCGTTTAACAAGGCCTACCCCAACATCAAAGTTGAGGTGCAGGGCTACCCCAATAGCGACAACAACTATCTCAACACGCTGCAGCGAGCGATGCTGAGCAACACAGGCCCCGATGTGGCCATGATCGAAATCGGTGTGCTGGCGTTGCTGCGCGACCGGCCGCAATGGGTCGATCTCGCGCAGGATCCATACAACGCCGACGAGCTGATGTCGCACTTTGCATCGTTTGCGGCCGCCAACGTCACCACAGCCGATGGCAAGATCGTTGCTCTACCCAAGCACACGGGACCGGGCGGCCTATTCTATCGGCGCGATATCTTCGAGGCGGCAGGCTTGCCGTCCGATCCAGCAGCGGTCGAGGCCTTATTTGCCAATTGGGATGCCTTCATCAAGGAAGGCAAAAAGGTCGTAAAGCCCAATGAGCGCTGGCTGGTCGCCAATGGCGCCGAAATCCTGTCCACGGTGATGGCGCAGCGCGGCATCAGCTGGTTTGACGCTCAGGGCAATCTTCAGCTCGACAATCCGGTGGTGATGGAAGGCCTCAAGCTGGTCGACAAGGCCGCCGATGCCGGCCTGATATCGCCCTTCAACTTGTGGTCACCCGAGTGGCAAGGCGCCTTCGGCAAGGGGCAGATCGCCACGATCATGTCCGGCAACTGGATGGGCGGACTCCTCAAACGTGCCTTTGCCCCCAACGATTCCGGAAAATGGGGCGTCGTCGCGGCCCCTGCCGACTCGACCGGCAACCGCTCCTTCAATGCAGGTGGCGATCATATCGGCATCCTGGAGAGCTCGAAGAACAAGGAAGCTGCGTGGGCCTTCATCAGCTGGGTCGTCACCGATGGCCAGAGCCTGAAAGAGCAGTACCAGAACGACGATCTCTATCCGGCCTGGGCGCCGGCCGGAAAGTCCGACTGGATCAACTTCGAGGATCCCTATTACGCCGGCGAGAATGTCAACTCGGTGTTCGCGTCCGTCCAGGCCAATTTGATCCCGGCGACGCTCAACACCAAGGACAACATCGTCGGTACCGCGATGCAGACCGCGGTCAACAACATCGTGCAGGGTACCGCCACGCCTGAAGAGGCGCTGGCCCAGGCAAAAACCGAAGTCGCCGCAAGACTCTAGCCGATGACAATTGGATGGTGGCGCCGCCGGCACCGCCATCCCCCCACTACGAGACCCACGCCAATGCTTCACACTCTCGACCTCTCCGGCACCTGGGCCTTCGCCCTTGATCCAATGGGATCTGGCCTCACGGAAGAATGGTTTCGCGGTCCCCTCGCTGACACCATCCCGCTACCTGGCAGCGTAGACGAGGCCGCAAAGACACCGCTGACCACTCAGTCGACAATGGCGCATCTGAGCCGCCGTCGTCCTTACGTGGGAAAGGCCTGGTATCAGCGTAGCATCGAGATGGACGCCGAGCAGGCCGGTCTCTTTCATTGGCTGCTGCTGGAGCGGCCGCATGGCGAGGTGAACCTCTATGTCGACGGCATCAAGACCGGCCGCGACGAGAGTCTCTCGACGCCAAACAGATTCTTCCTTGGCAAGTTGACCGAGGGCCGTCATGTGCTGACGCTGCTCATCGACAATGGCCGCTTCGAGGCTGTTGGCAATGCCCATATCGCCGGCGGCAATCCCGACGTCGCACACTCGACCAGCGACCATACGCAAACCAACTGGAACGGCATTGTAGGCCGGCTGGAGCTGCAATCGCAGCTGGGCGGGCTCACCCGCGTCACGGTCTATGCCCCAAGCCGACAAATCCGCGTCGAACTTGAGCTCGAAGCCTATGACACCAACCATTTGTGGCCCAGTTTTTGGAAGTCCGACGCCCAGGACAAGGTGCGTGTGACGGCTTGGCTCGCTGGTGTCGACCAACCCGTCGTGGTCGAAGCCGATATCGGCATCACCTCCTCGTTGATCCGGCACACAGTGGAGATCGATCTACCTGAGAGCGCGCGCCTCTGGGACGAATTCGATCCGGCCGTCCACAGCCTGGAGGTTGAATGGCTCCGCGACGGCCAGGCCATCGATCGGGCGACAACCAGCTTCGGCATCCGGGATATTCGACGCGACGGACGCCATTTGCTGCTCAACGGCCGCCGCATCTTCCTGCGCGGGACTCTCGATTGCTGCATTTTCCCGCTCACCGGCTATCCACCAACCGATCATTCCGGCTGGCGCAAAGTGTTCGAGACGGCCAAATCTTATGGCCTCAACCACATCCGGTTCCATTCCTACTGCCCGCCACGCGCGGCCTTTGAAGTTGCCGACGAGCTTGGGCTGCTGCTTCACATCGAAACGCCGATCTGGGCAATCCTCGGCGCCGACCCCGCGCTCGGCCGCTACATCCACAGTGAGGCCGAGCGCATCGTCGACGAGTACGGAAACCACCCCAGCTTCGTCATGCTCACGGTCGGCAATGAGGTCTACGGCGCGCGAATGCATGCCTTCCTCGAGCGCTTCGTCGAGAGTTGGAAAGCGCGCGACGACCGCCGCGTCTACAGCGGCGGCTCGGGTTGGCCTACCATCGCGCGCGCCGACTACGCCAGCAAGCCCGATCCGCGGAGCCACCGCTGGGGCGAGGGACTTAAGAGCCGGCTCAACGCGCGACCGCTCGAGACGCGAACCGACTGGTCTGAGTGGGTCGCCAAAGTGCCCATGCCCCTGGTCAGCCACGAAATCGGGCAATGGTGCGTCTATCCGGACCTGGACGAGATCGGCAAATACACCGGCGTGCTCGAGGCGCGCAATTTCATCACGGTGCGCGACGATCTTGCTCGTCGAAATCTATTGCCGCATGCGCGGGACTTGATGATCAACAGCGGCAAACTGCAGACCAAGCTCTACAAGGAGGATATCGAAGCGGCCCTCAGGACCCCGGATTTTGCGGGCTTCCAGCTACTTGGGCTACAGGATTTCTCCGGCCAGGGAACGGCGCTAGTCGGCGTCGTGGACGCATTCTGGGACGAGAAGCCCTATGTGACGCCCGACCAGTTCCGTGAATTCTGCGCCCCGACGGTGCCTCTGCTCCGTGCAGATGGCTTCGTGGTCCGGCGCGGCACGAAGTTTTCGGCGGATGCGCAGATTGCCCATTTCGGGCCCGCGACGCTCGCTAGAGCCAGCCTCGCCGTGGCGCTTCTCGATACGGCCGGCGAAATCGTCTGGTCGACCCGGCTTGAACACGCCGACCTCCCAACCGGCGCCCTGCACCACATCGGTGCCGTTGCCGTCGAAACGGCGCATCTGGCCGACGGCCTCTACGAGTTGGAACTGCGTGGTCCGGGTTTTGCGGACCGCTACGAACTGGCCGTCCTGAGTGCCGCGCCACCGATGGAACTGGAGTGCGTCGAGCGCCTCGACATGTCCATCCTCGAGCGCATCGCACGGGGAGCGAGCGTCGTTCTCGCTCCATCTCCCGGGCAGATGAAGCCCAATGCCGAACTCGGCCACACCACAATCTTCTGGAACACGCTATGGACCAAGGGACAGCCCCCGCACACGCTCGGGCTGGTCAATGACCTCACCCATCCACTGTTCGAGACTTTCCCCGCGCGCTCGGAGAGCGCTTGGCATCAATGGGAGTTGACGTACGAGCGGCGTGCCTTCGACGTTTCGGGCTTGCCCGTGCGCTCGATTATCCGCGTGATCGACGATTGGAACGCCAATCGGGATCTCACGTTGCTCGCCGAGGTAAGGGTGGGCAACGGACGGTTGGTGCTCTGTGCCAGTGACATCGTCTCCGATCTCCCAACCCGAATTGTCGCCGGAAAGCTACGCGCATCTATTGGGGCGATGCTCGCCGACAAAGCCGCCGACGACATCCCGTCCCAGTCCGTGGAATCCGTGTTGAGTTGGTGGGAGATCATCAGGACCTGAGCAGGGTCGTAGCCGGAGGGTAGTCATCAGTCCCAGGCCTGGACGCCTGTGCTGCTACGGCTCCCCGAATCCTCAGTCGCAATCGTATTCAATGGCGGAGAGAAGTGCGACCACGAGTTGCGATCCTGGTTCACTCACAAGCAGGTCGATCGGGCGGCGGTCCTGCAGGAGATACTGGCGGCGCGTGAGCCAGATCTCGGCATCGCATAAAGAACCGAAAACATCGGCAGCCTGCGTCAGGACCGCCCCTAGCCGCCAAGCGTTCACACCTTGCTCCACGGTCAAGACTGCAGTGAACGATTGAGCGAGAAGGTTACTCAGTCCGGTGGCATCTGCGAGGCCCGCATCCGCTCCGAGAACCCCCAGTTTTTCTAGCATGACCCGAAGGGCTTGCGCAGGCCAACCTTCGACCAGCAAGTCGTGCACGTCAAACCCGTTCGCGATGCGTCGCCCGAGCACATCATAGCCACCCATCAACTCGGCGGTTTGACGGATTCGACGTGCTTCACTCGTCTCGGGCGTGTCTGTGACCATCAGCGCGGGTTTCGTCCTTGAGCGTCCTTTGGTTAGATGCGACCGAACTTCGCCAAACCGTCCCGCAGGGACCCAGCCTCGATGATTAGTTTCGCCTGTGCCGCCTCCTTGAGGTCAATCTCTCGCGCGGCCAGAAGTATCGCTTCGGCATGTTGCCGAGGGACGGCGACCACGCCATCAACGTCGCCGACCATAATGTCTCCAGGGTGGATTTCGATCCCCCCCACCGTGACCGGTACGTTCGAGGCAATCGTTTTGAACCGCCCCAACGTCGTCCCGGGAGATACCGAACGTGCGAAGACGGGAAAGTCGTAGTCGCGACGAATTTCAACGATGTCACGAAGGGCGCCGTCAAGGACCGCCCCCTCATGTCGGTTTGCGACGGCCCCCGCCGTCATGAGACCGCCCCATACCGCCACATTGGCTTCGCCTTGCACTGCGATAACGATGACTGAACCAGATGGCGCCTCGTCAATCAGGTCGATGGCATGCGAGGGGGGCACGAACTCTTCGGTAGCGACTTCAAGCACAGTCGCCGCGGGGCCAACAATTTTCCTCTCGTTTATTCGTGGCCTGATTGCATGATCCACATAGCCTCGGCGGCCAGCGATCAAATCCACTGCATCCGCCACAGACGCCGTGGCAACCATACGAAAGCCAGAAATCAGCTCATCGAGCGTCATTTTGCGAATGTCCTTTGTAAGATCGGGAAACAGCTCACCACGGATTGACCCAATTGACCGGCCGTTCGCCGGTCAGGACGCGGAGGACTTCGTCGGCCGCCCTCGTCTGCAGTGCGTTGACCGAGTCCTCGGAATACCACGCGGTGTGGTCGCTCACGACGGTATTGGGCGTCGACAAAAGTGGATGATCAAGCGCCGGCGGCTCCTGCTCAAACACGTCTATGCCTGCGCCAAATATGCGGCCCGCTGTCAATGCATCAGCCAGCGCGACCTCATCAACGAGGCCTCCTCGCGCCACATTGATCACAACCGCGGTGGGTTTGAGCATCGCGATACGTTCTCTATCAATCATGTGTCGCGTCTCAGGCAGGAAGGGCGCGTGCAGGGAAAGCACATCAGCCTCTTTGCACACCTCATCGGGCTGAGCGGGAATCACATTCTCTTTTTCGAATACCGCAGCGTCGACTCCGGGATCGAAGGCTAGTATTCGCCCGAAGCCCAACGCTCGAAACTTGGTCGCCACTTTGCGGGCGATACGCCCAAAGCCGATCATGCCGAGGGTGGCGGATCGTCGACCGATGATCGTCTCGTTTTGACCGACCGCCCAAGCGCCCTTTCGAACCGCCGCGTCGCGCGTCAGGATTCTGCGCGACACGGCGAGGTACAGGGCGACGGCATGGTCACTCACCTCATACTCGGCGCCGTAGTCTGGCACGTTGGCGACATAGATGCCGCGATCGCGGGCCGCATCGAGATCGAGATTGTCGATACCGATGCCGTACCGGACAACGCATCGCAGCGCCGGGGCCGCCGACATGATCTCGGCATCAACGCGGCGTTCCCGGACCAGGATTGCCGATGGGTTCAAGGCACGGACAACCACCAGAGCGTCTTCGTTGGCCCCGACGGGAATAACCTCTGCGCCCAGAACAGCCAGCGCCACGCGCTCTACCTCGTAGCTACGGTAGCCGGGTTCTAAAACAAGCACTTTCGGCCTGTCGCCTGTCATCCTCGCGTCGCCTTCTGCCGGTGCTGGGGCCTGAGTACACACTCAACGCGTCGGTGAAGTGGCTCCGAGATGGAGGCATCGCCGACCGCCTCGAAAACTGACATACTGGCATACCGTATGTCAACGCTGAGGTACTGTATGCTTGAGTCGAGTGGTGATAGTTTCGACGGCGGGAGGCTGTTATGGACAGAATCAATCGACCTCAATCTCTGACGGAGCTTGTCTATCTGGCGCTGAAGGGCGACATCGTGGGCGGCGAGTTGAAGATGGGGGATACTCTCTCCGAAGCGCGCATCGCAGCGAGGCTGAACGTCAGTCGCACGCCAGTGAGAGAGGCATTCGCCAGGCTTGAACTCGAGGGCCTGCTGAGCACTGAGCCGCAGCGCGGCACCTACGTCTTCACAATGGAGTCGGACGCGCTAAGAAAGATATGCGACACGCGCGTCGCCCTCGAAACGACAGCGATGCGTGCGGCTTTTGTGCATGCTCCGTCGGAGCTGGTCGAGGCGCTCCAGAGCGTCGTTTCCAGGATGAAATCGGCGCGCGGCGCCAGTGACGACCAACTGTACCTGCAGTTGGACACCCAGTTTCATCAGACGCTGTTCGACCATTCCGACAACAGGTTCCTCGACGACGCCTATCAAACGATAGCGTCGAAGATGGCCGCGCTCAGAAACCGGCTCGGCGATCACCCTCCGCATATGGCGAAATCGTTCAAGGAGCACGTCCGCATGGTCGATCTGCTGGCCAAGGACAAGATCGACGATGCCGTCACCGTTCTGGCAGCTCACATCGGGCGCAAAGAAGGCTCCTACTGGAACACTTGAGAACGGGGCGTGCCGTCCAATCGCTCAGGCCGTCGTGTAGCTAAGCCCGACATTGCTGACGCGCCATATGCGGAAGTTGGGAATTTCGGGATCGACGAAGTTCATTTCGCCGTCCGCCCAGACGTTCAGATTGTTGGAAGCGAGGTAGAGCGCTCCATCCGGGCCCCAGGCGAGGGTGTCAGGCCAGCGCATTTCCGGATGATGGACAAACCGTTCGAGCGTCTCTGAAGTTGCGTCGAGGCGCATCAGACCGTTTAGCGAGAGGGCCGTCATATAGATGTTGCCTTCCCGATCGCTGGTCAGGCCATCCGTGTTGGAGGGAAGTGTTTTCACGATCCGGACCTTGCTGTCGATCTCGCTTTCGGGGACCGAGAAATCGCGCAGAAGCGACGTTGGCACTGAGTAGAGCGTGTTTCCGGTCAGGTTGGTCCAGTACAGCGTCTGCTTGTCGCCGGAGAGTGCAATGCCATCCGCGCCTGTCAGCATGGGCTCGCGCTTCAACACCGGGTAGCCGCCAATGTTGAAGACGAAATCCGGCTCGTTGTTGGTGAAGCGAGAACCGTCAAGTATTCGCCGCGCGACATTTTTCGTCGCGTCGTAGATGATAAGGCCGCCCCTCAACGGTCGCGCAAATATTCCGCTGTCGGTGATGTAGCCAAAGCCGCTGTCATTATCGACGACGATGTCGTTGAGGAACGACGCCTTGGGGTCGGCGATATCGCTTGGCAGGACGAGACGCTGGACTTCCCGGTTGCTCCGAATGTCCCACAGGACGATCTTGGCGTCGCCTGGGCTCATCGTCCCGCCGATGTGGCCCTGATCCAATATCCAGATCACATCATTGCGATCGATCTCGAAACCTAGAACGGACTTCAGTCCCCGCGGGTCGGACACTGCGTTGGCCCCCGGCGATGGATAAGGGACGAGAACCGGCTTGCCGTCCACAGTCTCGATGCTCGAGAGGGTCGCTGGTACCTCCGGCCCGGCCCAGCGGGCAGACGAGATGAAGATGCGGCCCTTGCTGTCGAGCTTGATGCCCTGCATCAGCGCGGTGGGATAGATGGAGCTCGTCTCCCAGGCCCGCCGGATCACGGGGTCGGTCACGTGGAAGGGCAGCCTGGTCCACTCCGCTACGACCTCCAGCTTGCGGTCGACGCCATCCCAGGAGTTGATCGTGCCACCAATTGCTGGCCGGGTCACTAAGGCTGTCTTATTCATCTTGTCCCTCATCGTAGCGGTAGACGATCGTGCCGAGAGGCAGGAAGAGGTCCCCCTGCCCGTGGTATCCCCGGAGAATGCGCTTGGGCTCGAGCAGGTAAGTCGGATCGATCTCCGAACGCTCGAAGGCTACGGACGCACGCCCCGAGAACAGGCGCCCCTCCTGCGCGCTGAACGCACCTCTGGTGAGGATGAGCTGTCGAAGTGGAGGTTCGCCATCCTGTGCCGAGGGAATGTATTTCAACGAATAGACACCGTCGCGGCTCCACGGGATTTCACCCATGGCAGCGTCGGCCTCGGGGACCACGATGGTCTTGATAATGTCCTGACCAAGCCGGGTTGTGCGGCTGACGACGGCCTCATGCTCATGACGCAGGTCGATGTCCGCGAGCTTTTTTTGGAAACCCCATATCTCACGTCCGGCCGTCAGCGGAATGTGGCTGTTGACGTAGAGGAAGGGCTCGTAGTCGCCTTCCATGCCGTTGAACGTCACTTGCACATAGATGGCTGTTTCCCGGAATGCGCCTTGGGTGGTGCCCAGCGTGAACTCCGACGCCCAGACGATGACAATGTTGGAGCGCGGCTCCAGCGGGTGCGGGATCACCCTTCGGATCTGCTCGATGTCGGCTTCGTAGACCACCACCTGAACGCGCATGTCGCGCCAACGGAGCGGCGGCTTCCCGTAAAGGCCGGAGATGACGGGATTGGTATAGCCCCATTCGCCAGGATTGATCACGCCGCGCCCCGCATGGCCTGCCTCAAGCCTCGGGGATATCGCTGGAGTGTTCAGGGTAGAGCAGGAGGTGCTCTGGGTCGATCGACAACACAATCTCGTCGCCACGCTTAGGAACTTGGCCGGGCTGGACGACGACGCAGACCCGCGTAGTGCCTATGTCGACGAAGACCAGATTGTGATCCTGCAGCATCTCGGTCAGGAAAACGCGCCCCGTCATCGCTACAGCAGAGCCGGCCCCGACTGCGACGAAGTGCGGACGGATCGCGGCAACGCCTCGAGGGCCGATCTGCTCAGCCCGGCTGCGCATGGCGTCGGGGAGGTGGACGCGTTGCCCTTCAACAATGATGCTCGCCGAGTCACTGTCCTGCGTGTAGGCGAGGAAATTCATCGGCGGCTCACCGACAAATCCGGCAACGAAGAGATTGCGCGGCCGGGCATAGATTTCGTACGGCGTTCCCATCTGCTGGATCTGGCCGTCGCTCATTACGATGACGCGATCGGCAAGTGCCAGGGCTTCTTCCTGGTCGTGCGTCACGTAGATCATCGTGTTCCGGAATTCCTGGTGCAGTCCCTTGATGAACCGCCGCATGCGATAGCGCTGGCGCGTATCGAGATGCGAGATGGGTTCATCGAGCAGGAAGACGGACGGATTGCGCACCAGGGCCCGTGCCAGGCCGACGCGTTGCGACTGGCCCGACGAGAGCGCACCCGGCTTGAGATCGAGCAGCGCTGTCAGCTCCATTTTGTCGGCAATGGCGATCACCCGGCGCGCGATTTCCTCGCGATCGAGACCGGCGCACACGAGAGGAAACGCTATGTTCTCGCGCACGGTGACCGTCGAATAGAGTGCGTAGGATTCGAACGACATGGCGACGTTACGGTGCCGCGCCCTGATACCGTTGACCGGCTTGTCGCCAAAGAAGATCGTTCCGTCGCTGATCTCTTCGAGGCCGGCGATCATGCGCATGGTCGAGGATTTGCCACACCCAGAAGGTCCGAGGATCGCGACGAACTCGCCATCGGCGATGTCGAAGTCGATGCCGCTGACGGCTGACACGAGGCCATACCGCTTTGTCAGCCCGACTGCCTTGATCGACGCCATTCTCAGTGCTCTCCCGCGGCGTGATAAATGGCCTTGTCGCTCGCGAATACGTGCAACGCATTGGGTGCAAACCGCAGACCAACGGTCTCCCCGGGCCGAAGCCGGCTGTTGAATGGCGTAGTGATGGACACCTGTTCGGATGCGGTGCCGGCGAGAACAATCACCGAGTATCCGAGCTGCTCCACAGTCTCAACGACGCCCGTAATGCTGCCCGGTGCCTGCGGGTCGCCGAGCGTGATGTCGCTGGACCGGAAACCGATCTTCAGATCTGCGGACCGCGTGTCGAGCGGCCGGGACACCGCCCCCAGAGAGCTGCCATCCGGTAGCTTCATCAACAGCGCCTCCCCCTCCTGCTCAGCCCGCGCCGCGATGAGGCTCATCGGTGGATCTCCCACGAAGGTCGCAACGAACGTGTCGACGGGCTGGTGATAAATCTCCGCCGGCGTTCCCACCTGCAGGAGCCTGCCCTGATTGAAAACCGCTATGCGGTCGCCGAGGGCCAGCGCCTCGCGGGACGAGGTGGTGGTGAACACCACCGTAGACGCGCGGTCCTGCGCAAGCGCCTTGAGTTCGGGCCTCACCTTGTGACGCAGTTTTGCGTCGAGGTGGCCAATCGGTTCGTCCAGCAAATAGAGATCGGCCGGCCGCACGATGGCGCGCGCCAGAGCGACACGCTGCCGCTGACCACCCGACAGGAAACCGGGCCGTCGCGAGAGGACATGAGCGATACCCATCATCTCGGCGATCGACTGGACCTGCGACGCGATTGCGGTCTCAGGGAGCCGGCGGGCGCGCAGCGGAAACGCTAGATTGTCGAAGACCGACAGGTGCGAGTAGAGCGCGTAATTCTCGAAGGCCATCGCCGCATTTCGCCGTTCTGGGGGGACGCCTAGGATCGAAGCCCCATCTCTCGTGACATCCCCTGACGTCGGCTGCGTGATGCCGGCGAGGATGTTCAGCATGGTGCTCTTGCCGGCCCCCGCGGGACCGTAGATCACCAGAAATTCGCGCGGACGAATTTCAAGGTTGATGTCGCGGAGCGCGATGGCGCGCATCCCGTAGCGCTTCCAGACCGAAACAAGGGCGTGGCTCATTGCTCGGACTCTCCTGCGGCGCGCCAATCCGCTTCAGTCTGTGCCCGCTCCCGACGGCAGCGCCCGCGCACCCAAAGGAAGAAGCCCGCCGCCAGCGCGGTCGCTACAACAAACATCAGCGGTTCCGACACTTGCTGGTTACCAATCAGTGGTTCGACCAGGCCAAGCCAGGAAAGCACCACGCCGATAAAGATGAGAACTGCCTTGAACCCGGCATCCCAGCCTTGCGAGAAGGTCATGGCTTATCCCCTCACCGCGCCGAAGGTCAGGCCGCGCACCATGTAGCGCTGCATGGCCAGGACGAAGACGATCATGGGGAGAACACTGATGATCGCCGCCGCCGACACCGGCCCCCATAGAATGCCCTGCAAAGTGAAGAAAGATTCTACGCCCACGGTGACCGTGCTCGCTTCTGCGCGGGTCAGGATGTAGGCAAACAGAAACTCGTTCCAGCTGAAGATCAGTGTGAAGACTGCGGTAACCGCAATGCCGGGCGCTGCAAGGGGCAGCACCACTTTGCGCAGAACGGCGACCCGGCTCAGGCCGTCCAGCCGAGCCGAATGCTCAAGCTCGCGGGGGATGTCCTGGAAGAAGGACACCAATAGCCAGATCGCGAAGGGCAGGTTGAAGACCGTGTAGGAGACGATTAACGCGCCGTGCTGATCCAGCCCCAGATGGAGAAACTTGCCCAGATCGGTCTGCCCCAGCGACCGGAAGATCAGAAAATACGGAATGATCACGGCGATGGCGGGGAACATCTTGGTCGACAGAATGAAGAACAGCACATGGCCATCGCCGACGTTGAAACGCGCGAAGCTGTAAGCCGCGAGCGACCCTGCGACCGTGACGATCGCGGTGGAAGTCAGGCAGATGATCAGGGTGTTCCCGATATAGAAGAAGAAGTGCTTGTCGAAGATGGCGTGGGCGTAATTGTCGAGCGTGGGCGCGAACAGGAACCGCGGCGGCGAAACCATGATCTGGTCGGCCGGCTTGAACGAGGTCAGCAGCATCCAGGCTATTGGAAACACCACGGCAGAAAGCACCAGCACGATCAGCACGTAACGCAGGAAAACGATCCAAGCCGAAGGCCGATTGATGGAATAGGTCATGGATGATCCCCCTCAGCCTGCCCTGGACCGTTCACCGAACTGCTTGAGCAGCGGGGTGAGGGCGAAGATGCTGGCGACAAGCATGGCGTAGAGAAAGAAGATAGCCATAGTCGACGCATAGTCCATCCGGAACAGTTTCAATCCTGTTCGGTGCAAATAGAACGTCATTGTTTCGGTGACCGTCCCTGGCCCGCCGCGCGTCAGCACAGCGACTGCGTCGTAGAGGCGCAGGCAATCGATCGTGCGCAGGATAAGCACCAGGAAGAGCACGGGCTTGAGCATTGGAAAGGTCAGCACACGCAGGACGCGCCAAGTGGAGGCACCATCGAGCTCGGCGGCCTCGAACGGCTCCTTCGGCAGCGATTGGAGACCGGCGAGACAGATAAGGGCGACAAAGGGCGTCCACTGCCACACGTCGAAGAAGATGACCGCCCAGAGTGCAACATTGATGTCGCCGAGCCAATTGGGTTGCGGCAGGCCAATGAGCGACAGGAAGTAGTTAAACAGCCCGAATTGCGTGTCGTAGAGATAGCGCCAGAACAGTCCGGTGACCGCAGCCGAGGTTGCGAGCGGCAGGATCATCAGGCTCCGCACCACGCCCTTGCCGAATGTAATGCCGTGGATGAGGAAGGCGATGCCGATCCCCAGCAGCATCTGCAGACCGACAGCAATGATCGTAAAGCGGAGGGTGACCCCGACGGACGACCAGAATGCCGTATCGCGCAGCACCAGGCGATAATTGTCGAGGCCGACGAATTCCTTGATGCCACCGCGGGTCAAATCCGCGAAGTGAAATGAAACGCCGATCGCATAGCCCAGTGGAAAGAGCGCGAAGGCCAGGATGATGATCATGGCGGGAGCGATCAGCACTATTGAGAACCAGCGGTCCGACATGACTCTATGTGGGCGGGCCATGTTGACTTGCCTTCGATTCGTGCGATCTCGAACTCGAGACCGCGTTGTACCCAAGCAGGCCCGCGCCGTAACATCCCGTCACGGCGCGGCTCTGCCATTGAACCTGCGCCTATTTGCTAATGGGGCAGGGTCCGCCGCAGATTTTTTCGACGTCAGCAGCCAACTGTTCGGCCGCCTGCCGTGCAGTGATCTGACCAGCGGCAGCGCTCTGCAACGGTATCTGCATGGTGTTGTAGATCTTGGCGCCGAAGGGCGTCGCGAACAGGTTGGAGTTGAAGCCTTCGGCATCAGCCAGAATTTTGACCAGCGTGGCAAAGTGGCCAGTGCGGGTGCGCATTTCAGGGGTGGCGAAGGATGGGTCGGTCAACACGCTGGTCAGCGTCGACGTGCCACCAGCCTTGGCGAATGCCATCTGGGCATCGTGCCCGCCGATATAGGCCACAAAGTTCTTGGCCATATCAGGCTGGTGCGAGCTCGCGGAGACGGCGAGCAGGAAGCCGCCGATATAGGCCTTGCCTCCAGGCGCCTGCGATACGCCCATCTTGGCTCCAGGAACCAGCGTCTCAGTCTGCGCGGCGTTCGGCCACTGATCGAGGAAGAAGCCATGAGTCATGGCGATCTGCCCGTCCTTCATCTGGTTCATCACGCCGTCATAGGTAACGGTCAGCGCGGCCGGCGGCGCGAACTTCAGCAGTGTGAGATACTGCGCCAGAACCTTCTCGACATCGTCGACCGGCACTTTGCCCTCGTCGGTCAGCCAGTCGGAACCCATGCCCCAGATCGGGGCGGACAGTTCGTCCTGAATTTCCGGGAACGGACCGGCCATCAGGCCGACGCCGTAAAAATCTTTCGCGAGCGGCTGGCCCTTGAGCGTTGCGCCGGCCTTGCGCGTGAAGAACTCGGCGATGTCGCGCTGCTGTTCCCAGGTCGTCGGCACGGCAAGGTCATAGCTGTACCTGGCCTTGAAGGCTGCCTGTTCGCCGGCGTCCTCGAGCAGGTCCGCACGATAGATCAGGCCCGCGGAATAGGTGTAGTAGGGCAAGCCCCAGATGTCGCCGCGATAGGTGACGGTCATGTTGCGGAGGGCCGGCGCGACGTCGTTGAGCGCCTCGGGCTTGTCCTTGAAGTAGTCGGTCATGGGCAGAATGAAGCCGTTCTCGGCGAACTCGGCCTTTTCGGCCGTTTCCAGCGAGACCACGTCATACGCGCCGGTCTGACCGATCATTTCGATGACTTGCTTGTTGTAGAGCTGCGAATTGTCGATGTTTACCACCGTCACCTTCGCACAATAGGTGCTCTCAAAGCCCGACACGAGCGTCGCCATCGCATCGGTGTAGAAGCCGGCGATCGTCGACCAGGTAATCGGCACGCGATCTGCGTCATTGCAGGTCTGCGCCTGTGCCGCGCCAGTCAGAATGACCAAGGCGGCTGCAGAAGTCAGTAGCAGTCTCTTCACGAAAACCTCCCCTGTTGCACCGGCCGGGACTCGATCCCGACCATGTGTCGCCGCTTTGCGGCAAGCTCTAGAGGGCTGCACAGTTGCGAGGCCGATGGGCATACAAGCCCCTCCTGTCAATGAAAACAGGCCTGCCTTCGCTCCGTTGCCCAAGTCCAAAAACTGGCATACTGACATACCGTATGTCAACACAGTTTGATTGGAGACTTTCTATAATTTCCAAGACCACAGATGGACGAAGCTCCGCCTCGCGAGGTATCGGGCCGTCGCAGGTCCGAGCACAGTACTCCGCGTTGGACCTCCCTCGATCCATGCGGCCGCCTATGCTTTGAGGTATCGCCGCTACGCGAAGTAGTCGCGCACGCCGGTCGGCTGCTAATCGGGGTCTTCGGTGAACTCTGATGCAATTCGCGCGCGCAGAAGCATTGCAAGAACAATGTTCTGTTTGTGTCGGCTTTGGTCGCTGGTTTCCTGGCAGGGGGCGACCACAGAAGGCGCTGGAGCCCGCACCCGTCGTATCTGCGCCGCTGAGGAAGGCCGAACCGGGTCGGAATGTGAGTATCCAGCGGATCATCGCTGACAGTATTGCTCTTGCCCCAATAGTTGTTCCTGCCCGTACAACACGGATCGAGCCAGTCGGAGCTGTGGTCGGCGCAGCGCAGTCGAAGGCTACGCGCCGTGTCCTACGAAATGTTGACTTGGACAGCGCAACCGCTTCATCAACCAATTGCTGCGCGAAGATTGGCAGGTTAGGCGCGCCACGAATGGCGCGCCCTTGCTATTACTTCATCTTAAGCGCGGCGCCGTCGAAGGTGCTGACCTGCGCCTGCATCAGACCATCCTTCTCGATATAGGCGTCCGAACCGCGGTAGGGCTCGGCAAGGAACGGTGCGTTGGCCTCCCACAGAGTCACGACGGTGTTGCCGATGGTGACAGAGCTGATGGCAGTGAACTGGAGGCCCTTGAGGCCGCCATCGGCGTGGTCCTTGCAGAAGCCAGCAAATAGGTCGCCGAGCGCAGCACGACCTGCGACGACGACGTTGCCGGGCAGATTGATCTGCGCATCATCGGGATACTGCGCCATCAGGCGTTCCCAGCTGCAGTTGTTGAGAGCATCGACGTGCTCGGCAGTGACCGCCTCGGGGGTTGACTGGGCCTTAAGCGCCGGCAGCTCCATTGCGGCGTACGCGACCGAAACCGAGCCAAGCATTGCGACGGCCACGGCCGCTGCGTTCAAGATCTTCATTTCGTTTCTCCTGTGTGATTTGGTTTGGGCCGCCTACGGGGCCCGCAAGTTCAGCAAAATGGGCGCCACGGTGGCGTGCCCATTGGTTCACTTCATCTTCAGTGCAGCGCCATCGAAGGTGCTGACCTGAGTCTGTATCAAGCCGTCTTTGGTGATGTAGGCGTCCGAGCTCATGTAGGGCTCTGCCAGGAATGGCGCTTCTCCGGACCACAGCGTCACAATGGTGTCGCCGATAACGGTCGTCTTGACGGCGGTGAATTTCAGACCGTTCAGACCGCCATCCGCGTGATCCTTGCAGAACCCGGCGAACAACTCGCCGATCGCAGCACGGCCATCGATGACGGTGTTGGAAAGGAAGAACTGGCCGTCTTCCGGATACTGCGCAATTAGGCGGTCCCAATCGCAATTGTTTAGAGCGTCAACATGCTCGGCGACGGCTGCCTCTGCGGTCGCCTGCGCCTTGAGGGCTGGCAGCGCAGTTTCAGCCTGCGCGGTCGAGACCGAGCTAAGCATCAGGGCGGCCATGGCCGCGGCGTTTAGTATCTTCATTTCGTTTCCTCCTGTTGTGATTTGTCGAACCGACAGTCGGTCGATCCATTACGGTGTTGTTCTAGTCGTCTCTTATTCGTGCACGTCGGCGATCTCCCTTGTGAGCTGCCCCCCTCATTCTGCTTCGTGTATGATGACCTTACTTTTTGATGAGGCTCGCTGCGGCGTCGACGATGCTTTCGACGCTCGGAATGAGCGCGGCCTGCAAACCGGGATTGGACGGCATCCGAATGTCGGGCGTTGTCAGGCGCTTGATCCGCAACGGGGTGTCCTCGCCGAGGAGCTCGCGGATGCGGAGCGCAATCTCCCCGGCGAACCCGCCAGTGCGGACGGCCTCGTGAACGATGAGCACGCGGCCCGATGCTTTGCGCACCACATCTGCCAGGGCCGTTTCATCGAGCGGGTTGAGCCACCGTAGATCGAGCACCGCGGCATCCACACCGGTCTTTGCGAGGATCTCTGCTGCCTCCACGGCGCGCGGCACCATGGTGCCCCACGATACGATGGCAACGTCCTTCCCCGCGCGGCGGAGCCGAGCCTTGCCGATCGGCTCGGCACCTTCAGTGAGCGCGACTTCGGCCTTGCTGGCGTAGAGCCCGCGCGCTTCGATCACGATGCACGGGTCGGGATCAGCGGCGGCTGAGCGGAGCAGCGCGTACGCATCGGTCGCCGAGGCGGCCAACGCGACCTTGAGTCCCGGCACGTGCGCGAGGATCGCCTCTATGGATTGCGAATGCTGGGCGCAGGAGCCCGGTGTCGCGCCTTGCTGGGTCCGTACGACCATCGGCACCGAGCTCTTGCCGCCGGTGATGTAGCGGACGTTCGACGCCTGATTGACGAGCTGATCGAGGGCGACGAAGATGAAATCGGCCCACATGATTTCGACAATCGGCTTCATGCCCGAGAGTGCAGCGCCGACGGCGGAGCCTAAAATTGCGTTCTCAGCGATCGGAGTGTCGAACACGCGATCGGCGCCGAAGTCGCGCTGCAGGTAGCGGCTTCCGGCAAAGATGCCGCCCCCTTTGCCCATGTCTTCGCCGTAGACGAGGGTACGCCTGTCGCTTTCGAGTTCGGCGCGCAACGCGGTGTTGACCGCCTCGATGTAAGTCATCTCCCTGGTCTCGATGACTTTGTGCTTGGCCTTGGCCGGGGGGGCGATCACGTGAAGTTTGGCCGAGGATTTGTCCGGATCTGGCGAGGCCATAACGTCCTCGGTCATGATCTCAACCGCTTCAGTCTGCTGGGCGATCAGTTCGTCGACCTGATCCTTCGTCATCGCGCCGGAGTCGATGAGCCGGGCGCCGAGGAGGGTCAGTGGATCGTTGGCCTCAGCGTCTTTCTTGTCCTGCTTTGAGCGGTAATGCTCGATGTCACGGTTGTAGTGGCCCCAGAGACGCGAGACCCGGCACTCGATGAGGCTCGGACCACCGCCTTTGCGGGCATGGTCGCCCGCCTGCTGGAAGCTGTCGCGCACGATGATGGGATCGGTGCCGTTGATGGTCGCAGACGGGATGCCGTAGCCGCCGGTGCGCTGCGCCAGACGTTCGACCTTGAACATGTCGCTGGTCGCCGTGAGCTCGGACCAGCCATTGTTCTCGACCACGAAGATGATCGGCAGAGCCTTGGCGGCGGCGAAGGCAAACGCTTCATGCACCGCACCCTGGTTCATGGCGCCATCGCCGATGCTGACGACGACAACGCGGCCATTACCCTGCGCCAGATTGGCCATGGCGACGCCGCAGGCGATGGTAGTGCCGGCGCCAACGATCGAGTTCTCGCCGAGGAACCGCGTGTGCGGCGCCATCAGATACGCAGAGCCCGCGCGTCCACCGTTGATGCCCGCCGCCTTCTGGCAGATTTCGCCCATGACGGAACGCGGTTCTAACCCGGAGGCAAGGGCCCAGCCGTGGCCGCGATAGGTGGAGATCACGCGGTCATCATCACGCAGGCCGGCGAGCGCACCGAGCGGCACGGCTTCCTGGCCGGCGCAGAAGTGCATAGAACCCGGCACGCGCGGCGGGTTGACCTGAGTGAGGCTCCAGGCTTTGGCTTCGAATGCACGGATGAAGGCGATGCGCGCGAGCATGTCGCGGGCGAAATTGTGGTCCTTGTCCTTGATGGCATTCTTGGTCGCGGCTGCGGTGCTCATATCAACTCCTTAGGCAAAGCTTCGCCGTCGTCGGAAATGACGGCCGAAAAACTGATTGGTGGTCGCTAGTCCGTTGTCGTCTTCACCGTTCCGCGGAACTCGAAAGAGGTCTCGCGGGGGACGATGGTGACGTTGACGGCTTCGACCCAGGCGGGTTCGCCGGGGTCATGATCGGAAACGTAGTTGGCGATGAGCGCCCGCATCACAGGCGAGTGGCTCACGCAGATGATGCGGCGGTCGTTAGACCCGCCGGCATCGGAGAGACTTTTGCAGAAATGAAGCACGCGCCGGGCGACGGCGCGGGTGTCTTCACCTGGCGGATTGGCGTGCTGCATCCAGAAACCGATGCGGTCTTTGGACGAGAAGAACGAGTGGTAGAAGGGGACCGCGTCCACCTGTGCCGGCGTGATCGTGCCCTCGGGAAGTTGCACGGCCATTGCTTCGGGGGTCGAGACCATCTCGACCCGTTGGCCGGCGAGGAAGAGATCGGGATTGCGGAGCGCCCATTCTTCGCGCGGCGGCTCGATGCTGATCGTCGAGCCGAAACGCTCGGCGAGAAAAGCACGCACTTGCGCGGCGGTGTCCTTCGACCGTCTGGTCGTGGTGGTAAAGAAGGAGATCTTCTCGCCCGGCTCCACCGTTACGGCGATCAGCGCGGCGGCCTTCGCGATGTCGACCCCGGCGTCGGCCGCCAGCGGGACGTCGCCGCGATGCGAGTCCACTTTGCCATGGCGCAGGATGTGAAGGGTGGTTGCCATGATCAGGCCCCTGACCGCTGGGCAAGCGCTGTGGCAGCGAGCTTCGCCGCGTCGCGGATTTTGAAGTAGCAGCCGCAGCGGCAGAGATTGCCAGCGAGGGCGGCGTCGATTTCGTCGTCGCTGGGAGCGGGATTTTCCACGAGCAATTGCTGCGTGGTGAGGATCATGGCCGGGGTGCAGAAGCCACACTGGAAGGCTTGGGCATCCTCAAAGGCCTGCAGCACGGGATCATTGCCGATGCCTTCGATGGTGCGGATATCGGCGCCCGCGATCATGGGCACAGGTATGAGGCAACTGGCGGTCGTCTTATCATCGACGATCACTGTGCAGGTGCCGCAAAGCCCGATGCCGCAGGTGCCGCGAACGCTGGTGAGATGCAGCTCATCGCGCAGGGCGTGCAGCAGCATATCGCCCGCATCGGTGTCGACACTCACCTGCTGCCCGTTCAAGGAGAATGTCGTTTTCATGCGACCCTTCCATCGCGCAGATCTATTGCAGCGAGGACACGCTCGGGTGTCATTGGGAGCGTTGTCATCCGCACGCCGAAGGTCTGCAGCGCATTGCCGATGGCCGGCGGAATGGGAGGCAGGGCGGTTTCACCGAGACCGTGCACCAGAGCACCCTCGACCTCGATCAGATCGTGCGTCATTTTCGGCAGATCGGCGATCGAAGGAACACTGTAATCCGAGAGATTGGCGTTGGTGACCTGTCCGTCGGCGATCTCGATGCGTTCGAACATGGCGGTGCCGAACCCCATGATCATGGAGCCCTCATTCTGCATTTCGGCGGCTTTGCGCACGACGACCTTCCCCGCATAGACCGAAGCGTGCAGATGCTTCACCTTGACTAGGCCGGTTTCGTCATCGAGCTCGACAATCGCGCCGGCGGCACCCTGGTGCCAATGGGACGAGGCAATGCCCTGGCCGGTGTCAGGATTCAGGCCGCCCTCGTCGCGGACCTCACCGATGCCGACATCGATGCCATTCAGCCTGAGGTCCTTCAACGCCTCCGCCAGCGCGCGGCTCATCATGTGCGTTGAGCGGGACGACGTGGTTCGCGTGTCGTACGGACTTATTGCTGTATCTGGATAGGAGATGCTGACGTGTCTGACGTCGATGCCAAGCATCCCGGCCGCCATTGTCCTGATGGCGAGATGCGCGCCCTGCCCCATCTCCGCCGTCGCACACTCGATGTGATAGCTGCCATTGCCATTGTGCTTGAGCATGATCGAGGCGCGGCTCGGCGTCTGCATGCCCTTGATGAGTAGGGAGAGCCCCTTGCCCTTGCGCCCCTCATGCCAGCCGATCGCATTCGCCGCGGCCGCTAGGCATTGCTCGAGTTGCAGATCGTGCATCACCTCGCCGGTGCAGTAAGCGTCGCCCTCACGCAACAAATTCTGCATTCGCAGCGTGAGCGGGTCGATGCCCAGCCGGTCGGCCAGCAGATCCATCGTCCGTTCTGAAGCCCAGATTGACTGCATCTGGCCATAGCCGCGATACGCGCCATTGGGCGGGGTGTTGGTGTAGACGCAGGACGAATCCACCCACACATTGGGAATGCGGTAAGGGCCCGGCGACGCGAAGCCCATCTTCTGGGCGACGCCCGGTCCGCAATCGGCATAGGCGCCTGTGTCGGCGAGGCAAGTCACCTTCTTCGCGACCAGCGTACCGTCCTTCTTCGCACCGATCCTGACGGTGATCGTGGCGGGATGGCGGTTCAGCGTCTGCCACTCTTCGGAGCGATCGAGCACCATCTTGACGGGCCGGCCGGCCTTGCGCGCGAGGGCCGCGACGATGCCTTCCAGCCGGATGAAGGTTTTGGCGCCGAACGATCCGCCCATTGGCGGGCATTTGACACGGACCTTCTCCTGATCGATGCCGAAGATGATCGCGAGGTCCATGCGGACGTTGAATGGCGTCTGCGAGCCGGTGATGATCTCGAGGCGATCGCCTTCCCACCAGGCGAGCGTGGCATGCGGCTCCATCGGCACATGTGCGGCGCTGTCGGTGCGATAGGTCTCTTCGACGATGACATCGGCTTCGGCGAAGCCGGCCTCGATGTCGCCATGCCGGATCTGGAATTTGTGGCAGACGTTGGTGCCATTGATCGGGCGGATGCCGAAATAGGCAGCGTCGTTCTCCGAAACGTTATGCTGGGCGTGGACCAGATGCGCGCCTGGAGCGACGGCAGCCTCTGCGCCGAACACAGCGGGGAGTTCCTCGTAGTCGACCTCGATACACACCAGCGCTTCATCCGCCTCGCGGCGGGTGCGCGCGGCGACTGCAGCGACTGGATCTCCTGCGAATCGCACTTCGCCCTGTGCCAGTACGGTCTCGTCCGCTATCTGGCAGCCATAGTGATTGAGGTCGCGCGTATCCTCGCCTGTCAGGACGACGACGCCGTCGGGGACCAGGGAGACGTCAATTCTCTTGATGCGGGCATGCGCAAAGGGCGAGCGCAGAATCCGGGCGTGCCACATGCCATCCACGGCAGCGTCCATGGCGTATTTTATCGTGCCCGATGTGCGCGAGCCGCTCATGACGCCAATGCCTCGAGCGCACGGCGGACTTCGACGGCGATGACCCGCTTGCGGTAGGCGCCCGAACCCCGCGCGTCATCGAGCGGCGCGATGGAGTCGGCATAGGATCGTCCTATATCGGCGGCCATCTCGGATGTGATGGACCGACCATCGGCGATTGCGCAGATGTCGGGGAACATCTGGGGGGTCGGGCTGACTGCGCCGACCGCCAGCCGCAACTTGCCGTCATGCCGCGCCGCGGCGACCGACACGCAGGGACGATCTTCATGAGAGCGCGTTCGGAACTTGCGATAGACCGCCTTCTCCGTCCCCGCGGGAACGACGACCTCGACCAGCAGCTCATCGTCGGCAATAGCTGTGTGGTACGCACCGAGGATCAATTCCTCGATCGGGATCTCACGCTTGCCCCGCCGGCTTTCGACGACCGCCCGCGCGTTGAGTGCGATGAGCATGGCGGGTGGATCGGAGGCATAGTCCGCATCGGCTAGGACGCCACCGATGGTTGCCCAGTTTCGGATGCGAGGATTGGCAACCAGCGAGAACATGTGGGAAAGGCTGGGCCACAAACGGTTGATCAGCGGATGAAGCTCGATCTCCCGGTGCGTGGTCATGGCGCCTATGTGGAGGTCGCCGTCCACCCGCACATATTTGAACTCCTCGACATCGCGCAGCGCGATCATCGCCGATGGCGCGATCATGCCATTGTTCATCAGGACGCCCAGAAACGTTCCGCCGGCAACGATCGTTGCCTCGTCGCGACGCTCAGCACGGAGGGCAATGGCCTCTGCGCGCGTCGTAGGTGCGAACCATTCCGTGCCCCGATCGATCATAGCGTCGTCACGGGTCTGGACTGGAGCAAATACACCGCCTCAGCATGGATCGCCCATTCGATATCCTGGGGCTTGCCATAGTGCTGTTCCAACTGGATCGCGAGACCTGCCAGTTCCGTCAGCTCGGACTCGGTCAGCACACCGCCAAGCGGCGTGTCCTGCTTCTTGCTGATACCTTTGCGATCGATCACATAGTGGTCCGGCGTCACCTCGCCAGAAACGACCTGCTCGCCAAGGCCGAAAACGGCTTCGATTAGCATGCGGTCGCGCCGCTTGGTAACAGGGTGCACGGTGAACATCACGCCGGCCTTGTCGGCATCGACCATGCGTTGCACGACCACGGCCATACGCAGATCCTCGAGCGAACCTTTGAGTTGGCGGTAGAAGATCGCCCGCTCCGAAAAGAACGACGCCCAGCAATCGATGATGTGGCGGCGCACGTTCTCGGAGCCAACGACGTTGAGATAGGTCTCCTGCTGGCCCGCATAGCTCGCAGCCTCGGAGTCTTCCGCGCTGGCGGATGACCGCACCGCGACCTTGCCGCCAAGCCTCTCATAAGCCGCAATGACGGCGTCACTGACAGACGCGGTTTCCGTTACCAGCTGCATAGCGCCGACAAAATCCTGTGCCACGGCAAGCTTGCGAAGTTTCTCCGCGTCGAGGCATTGCTCCATCACATAGGACGGCACGACGAAGCCCGGCGGCACCGGCAGCCCCTGGCTCGCCATGCTGGCCAGGCTCGCGCCCTTGCCGCCAGCCAGCAGGACCTGAAGGCAATCTCCTTCCTCGAACCAGATAACGTCCGGACGCTCAGTCATTGACGATACCTACAGCGCGGACCGGTGCGCCGGTCGTGCCCATCCACTTGATCGGGAACACCGACAGCTTGAAGCCATGCGTCGGCAGCTTGTCGAGATGCATGAGATTCTCGAGGTGCCAATAGTCCTCGTCGATCATCACCTTGTGCGCTTCCCAGAAATGCTTGCGCTCGAACATCGCCCAGACTGGCGGATCGAACGTCGGCGCATCGGTGCCCATCATGCGCACACCATGCGCGATGAGGTAGCGCGTTGCTTCGCCGGTCATGCCGACATGGTCGGTCAGATAGCGCGGCTGATCGTTATAGGCGGAGGCGCCCGTCTGGATAAGGACGATGTCCTTCTCCTTGAGCGTGTAGCCGATCTTGGTCAGGGCTCCCTCGATGTCGGCGACGGTGATACCCGCACCCTTTTCAAGATGCCGGAAGTCCAGAACAACGCCGTCGGAGAAGCAATATTCGAGTGGGATGCCTTCGGGACCCGGCGCATCCGGCCCACGCATGTGCTTGACGGCATCTACATGGGTGCCGGCGTGATCGCTGTGGCTCACCACGTAATGCGCCGTCAGCCAGTTTTCGCCATGCGCTGAGGCACCGATATTGGCAGCGAATTCCTGCCAGCTTTCAAGCATTCTAATCTGCGGCGGCTGTACCCTTGGGAAGGTCATCATGCCCTCCTGCACCGGCATCGACAGATCGACTAGAGTTTGTCCCATTGGGATCGCCTTTTTGAATTAGCTTGCCAAAAGTCTCGACGTGGGTTCGCATTTCTGCGCCCGCTTTTTTTGCGTTTCCGCTCTTCAGAGCGTCGATGATCGGGCGATGCATTTCGGCGACACGTTGCAGTCCGTGATCTAGAATGATGATCCTGACCGTGGTGACGAACGTCCGGGTCTCAATCATGAGGCTGCCCCAGGTATCCGCCAGAATACGGTTTGCCGCTGCCGCCACGATGACCTTGTGGAATTTCGCATCGTGTGCGGACAGTTCGTGAACTTCATTCCGGCGGGCGGCGTCGACCATCGCGTCGTAAATGCTCTCGAGTTCTTCAACGTGGCCCTTGAGCCTGGGGGCAGCAAGTTGCCCCGCAAGCTCTTCGAGCGATGCACGGACCGGGTAGATTTCGGCCAGCTCGTTTGGATCAACCATGCGCACCCTGGCACCCTTGTAGGGAACCACCTCGACGAAGCGCATGGCGACAAGGTCGCGCAGTGCTTCGCGCACAGGAGATTGGCTGATGCCCATCGCCTTGGCGATCTGGGACTCCACCAGCCGGTCACCCGGCTGATACTTGCCTTTCAGAATGTCATTCAGCAGCTCTTCCTTGACCTGTTCGCTGAGAATGAGACGGTTGATCATGGTTTTGCTTTCCGCGGATTAGGACAGAATGTCGACGACACCGGTGGTACCGTTTACTCGCACCCGGTCGCCAGTCTTAATCTGCTGTGTCGCGTACGAAGTGCCCACAACAGCAGGGAGCCCGAATTCGCGGGCGACCACCGCGGAATGAGACGCGCTGCCCCCCGCATCGGTCACCAAACCTGCAATTTTGGTGAAAAGAACAACCCAGGCCGGGTTGGTCATGCGACAGACAAGTATCTCGCCTTTCTTGACCTGATCGAATTCCTCTACCGTCATCACCAGACGCGCCGGACCTTCGATGACGCCCGGTGAGGCTGCCAAGCCTTTGATTTCACCGGTCTTGCTGGCAGGCTTGCGATGGAACTTCTCTGGAAAGCCCCAGAGTGACGCGTAGGGGAACGCCAGCGCTTCCTCAGTCGCCGTGCCCACCCATTCGGGGGGACGGATCGCGGACGATTCTTCACGCTCGTCGCGGCGGTCGGACACCAGGGTGCGGGCGTCGTAGGCCTTCTGGTCGCCGATCAGCGCGCGCAGTTCATTGTAGCGTAGGAAGACAATGTCTTCGGCGTCATCAATAACGTCTAGCTCGACGAGCTTGTGGCCGATGGCGATCAGCACTGTGCGCAGACGCGCATTCGTGCCTTGGTCGATGAAAAAGTGATGATCCGGGGTCAACGGGTTCATCTTCAGCGACATATCGAGCGCTGACTGCAGGCGATCGCGACCTTCGCCAGCCGGTACGCCGTCCATCAGTTCCTTCACCGCGCCGGCGAGATCCCTGTGCACGGCGTCAATCGTCTTGGGATAGTCGTAATCGGTGATGATGTAGCCGCGGATGGCCTCGATGATCGGCCCGGGATTTTCGCGCCAGAGCGGGAAGCATACTTCGTGCGACCAGATAGCCTTATGGCCAAAAGCTTCCTGATAGGGACGCAGCTTTTCGGCGAGGAAGGTTTTGCCCCGCGGGGAGGCTTCGAGCGCGGCCAATACGCCCTTGGCGGTCTCGACCTCGAACGCCTGCTTGAGGATAGAGTCGGTCTTGATCTCTTCCTTCATTTGCCAGAGCTGCTCGATGGAATCCCAGTTCTTGTCATCGACAGAATTCTGGAGACGGCCCATCAGGTCCGGCTTGGCGTTCGGCTTCAGTTCGCTGATCGCGCCGTTCAACGCCATAGTGCTCGAGAACTGCGAGAAATTCAGCATCCAATGGATCTTCCAATGCCGATCATGGATGTCCATCGCGTCTTCCAGCAGGATCGCCAGAGCGGTGAGGCTCGCCTTCTTGGTGTCGAAGCCATCAATATATTCGAAATTGCGCTCGATCTCGGGGCGGATGCGGTCGCGCCACCAATCGATAAAATTCTCCGCGTAATAGGGCAGCACGTTCCCCAGATAGGGCCCGATCTTGCCGGCATACTCGTCATTATCGGGCACACGCGGCACATAGCGCGCCTGGAACTCGCTGGCCTCGGCGCGGACGGACGCATTGGCCGGCACGGCGGCCGTGTAGAGATAGCCATTGATGTTCTTGGCGATCCAGTCGCTTGCGAACGGCGTACCGAAGCGGCGGAACATGTGATCGCAGGTGAGCCACCAGCCGCCGATGTCGAAGAACATCGGGGACAGCGGATTGGGGCAATGAAGATCGTCCAGGATCCAGAAGAGGTCTTTCTCCCCATCCTTCCAATCGATGGCGAATTCGTCGCTGCCGTAAAAGCTGCCTAGAATAGCCGGAGCTTTCGCTTCCATGGTGTTCCCCTCCCTGACGCCTCGAGCCATGCAATTGTTTGCGCCCTGCTTTTTCGGCAGGAATTGCTGGCCAACATTGATGCTACCGTAGAAAGCACAACCCGCCATGTCAACGATTATCGATTATTGACTACCGATAATCGATAATCGTAAGGTGATTTCTACAGAACGACGAAATCTGCACGCGGCAAGCCGGGCACCAGAAGAGACATATGGCGATCAAGATCGAAGAGATTTTCGTAATCGACGCGCCGGTCGATGCCGTTTGGGCCTTCATCTCGGACCCGGCAAAGGTCGTCACATGCCTGCCGGGCGCCGAGCTCATGAATGTGGTCGACGACAAGACTTACGAAGGCAAGGTCAAGGTCAAGGTCGGCCCGATCGTCGCGCAGTATAAGGGCGTGGCGCGGATCGAAGCGCTGGACGCCGTCGCGCGTACGATAAGGGTCGTCGGCGAAGGCAAGGAGATGACCGGCGCCGGCCTCGCCAAGGCCGGCATGGTGGGCGCGGTGGAAGCTGCGCCCGGGGGCGGCACGCGCGTCTCGGTCAATGCCGATGTGGATATCAAGGGCAAGCTGGCGCAGTTCGGCGGTGGCCTGATCCAGGAAGTGGCGCGGCAGATTTTCAAGCAGTTCGCCGACAATATGCAGCTAGCATTGGCGGTGCCGGCGGGTGCCGCTCAGCCGGATACGTCTGCAAGCGTTGGCGAGGCCGTGGAAGGCAGTCCCTCACAGCCTGCCCCGCCACCGCACCCGGCACCATCTAGTTCGAACGTCGACGCGCTGCCGCTGATCTTCAAGTCGCTCGGGGCGTTGTTCACGCGGTTCTTTGGCCGGTTTTTTGGCACGGCGCGCTAATTTCTGACCAGGAGTTTCCATGAAGACCGTCATTGTTGGCGCCGGTATGATCGGGCGCGCCTGGGCCATCAGCTTTGCTCGTTCAGGGCACGATGTGGTATTGTGGAACAAGACTCCAGCGCGGTGCGCAGAAGCCAGGCACTACATCGCCTCGGTGCTGCCGGTGCTGGCAGACAAGGATTTACTGTCGGGCAGCACCGAAGCCCAGGTGCTGTCGCGCATTTCGAGTGAAGAGGACCTGGGCACGGCGTTGTCGGGCGCCTTCTATGTTCAGGAGAACACGGCTGAATCGATACCGGTCAAACGTGAGATCTTCGCAGCGATGGATGAAGCTGCGCCCCGCGATGCCATTCTCGCCAGCTCGACGTCGGGGATCGTCCCATCTTTATTCACCGATCATCTCGGGGGCCGCGACCGCTGTGTGGTCGCCCATCCGCTGAACCCGCCCTATCTGGTGCCCGCCGTCGACGTTGTGCCATCGCCATGGACATCGTCCGACGTGCTGGAGCGCACCGCCGCCTTCCTCAAATCCTGCGGCCAGACGCCGATCATGATGAAGAAGGAAGACCACGGCTTTCTCACGATCCGACTGCAGGGCGCCATCTATCACGAGGCCTGGCGGTTGGTCTCGAGCGGGCTCGCGGCGCCCGAAGATGTCGATATCGCCATCAGGGAAGGTTTGGCGCTGCGGTGGAGTTTCATCGGCCCGTTTGAAACCGCCGATCTGAACGCGCCGGGCGGCATCCGCGATTTCGTCGGCCGCTATGGCGAGCTTTATCAGCAGCTCTATCCTGAGGGTGCCCCTGTCAAATGGGAGGGCGAGCTCATGGACTATGTCGAGGCCAAACGGCGCGAGCGCCTGCCCATGAATGAGCATAAGTCGCGGCAACTCTGGCGCGATAAGCGGCTGATGGCGCTCGCGGCGCACAAGGCCGCAGCCGCGCGCTCAGACGCCGAATGAGGTTGGTTGATGCGCATCACGCGAGTTCTAGCCGCCGAATGTAGCCTGCCCCTGCCCCGGCCCATTCGCCTTGGACCGGTCGAGATCAAGACGCGCGAATTTGTGGCCCTTCGTCTCGAAACTGACGTGGGGCTCTTCGGCGACGCTCTGGGCTATCCGCGCGGCGGGCCCCTAATCGAGGCTGTTGCAAGAATGGCGCCCTATGTCGTGGGCACCGACGTTGGCATGCGGCGGCGTACTGTCGACAGTTTCCTCCAGCGCTTCGTCAACAGCCGACCGGCCTATATCAAAGCCGCGTCACTCGTTGATATCGCGCTTTGGGATCTGGCTGCGAAACAGAGTCAGCAGCCGCTGTACCGGCTGCTGGGTGGGTTTCGGGACAAGGTGCCAGTGATGGTCGTCGCGGGCTACTACCTGGACCAGCGTAGCATCGAGGACGTATGCGCCGAAGTTCGCAAGCGGGTGGATGAAGGGTTCCAGCGGATCAAGATCATGATCGGAGGAACCGATCCGGAGCATGATCTGCGCCTCGTCGCTGCAGCGCAGGAGGTGGCGGGGGCACGTCTCGGTGTCGATGCGCATTGGACATGGCGCTCGGTCCCCGAAGCCCTCCGCACCTGCCGCAGCCTCGATGCGATGGGGCTCCAATTCATCGAAGACCCCTTCGGCCCATATCAATGTGACTTGACCAGCGAGCTGCAAGCACACCTCTCGACTCCGCTGGCCTGCGGCGAGGACTTGCCCGACGCTCAGACGCTCTCCAGAATGCTGGACAACGTCAGCGTGCTTCGGCTCGATGCGACGACGTGCGGCGGGGTTACGCCGGCAGTCGCTATCGCCGAGAAGGCGGGACTCGTCGGCTATACGGTGCTGCCACATGTCTTCCTGCCCATCCATGCCCAGCTTGCGGGTGCGCTGCGCAGCATCGACGCGGTCGAGCTGATCCCGGTCGAAGTTGGCGCCTGCCCGATGTTCGACTTGCTGGAAGGGGCGCCTGACATTACGGATGGTACGCTCCGGATCGACGATGAACCGGGCGCTGGGTTTCGCCTCGACTGGGACAGCGTGCAACGCTTCGCCAAGCACACGCTCAGCCAAGACCAATCCGCCCTGTGAGTGGACATAGCGATGCCCGACATCAGCATGGTCGACTATCCACCGCTCCTCGCAGCCTCGGCCTGGCTTGATCTCGGAGTCAGGACGTCGATGGCAACGATCGTCGCTATCGACGGAAAGAGCCCGCGAACGATCGGCGCGCAAATGGCGGTAGCCGAAAGCGGTTTGACGCAGGGTTATCTCACGGGCGGGTGCCTTGAGGCAGAGTTTTCCCTGCGCGCAAAGCAGGTGATGGCCGATGGTGCCAATAGTCTCGAGCGCTACGGCAAGGGGTCGAAATATTTCGACCTCAGGCTACCCTGTGGCTCAGGCATCGACATCTATTTCGATCAGGCATTGCGACCGGAAGTGCTGCAGGCCGCTCAGAGTCATATGAAGGCGCGCCAGCCGTTTGGGATTGAGATTGCTCTCTCGAACGGCGTTTCAACAATCAATGATCGACTGAACGACTACATCCAGCTTCCAATGGATGCCGGGCGCTTCCAGCGGCTTTATCTGCCTCCGGTGCGTACACTTGTATTCGGTTCCGGTGCTGCACCTATCCAGCTCGCATCCCTGCTCAGATTCTTTGGGATGCAAGCCGAACTGAAAGCCACTGATACCGCGACCCTAGATCAGGCCCGGGCCCAAGGTCTCGATGCTAGCATTCTGCGAGATGGCAACGATTTGCCGCAACTCGATGCCTGGACGGCCTGTGTCCTCGCCTTCCACGAGCATGTGCTGGAACTCCCGCTGCTGCACAATCTTCTGCACTCCCCCGCATTCTACATCGGTGCCGTCGGAAGCAAGTCGGTCGGCCAGACCCGCCGCGACAGATTGATCGAGCTGGGCTTCAGTCCCGAGCAACTGGCAAGGATCATCGCTCCCGCCGGCGCCGTTCGCGGCGCGCGTAGCGCGACGGAATTGGCTGTAGGTCTGCTGGCTGAGATCCTGGACAGCGCCCGACAGAATAAGCTGGTGGTGTGAGATGGACGGCCCGTTCGGAGTTGTTCTTCTCGCGGCCGGGCTGTCGGCTCGCTACGGCGACAAGGACAAGCTGTGTGAGCCGCTGGGCAACAGCACGGTTCTGGGTCAGGCTATCGATCACGCTAAAGCACATGGGAGCGAGCTTGTCGTTGTCTGCCGCCCGGACGCCGATGCCGTCCACGCGATCGTGGCCAGATCCGGTGCGCGCTGGGTTGCGAACCCTTCCTATGCCGACGGCATGAGCACCTCGATTGCGTGCGGCGTCTCCCACCTTGGGGCGAACATGGCTGGAATCTTTGTCTGTCTGGGAGACATGCCGTTTCTCGAGCCGGACGATTTCGCAGACTGCAAGGTGCATTTCGCCAGTTGGCGAGACATATGCCGGCCAGTCTTTCACGGCCAGCAGGGCCACCCGGTGTTGTTCGGCAGCCAGTATCGTGATGAGCTTGCGCTGCTCTCGGGCGATCACGGCGCCAAGAACATCATCGCGCATTACCGCAACGAACTGAGGCTGTTCCCGACGTCCAATCCCGGTACTGTGCGCGACATCGACATGCCTGCCGATCTGCCGCACTGATTATTCGTCCCGCGGCATGATCGCGAGGGGTTGACCGCGATCTGGTTCGGTCAATTGCATCGACAGGCGCGAGCCGAACGCATCCAGCCAATCCGCCAGTGCGGGCATGGATTTGCGCCACTCGTAGCCATGGCGAAATTCAGTATAGCGGAGCGCACAGCCGATCGCCAGACTGTCCGCCTTCGCGCCGGTTGCAAGGCCTGACGACTGATCCGACATCGCGTGCAGGCTTCTGTCTATTCGGGCGCTCAACCGCGTGATGAATTGCTCACTGCGCTCACCGTGGGGGCGCCTGCTCTCGAGGAACTTCATGCGCACCGCTTCCATCAGCCCATCGGCGAGTGACATCGCAGTCAGTTGTTCCCAGTGCCGGTCGGCATCAAACAGCGTCGGCCTCGGGGCCAGACTATCGAGATAGCCGACAATCACCGTGCTGTCATAGATCGCCGTCCCATCACGATCGATCAGCGTCGGCACCTGACGCAGCGGATTTTTTGCGTCGAGCGCGGATGGCACGTTGATGTCGACGAACGTCTCGGTGAACGGCAGGTCCAGTTCCAGCAATGCAGTGACCACCTTCCTGCCGAAAGGCGAGGTCGGGGCATTCAGCAACCGGATCATCAGGCGGTCAACTCGCGAGTGGCCTGCTTACCGACGCCCAGCAATTGTTGCTGCAGAGCGCGATCAGCGCGCAGCTCCTGCGCACCAACAATGCGATCGACGGCGCCGTTGACCATGATGGCGACGTGATCGGCGACCGAAAGTGCTACTTTCAGGTTCTGCTCGACCAGCAGGATGGTCATTCCCTCATCCGACGCGAGACGCCGGAGCAATTCGACCATTTGATCCACGATCACCGGGGCCAGGCCCTCGGTCGGCTCGTCCATGATCACGAGCCTGGGGTCTCCAAGCAGCGCTCGGCCAATGGCGAGCATCTGCTTTTCGCCACCCGACAGGGCATTGCCGCCATTGTTGCGACGTTCTGCCAGCCGCGGGAAGGTTTCGTAGATGCGCTCGCGCGTCCATTTGGGGAAAGCCGGCGTGTTTGGAATACGAAGGTGCTCGTCCACCGTCAGGCTAGGCCAGATGCGCCGGCCCTGCGGCACATAGCCGATCCCCAGACGATGGATCACATCGGGGCGCTTGCCCAACAGGGGTGTGCCCAGAAACTTTATCTCGCCCCCGGCCGCTTCCTTAAGTCCGACGATCGTCTTGCACAGCGTGGTCTTGCCCATGCCGTTGCGGCCGACAACGGACAGCACGCCGCTACTAACGCGCAGCGAGACGCCCTGTACTGCCGCCGCGGCACCATATCGAACCTCGAGACCGTTGATTGCGAGAACGGGTAAGTCAGTGCTCAAGGGAATCACCGAGATATATCTTCTGTACGTCGGCGTCAGCCTCGATCTCGGCCGGTGTGCCTTCGCGGAACTGCCGCCCGTCATGCATGATGGTCACGCGGTCGGAGACACGCAGGGCAACATCGAGGTCATGCTCGATGATGATGAAGGGCACGCTCGGCGGCAGGGCTCGCAGAATGTGAACGAGATCGCTGCGCTCGGCGGGCGACAGGCCGGCAGCCGGCTCATCGAACAGCAGGAGGCCGGGCCTGCCGGCGAGGGCGAAGCCGATCTCGAGCTGCCGCTGCTGCCCGTGGCTGAGCGAGGCGACAATGGTGTTGCCGATATCGTCGAGATGAATGGTGCGGGCGATCGCTTCGGCCTGCGCCCGGTCGGCGTCGTCGATTCGGCTACGGCGCAGCGAGAAGCGGCCCTGGGACACGCCCTTGCAGGCGACGAACAGGCTGTCGATCACAGACATGCCGTTAAACAGCTTGGAGATTTGGTAGGTCCGCCGCATGCCGATGCGCGCCCGTTGATGGACGGGCATGCCTGTAATGTCGCGGCCGAACAGCCTGACTGTTCCGCTGGTGGGCGCGAGATCGCCAGTAATGGCGTTGAACAGCGTCGTCTTCCCCGCGCCGTTGGAGCCGAGAACGGCGCGGCGCTCATGTGCACCCACAACCAGATTTACATCAGCCAGAGCGACGAGAGCGCCGAAGCGGCGCCCGAGACCCACCAGTTCCAGCGCCGGAGCGCTGGAACTGCTGGACGTCGTCAATGGGAGACTTGAGACGTCGGGAGTAGGGTCAATCACGGGCAGCTCGGGTTATCCCGGCCAACGACACCCAGAGCGAGGAAGGCGGCCGGATCCATACCGAGGCTTTGGTTGACCTGCGGCACAACCGCTACGACCTTGTTCGACAGAGCGCCCGATGCGTCGGCGACAGCTTCAGTAATGTAGATGTCGGCGATACCGTTGCGGTTTGCATCGAGCGAGACCTTGCCCGTCGGCGTGTCGAGCGTCAGCCCAGCAAGCGCCTCGCGGAACTTGGCCCCACCATCGGAGAGATCTGCATCAACCTGATCGAGCGCCGTGAAAGTGGCGAGCGCGTTGATGTAGTAACCCTGAGCAAATAGCGATGGCGCGGGGAAACCATCCGGGAACGTCGCCTTGTAGTCGGCAACGAAGGCCAGCCACTCGGGGGTCGTATTGGCGTCGGCCATCGGGCCGGCAGAGGGAGTGCCCACCACGGCCATGCGCAGATCGCCTTCGGTGGAGAGCACGGTCTGGTCAACGGTGATCGAGCCACCGACAAGTGGTGCGCTGCCGCCGGACAGGCTGTACTGTGTCAGGAAATTGACAGCGTCGGCGCCGCCGAGAGCAACATAGACCGCGTCGACGTTGTCGGGGATCGCCGCGATGACAGATGAGTAGTCCTTGTTGCCAATCGGCACCCAGGACTTGGAGACGACGTGACCGCCCTTGCCGCAGAACTCGGCCATGAGGCCAAAGACCTGCGTGTAGGGGAACGAGTAGTCTTCGGCCACGGTGGCGATCGAGCGATAGCCCTTCGTGTCGTAGATGTAAGAGCCGAGGCCGGCCATCCACTGCGCGCCATCCGTCGAGAAGCGGAAGACGTTGGCAACCGGATCGCGCAGCGTGAAGTCCTGGGCGCCCGAGGTGCCATTGATGAAAGTCACATCGGGGTGGCTGCGGGCATAGTCCTTGACAGCCATGCCTTCGTCGCCAGACAGCGGACCGACGACGACTTTGACGCCATCCTGCTCGACAAGCTTGCGAACCGCAGCCAGAGCACTGTCCGGAGACGCGTCGGACGAACCGATCACCCATTCAATGGCGTGGCCATCGATGGCATTGCCGAATTTCTTGGCGGCGAGTTCTGCGCCGCGCTGGCCGTCTTGACCAAGCACGGTGAACGGTCCCTCGAACGTCGCCAGCAAGCCGATCTTGATGGCGTCCGCCGACATTGCCAGACCCGGGGTGAAAACTGACCCCATCAGTGCAGTTACAATCAGTCCTGTCGTCGTAAAGCGCATTATGATGCTCCTCCCTTTGTTGCGAGCAAGAATTAGGCAGTCATGTTCGGATTCACTTCCGAAGCGTTTTGCGAAGATGGCCGGCGAGCTTGTTGAAGAGTCCCAGGACACCATCGGGCGAAAGAAACACCATGATGAGAAACACGGCTCCGATGAGCGTGTTGAACCGTTCGGCACCGACAAGATCGATGGCGAACGTCTGCATGGCGACGAAGAGTAGGGCGCCCAGAAACGGGCCGGCCGGATGGCGGATGCCGCCGATGACTGTGATGACTAGAATGTCGATGGCTGCGCCGACACCGATCGTTCCCGATGAGATGCGGCCGTTGAACCAGGCAAGCAGGACGCCCGCGGTTCCCGCCATGACACCGGACAGCGCGTGCGTCGCGACCTTGTGCGCGGCG
>JBDSHC010000120.1:0-17029 GCA_039918675.1 Devosia sp.
TGGGGCGCTTCTCGATCAGGCCAAAACGGCGAAACTGATTGAGGAATTCGCGAATGCCGGTGGTGCCGACACCGAATGTCCGCGCCAGTTCCAGCTCGTTGATCAGCGCTCCCGGCTTGGTGTCGCCACGCAGGATCCACTCCATGAAGAGCTTTTCGACCTGCGCAGAAGTGGGCACCGTTTCGGTTTGCGGGTAGCGCGCGCCGGGGGGCACTTTCGTGCCGGCCAGCCGGTCGCGTCCGTCGCCGGTGACATAGCCACCTTCCGCCAATCCCGCGAGGACTTTGCGCACTGTGGTCCGGCTCACACCGAGCCTCTCCCCCAGACGGTTTTCCGATGGAAGGGGCTGGCCCGGATCTAGACCATCCAGGATCTCGATCATCGCGTTGTAGGCGTGCTTGAAGACGTTGTCGGCTTTCACAAATTGCCCCCGAATTGTCCTTTAACTACCCCACCTTATCCATAAAAAACAAGTTGACCCGACATCGAATGCTGCTTTTTATCTATAAGCGACATTTGATCGTGGACCGTCATGTCCTTCATGGCGGAACCGCTGGGGGACTTTTTGGAATCCAAGACTGAAGATGCGGGGCCGACCCGCACCGCTACCACATCTGAGCCGGTGAGCGCGCTTTCCGTTTCGCTGAAACTGCTGAGCGCCGGTCCGGTCGTCATCCTCATCGTGATGATCGTCGTGCTGAGCCTGACCGTGCCCAATTTCTTCTCCGGGCGGAACATCTCGAACATCATGTCGCAGATCGCGGTCATCGCCGTCGTGGCGATGGGCCAGCATCTGGTCATCCTGACGCGCGGCATCGATCTGTCGGTCGGCTCCAATCTGGCCCTCGCAACCGTGCTCGGCGCGCTGATGTTCCGGGTCAACGATTCGGCATGGGCCGTCATCCCGACAATGATCCTCAGCGGCGCGCTGGTGGGGGCGATCAATGGAGCGGTGTTCGTCTATGGCCGCCTGCCCCACCCCTTCATCATCACGCTCGCAACCCTGAGTATCGCGCGCGGCCTGGCACTCGAATTCTCGATCGGCCACACGACGATGCGCGGCATGCCGGATCTGATCACAGTGATCGGCGGGAGCGCGACCTATGGCGTGCCGAACTCGTTCTTCGTCGTGGCCGGCGTCGCGGCGCTCGTCCTCATTATGGCCAAAACCATGGTGTGGGGCCGGTGGATCTATGCCGTCGGCGGCAAGCCCGAGGCCGCGGTGCGCATGGGTATCCCGGTCAATCTGGTGCTGGTTTCGACCTATGTGATCGCGGGCATTTGTGCGGGCATCGGCGCCGTCCTGCTCGCCGGCCGCACCGAGGCGGGTTCGCCGCTCTACGGCAATCTGCTCGAACTCGACACGATCGCGGCCGTCATCATCGGCGGCGCGAGCTTCCTCGGCGGACGTGGGCATATCGGCCACGCTCTGGTCGGCGCGGTGATGATCGGCGTGATCCGCAACGCCCTCAATCTGCTCAATGTCGACATCTTCTTTCAGCTCATCGCCATCGGCGTGATCATCGTGCTGGCCGTCGAATCCGATGTTCTGCGCAACCATCTTGAGAGCCGCGTCCGCGTGATGCAGGCGGCGAGGCTGCAATGACGACCACTCCATCAATGCCCGCATCCGCATCTGCGGCGACGATCGTGACACCGGCCGAGCCGGTGCTCGCTGTCCGCAATGCGCAGAAGCGGTTCGGTGCCGTCCATGCCCTCAAAGGCGTGAGCCTCGAAGCGCATCGGGGCGAAGTGCTCGCCCTCCTCGGCGACAATGGCGCCGGCAAATCGACGATCATCAAATGCATCAGCGGCGTCCACTCGCTCGATGAAGGCGACATCATCCTCGATGGCCAGAAGGTGACGATCAAGAGTCCTGCGGCGGCACGCAGCGCCGGCATCGAGACCGTCTACCAGGACCTTGCGCTGTTCGACAATCTGACACCGGCGCAGAACTTTTACTGCGGCCGTGAGATCTCGTTTCCGACCTGGCTGCCGCGCGGCATGCGCTTTCTCAGGAGCAGGGCGATGGACCAGGAGGCTGCGTCCGTCATTGATCGGCTGAAGGTCAAGCTGCCCAAATTCGACGCCCCCGTGGCGCTGATGTCCGGCGGTCAGCGCCAGGCCATCGCGGTCGCGCGTGCAACTGTGTTTGCGCGCAAGGTGGTGATCCTCGACGAGCCGACCGCGGCGCTCGGCCTGCGCGAGTCGCGCAAGGTGCTCGACCTCATCTCGCAGCTGCGGGCCGAGGGCAACGCGGTGATCCTCATCACCCACAATATGGAACATGTGGTCGAACTTGCCGACCGTGCCGTGGTTCTGCGGCAGGGCAACAAGGTCGGCGAACTCAAGCCAAGCCGCTCCAACCAACAGGAACTGGTGTCGATGATCGTCGGCGCGGAGGGGTGAACGAATTCGCCTCGCCGCAAGGTGAGGTGGAACGCGGCCGTTCCAATCGGGACGGCCCGAAATCTCTGGAGAGGGAGACTACAATGAAACTTTACGGACTAATCGGAGGCCTGGCGCTCGCAGCAGCGATCGCTTCGCCGTCGTTTGCAGCCGATGTCAAAATCGGCTTCATCACCAAGTTCCCGGTGCCGTTCTACACGACCATGGAAGACGCAGCCAAGGCGTATGCCACTGCCAATCCGGGCGTGCAGATCATCTACGGCCAGGGTCAGTCGGGCACCGATATCGAAGGGCAGATCGCCCTCATCGAGTCGATGGTCACCCAGGGTGTGCAGGGTATCGCCATCACGCCGGTCGACCCCACGGTTGCCCCGGCTCTGGACAAGGCTGTCGAAGCCGGTGTGAAGATTGTCCTCATGGACAACAGCATTCCCGACTGGAAGGGCCTGACCTCGCTCGCGACGACGAACAACTTCAACGCGGGCGTGCTCGCGGGTGAGTACCTCAAGACGGTCCTCAAGGATGGCGACACGCTCGGCATTCTCGAAGGCGTCCCCGGCGTTCCCGCGCTCGATGATCGCGTGAATGGCATGCTGAAGGGCCTCGAAGGCGGCCCGAAGGTTGAGATCGTCGGCAAGGGCGGCACCAACTGCACCGAAGAACTCGGCATCTCCGTTGCCGAAGATCTGCTGACTGCCCATCCGGACCTGAAGGCAATCTATGCCGCCTGCGGTCCTCCGGCGGTTGGCGCGACGCAGGCGATCGAAAACGCCGGCATCGCCAATGACGCGATCATTATGGTTGGCTTCGACGCGTGCTGCGGCGAAATCGACAAGATCAAGTCGGGCCAGGAAGATGCCAGCGTTGCCCAGTACCCGGCCAAGATGGCTGAACTCGGCGTCGATGCTCTCGTGAAGGCCATCGGCGGCGCTAAAGTCGAGTCGCTGATCGATTCGGGTGCGGCGCTCGTCACCAGCGCAAATGTTGCCGATTTCGAGTAAGTCGAATCATCGAGACGGGCCGGCGCACGTTGCGCCGGCCCTGTTGTTCCGGACTAGGACAGAAAGACTATGGAAACGATCGCGGCCCTCGTGTGCAACAAGCCCGGTGAATTGGCCGTCGCCCAGCGCCCCCGCCCGGTTCGCGGCGAGGGTGAAGCGCTGGTAGCGCCGCGCCGTGTCGGCATCTGCGGGACCGACTATCATATCTATGAGGGCAACCAGCCCTTCCTCAATTATCCGCGTGTCATGGGACACGAACTGGCGGTCGAGGTTGTCGAGGCACCCTCCGATTCCGGCCTTGAAATTGGCGGCATCTATGTCGTCAATCCTTACATCTCCTGCGGCACCTGCATCGCGTGCCGCAAAGGCAAGTTCAACTGCTGCACCAAGATCGCCGTTCTAGGCGTGCATCGCGACGGCGGTATGGCTAGCCTGATTTCGATCCCCGTTGGCAACCTCGTTCGTGCTGAGGGGCTGAGCGCCGACGAGTGTGCCATGGTGGAATTCCTCGCGATCGGAGCCCATGCGGTGAGCCGCGCGGCGGTGTCATCCGATGATCGGGTGCTGTTGATTGGTGCCGGCCCGATCGGGCTCGGCGCGGCCCTGTTTGCCTCGCTCGCCGGTGGCGCAGTGACCGTGATCGACAAGGATGCGGGACGTCTCGACGCTGCTGCCCGCCTCGTGCCCAACTGCAAGACCGTACATGCGGTCGACGATTTCGCGGCCAGGCTCGATGCGATCACCGACAGCGAGGGATTCGATGTGGTGTTCGATGCCACGGGCAGCCGGACCTCGATCGAAGAGGGCTTCAAATATGTCACCAATGGCGGCCGGTATGTGCTGGTGAGCGTCGTCAAAGGCGACATCAATTTCGTCGATGCCGACTTCCATCGCAAAGAGATCAGCCTGTTCGGCAGCCGCAATGCGCTGAAGGCCGATTTCGAGCGCGTCATTGCTGCGATCAAGGCGGGCGACGCCAAGTCGCGCGACTGGATCACCCACCGGACCTCGCTTTCGGGCGCCGTCCAGGATTTGCCCAAATGGGTCACCGACAAGACCGGCCTGATCAAGGCCGTGATCGAGATCAGCTAGAGACAAAGGCGGATCGCAATCCGCCCATCAATGCAGGGATGTTCCGGCGCTGGCGCCGATCAACGACAAAAAGTTGCGAACTCCCTCGACTAATCTCCCCACGCCGTCCTCAGCGGCGTGATACCTGGGCCACCGGCATATGCGAGTCCTCCGCAGCCGGTGGCCATTTTCTGGAGACCACAATGCGCCTGAGCAACCAATCGGCACCCGCCCTGCCCTATGACCGCAAGGCCGTAACGCCCGGCATCGTCCATCTGGGGATCGGGGCGTTTCACCGCGCCCACATGGCGGTCTATGTCGATAGCCTGCTCAGCCGTGATCCGAGCTGGGGCATTGTCGGCGCGTCGCTGCGCCGCCCCGATACGCGCGAGGCGCTCGAGCCGCAGGATTTCCTCTATACCGTCGCCATTCGCGATGCGGGCGGCACCACGCCCCGCATCATCGGGTCGATCATCGACATCCTCGATGCCAACACGCAGCGCGACACACTGATCGCGACGCTCGCCGATTCACGCATCCGCATCGTGTCGCTGACCGTCACCGAGAAGGGCTATTGCCACGACCCAGCGACCGGCAAGCTCGACCCGAAGCATCCCGATATCGTCCATGATCTGGCGCACCCGGAGAAGCCGGTCAGTGCGCCGGGACTGATCGTGCGCGCCATCCAGCTTAGGCGTGCAGCGGGTGTTGCGCCCTTCACCGTGATGAGCTGCGATAATCTGCCGGCCAATGGCAAGACCGTCCAGCGCATCGTCACCGGCTTCGCCGCGCTGCAGTCGCAGGATCTCGCCGACTACATCGCGGCCCATGTCGCGTTCCCCTCGACCATGGTCGATCGCATCGTTCCGGCGACGACCGATGCCGATCGTGCGATGGTGAAGGAACTGACCGGCCTCGACGATGCGTGGCCGATCATGACGGAACCGTTTACTCAATGGGTCATCGAAGATCGCTTCGCCAGCGGCCGCCCGGAGTTCGAGCGCGTCGGCGGGCAACTGGTCGAAGACGTCGAACCGTTCGAACTGATGAAGCTGCGCATGCTCAATGGCAGCCACTCGACGATGTCCTATCTCGGTTTTCTCGGCGGCTACCAGTATGTGAGCGAAGCCATCGCCGATCCGGCGATCCGTCAGCTCGTCCACGGCCTCATGACCGAGGAGGCGATGCCGACGCTGCCGATGGATAAGACCGGCCTCGCTGCCTATCGCGACGAATTGCTGGCGCGCTTCGTCAACCCGGCGCTGAAGCACCGGACGTGGCAGATCGCGATGGACGGCAGCCAGAAACTGCCGCAGCGCCTGCTTGGGACCATTCGCGACCGGATTGCCGCGGGCCAGCCGTACACACGCCTCGCTCTGGGCGTCGCCGCCTGGATGCGCTACGTGACCGGGATCGACGAGACGGGCAATCCCATCGACGTCAAGGACCCGCATTCCGCCAGGCTGCGAGCCATCGCCGACGATGCCGGGCGGGATCCAGTCGCGCTGGCAAGCGGGCTTCTGGCGGTACCAGAGATTTTCGGCAGCGATCTGCCGCAGAACGTGGCTTTCCGCGAAACGGTGATCGCGCATCTGCGGTTGCTGTTCGAGGCTGGTGCGCTTGAAACCGTGCGGCGCGTCATCGCCTGACGTGGGCTCCTCCGAGACATCCCGCCCCCCACATTTCCCCGCGCCCCGGATATGTTTATGATGCGGCATTGCGCGCCCGCCTGGGGTCCGCGCTCCGACGATAAAGGAAATCGAATTGCGTATTGCCGTAGTTGGGTCCGGCTATGTGGGATTGGTGAGCGGCGCATGCTTCGCCGATTTCGGACATGACGTCATCTGCGTCGATCTCGATCCGCAGAAGATCGCCGATCTCAAGCAAGGCAAGATGCCGATTTACGAGCCCGGGCTCGAAGCTCTGGTCGCCGAGAACGTCTCCGCCGGCCGCCTCGCCTTTTCCGGCGATCTGGCTCCGGCCGTGGCGGCGGCCGATGTGGTGCTCATCGCCGTAGGCACGCCCTCGCGCCGCGGCGATGGCCATGCCGACATGTCGCATGTGTTCAGCGCGGCGCGTTCGATCGCGCAGTCGCTGAACGGTTTCACAATCGTCGTCACCAAATCCACCGTACCGGTCGGCACGGGGGACGAGGTCGAGCGCATCATCCGTGACGCGATGCCTTCCGCCGACATCGCGGTGGTCTCCAATCCGGAGTTCCTCCGCGAGGGTGCCGCCATCGAGGATTTCAAACGGCCGGACCGGATTGTCGTCGGCTCGGAAGACGAGCGGGCGCGGGCCGCGATGACCGAGCTCTATCGCCCGCTCTATCTCAACGCCGCGCCCATCATGTTCACGTCGCGACGCAGCGCCGAGTTGATCAAGTACGCGGCGAACGCGTTCCTCGCGATGAAGATCACCTTCATCAACGAGATCGCCGACCTCTGCGAAAAGACCGGAACCGACGTGCAGGACATCGCCCGCGGCATCGGTCTCGATAATCGCATCGGTGCCAAGTTCTTGAACGCCGGCCCCGGCTTCGGCGGCTCATGCCTGCCCAAGGACACGCTCGCTTTGGTCAAGACCGGGCAGGATTTCGACAGCCCGCTGCGGCTGGTGGAAACGACCGTCGCCATCAACGATCAGCGCAAGCGCGCCATGGCGCGGAAGATCGTCGCGGCGTGCGGTGGCGCGGTCCGTGGCAAGACCATCGCGATCCTCGGGCTCACCTTCAAGCCCAACACCGACGATATGCGCGAGGCCCCTGCGCTCAGCATCATCCAGGCGCTGCTCGATGCCGGCGCGCAGGTCGCGGCCTTCGATCCGCAAGGCATGGAAGCGGCTGCCGCTATCTTCCCCAGTATCCGCTACGGCGCTGGCGCTTATGACGTCGCGGCCGGCGCGGATTGCCTCGTGGTCTGCACCGAGTGGAACGAGTTCCGCTCGCTCGATTTCGACCGCCTGTCGAGCGCGATGCGCGCGAAGGTGCTGGTCGATCTCCGCAACGTCTATCGGCGTGCCGAGATCGAGGCTAAGGGCTTTATTTATGTCGATGTTGGCCGCGCCGTCAGCGGCGACGATCTCGTGGCCAACGAGGCGGCCGAGTGAGATTTTTCGTCACGGGCGCCGCCGGCTTTATCGGGTTCCATTTGGCCCGGCGCCTGCTCGCTGATGGGCATAGTGTCACCGGCTTCGATGCGGTGACGGATTACTACGACCCTGCGCTGAAGCGGGCGCGACTTGCGCTGCTGACCTCGCCCAACTTCCATTTCATCGAGGCCAGGCTGGAAGATGCCGATCTCCTAAGCCGCGCAATTTCCGACAGTAATGCGGAAATCATCGTCCATCTCGCCGCGCAGGCCGGCGTCCGCTATAGCGTCGAGCGGCCGGACATCTATGTGCAGTCCAATCTGGTCGGCACGTGCAATCTGCTGGAGGCGGCGCGCCAGCATTCACCACGGCATCTGCTGTTCGCCTCGACCAGCTCGATCTATGGCGGCAATCAGAAGGTGCCGTTCGCCGAAACCGACCAGGCCGACTGGCCGATGTCGCTCTACGCCGCGACCAAGAAATCCGGCGAGGCGATGTCGCATTCCTACGCACAGCTGTTCGGCATCCCCACGACCTGCTTCCGCTTCTTCACGGCGTATGGTCCGTGGGGCCGGCCCGACATGGCGATCTTCAAATTCGTCGCGGCCATCGAAAGCGGCGAACCCATCGATGTCTATGGCCATGGACGGATGCGTCGCGACTTCACCTATATCGACGATCTCGTCGAAGGCGTGGTGCGGCTGGTCGATGTGGTGCCGGGCCGGGCCAAGGCGAGTGAGATCGACTCCCTCTCGCCCGTCGCCCCATGGCGTGTCGTCAATATCGCCGGCTCAATGCCGGTCGAGCTCACTGCGTTCATCGCCAGCGTAGAGCGCGCGTTAGGAAAGACCGCGGAGAAAAAGCTGTTGCCCATGCAGCCCGGCGACGTCACCGAGACCTTCGCCTCAAGCCATCTGCTGTTCGCCCTGACCGGCTACCGCCCAACGACCCCGGTGAACGAAGGCGTCCGAAGTTTCGTCGAGTGGTACCGCAGTTATGAGCGGGCCCGACTATCGGAATAGGAATGATGCTGGAGCGGGTTAAGGGAATCGAACCCTCGTCGTAAGCTTGGGAAGCTTCTGCTCTACCATTGAGCTACACCCGCATGGGCTGATCTGTGCGTCAAAAGCCAATTTCGGTCAAGCCGTGCCACCCCGGCCGCAACGCAGGCTCAATGGCCGCAGGCGCGATACCTCACCGGTTTCGACGGCGGGCAAATCCTTGCGTGGGCGAGAAAAATTCCCTATTGCGGGCATCTGCCCGTTGCAAGAGTATCCGCCCAAAGCGGGGGCGCCATGGCCAATCGATCTGAGATCACCGGCAATCGCCTTGATGACGCCGCGCGTGCCGGATGGCTCTATTACGTCGCCGGGAACAATCAGGAAGAGATCGCGCGCAAGCTCGGCGTGTCGCGCCAGACGGCGCAGCGGCTCGTCTCGCTGTCGGTCAGCGAAGGGCTGATCAAGGTCCGCCTCGACCATCCCATCGGGCACTGCATGGAGCTCGCCGAGAAGCTGCGTCAGCGCTTCGCGCTCGATCTCGTCGAGGTGGTGCCCACCGATCCTGAATCGAACTCGACCCTGCTTGGCGTGGCGCAGGCCGCGGCGTCGGAAATCGAGCGCCGGCTCAAGGCACCCGATCCTATCGTCATGGCGCTCGGCACGGGCCGTACGCTGAAGGCGGCGATCGAGCAGCTGCTGCCGATGGATGCGCCGCAGCACAAGATCGTCTCTCTAACCGGTAACATCGCGCCCGACGGGTCGGCGTCCTACTACAACGTCATTTTTAACATGGCCGATGCGGTGAAGGCGCGGATGTTTCCGATGCCGCTGCCGGTCATCGCTTCGTCCGCCGAAGAGCGGGAGATGCTGTTGCGGCAGCCGATGGTCAAGGAAACCCTGTCGCTCGCGGCGCGCGCCGACATCACCTTTGTCGGTATCGGCGATCTGGGGCCGGACGCGCCGCTTTATCTCGACGGCTTTATCACCGAGCCCGAGCTCAAGGCGCTGCAGAAGGCGGGCGCCGTGGGTGAGATCGTCGGCTGGGCGTTCGATGCGCAGGGCAAGATGGTCGACGGGCTCACAAACGACCGAGTCGCGAGCGCTCCGATGCCCTCCCGCGAGCGTTCTTTAGTCGTAGCACTTGCCATGGGTACTAAAAAATTGCCCGGCATCGCTGCGGCGCTCAATCGCCGTCTCGTTAACGGTTTGATCACGGACGAGCGAACAGCTCTTCAGTTGATTCAAGGGCGTTAGTAGCAAAACTCCTACTTTTTGCGGCCAGTTTTCCGCAGTTTCTGACGTACGTGCCTCCACGATTCTTCATCGCGGTCGCTTGACAGTCTCAATCTTGATGTGAGTAATTGCCCATGGATCGGGCAATTGCCTGTTCATCACTGGGAGGACAACAATGAAATTTGCTCCGCTGCTCGTGGCAGCGCTTGCCGTCACGCTCGCCTCATCGGCCTCAGCCGAGACCCTCACAATCGCCACCGTGAACAATGGCGACATGATCCGCATGCAGAAGCTGACCGCGGACTTCACGACGGCCAATCCGGACATCCAGCTGCAATGGGTGACGATGGAAGAGAACGTGCTCCGCCAGAAGGTCACGACCGACATCGCCACCAAGGGCGGCCAGTACGACGTGCTGACCATCGGCACCTATGAGGCCCCGATCTGGGCCAAGCAGGGCTGGCTCGTGCCGCTCGACAATCTGGGCGCCGACTACGACGTCGACGATCTGCTGCCGGCCATCCGTGGCGGCCTCAGCGTTGACGGCAAGCTTTACGCCGCGCCGTTCTACGGCGAAAGCTCGATGGTCATGTACCGCAAGGATCTGATGGAAAAGGCCGGGCTCACCATGCCCGACGCCCCGACCTGGGATTTCATCCGCGACGCCGCGGCCAAAATGACCGACCGTGCTCAGGGCATCAACGGTATCTGCCTCCGCGGCAAGGCCGGCTGGGGCGAGAACATGGCGTTCCTCACCGCGATGTCGAACTCGTTCGGCGCGCGCTGGTTCGATGAGAACTGGAACGCCCAATTCGATCAGCCGGAGTGGAAAGACACGCTGCAGTTCTATGTCGACATGATGAAGGCCTCGGGCCCCGAGGGTGCTTCGTCCAACGGCTTCAACGAGAACCTTGCGCTCTTCCAGCAGGGCAAGTGCGGCATGTGGATCGACGCCACTGTCGCCGCATCGTTCGTGACCGGCGCCGACTCGACCGTCGCCGACAAGGTCGGCTTCGCCTTGGCACCCGATAAGGGCCTCGGCAAGCGCGGCAATTGGCTGTGGGCGTGGAACCTCGCGATCCCGGCCGGCAGCCAGAAGGTTGAAGCCGCCGAGAAGTTCGTCGCCTGGGCGACCTCCAAGCACTACACCGAGCTGGTCGCCAAGGAAGTTGGCTGGGCCAACGCCCCTCCGGGTACCAGAACGTCGCTCTATGCCAACGCTGAGTATCAGGCCGCGGCACCGTTCGCCAAGATGACTCTCGACTCGATCAACTCGGCCGACCCGACGCATCCGACGGTCAAGCCGGTTCCCTATGTTGGCGTGCAGTTCGTTGCGATCCCCGAGTTCCAGGGCATCGGCACGACGGTGGGCCAGCTCTTCTCTGCGGCTCTTGCGGGTCAATCCAGCGTGGATGATGCCCTAAAGCAGGCGCAGGATGTAACCACCCGTGAAATGCAGAAGGCTGGTTACCTCTAAGTACGACCTCCCCGCAGGTCGGGGTCGTCCGGTGCCCCTTTACCGGATGACCCCACTCCTCCCCTCCCCCTCGCGTCGCTGCATGGCGCGAGGGCATGGGGAGCGGTTCCGAGCGAGGCTCGGCGGAACCGGCAGAGCGGGACACTCACAGAGCTGGTCGGCGTTATCGGGGAGGAAAACGCCATGGCTACCCGTCAGACGAAGGCGCTTGCGCGCTTCATGATGGCCCCTTCGGTGCTCGTCCTGTTCGTGTGGATGATCGTGCCGCTGGTGCTGACGCTCTGGTACTCGTTCCAGCGCTTCAATCTGAACTACCCGGAGCGTTCAGGGTTTGTCTGGTTCAGGAACTATTACTTCTTCCTGACGGACCCCGCCTTCCTTCAGGCGATCGGCAACACGCTGATCCTCGTCCTCGGGGTGCTGGTCATTACCGTCGTCGGCGGCATCCTGCTCGCCTTGCTGCTCGATCAGCCGATCTGGGGCCAGGGCATTGTCCGCCTGCTCGTGATTGCTCCGTTCTTCGTCATGCCCACCGTCTCGGCGCTGGTGTGGAAGAACATGATGATGCATCCGAGCTATGGCATCTTCGCCTGGATCTGGAAGAGCCTCGGGCTCCAGCCGATCGACTGGCTCAACAATTACCCGCTGTTCTCAGTGATCCTCATCACCGGATGGGAATGGTTGCCCTTCGCCACATTGATCCTGCTGACCGCATTGCAGTCGCTCGACGAGGACCAGAAGGAAGCGTCCGAGATGGACGGCGCCAATTTCGTCAACCGCTTCATCTACATCATCATGCCGCACCTCGCCCGCGCCATCACGGTGGTGATCCTGATCGAGACGATTTTCCTCCTCGGCATCTTCGCCGAGATCTATGTCACGACGAGCGGCGGCCCCGGCTATGCCTCAACCAATCTGCCGTTCCTCGTCTATGTGCAGGCCCTCCTCAACTACGACGTCGGCGGCGCCTCAGCAGGCGGCGTCATCGCGGTGATCCTCGCCAACATCGTGGCGTTCTTCCTGATCCGCATCGTCGGCAAGAATCTGGACGCGTGAGGACAGAGCCATGGCAAGAGAAGCTTCCACCACTCGCAAGATCACCGTCACCGCGGCGGCCTGGATCGTCGGACTGATCATCTTCTTTCCGATCCTCTGGACGGTCCTCACCAGTTTCAAGACCGAGGGCGACGCCATCGCGTTCCCGCCTTCGTTCTTCCCGCCGCACTGGACGCTCGAGAACTATTTTGAGGTGCAGAGCCGATCCGACTATTTCCGCCACTTCATGAATTCGGTGGTGATCTCGATCGGCTCGACCATCTTCGCTCTGGTGATCGCGGTTCCTGCCGCCTGGGCGATGGCGTTTGCGCCGACGCCCAAGACCAAAGACATCATGATGTGGATGCTGAGCACCAAGATGATGCCCGCCGTGGGCGTGCTGGTGCCGATCTATCTCATCTTCAAGACGCTGGGCCTCCTCGACAATGTCTGGGGCCTGATGGTCGTCTTGATGCTGATGAATCTGCCGATCGTGGTGTGGATGCTCTATACCTATTTCAAGGAGATCCCGGTCGATATCCTCGAAGCGGCTCGCATGGATGGCGCCACACTGGGCAAGGAACTCGTCTACGTGCTCGTGCCGATGGCCGTTCCCGGCATCGCCTCGACCATGCTGCTCAATGTGATCCTCGCCTGGAACGAGGCGTTCTGGACGCTCAATCTGACCGCCGCGAAAGCCGCGCCGCTCACTGCCTTCATCGCATCATACTCAAGTCCCGAGGGGCTGTTCTGGGCCAAGCTCAGCGCTGCATCGACGCTCGCTATCCTGCCGATCCTCATTCTTGGATGGATCAGCCAGAAGCAGCTCGTGCGTGGCCTGACCTTCGGCGCCGTGAAATAGGGGAGAGATAAAATGGGTTCCATTCAGCTACAGCACGTCAACAAATCCTTCGGCACCCACGCCGTGATCCCCGATGCCACGCTCGATATCCGCGATGGCGAGTTCGTGGTGTTCGTCGGCCCGTCGGGCTGCGGAAAGTCCACGTTACTGCGCCTCATCGCCGGGCTCGAGGATACAACCAGCGGTCAGATCCTGCTCGACGGGCAGGACATGACCGACGCGGCCCCAGCCAAGAGGCAGCTTGCAATGGTGTTCCAGTCGTACGCGCTCTATCCGCATATGACGGTTGCTCAGAACATCGGCTTTCCGCTCAAGATGGCGGGCATGGACAAGACTGCGATCGCCGCCAAGGTGAACGACGCCGCGAGCGTCCTCAATCTCACGGCCTATCTCGACCGGCGGCCGCGCAATCTGTCGGGCGGCCAGCGGCAGCGCGTCGCCATCGGCCGTGCCATCGTGCGCGAGCCCAAGGCTTTCCTCTTCGACGAGCCGCTGTCGAACCTCGATGCGGCACTGCGCGTCAACATGCGCCTGGAGATCACCGAGCTGCACCAGCAGCTGAAGACGACGATGGTCTATGTGACGCACGATCAGGTGGAGGCCATGACCATGGCCGACCGCATCGTCGTGTTGAACGCCGGCAATGTCGAACAGTTCGGCACCCCGATGGAGCTTTACCGCACCCCGGCCAACCGCTTCGTTGCTGGCTTTATCGGCTCGCCGAAGATGAACTTCGTCGATGGCGCGGAAGCAGCGAAGTATGGCGCTCATTCGGTCGGCGTCCGGCCCGAGCATTTCGCGATCTCGACCACCTCCGGAAGCTGGAAAGGCAAGGTGGGTGTTGCCGAACATCTGGGCTCCGACACGTTCCTTCACGTCAATGTCGAAGGGCTTGGCCTCATGACCATCCGCGCCGAAGGCGAGAAGCAGTTGCATCATGGCGACGACATCTGGCTGACACCCGACCCGTCGCGCATCTACCGCTTCGACAAGGACGGCAAACTGCAGATCGCTGCCGCTTAAGGACTATGACGATGCCGATCGAACTGTCGCGCGACGCGTTCAAGGAAATCTCGGAGACTGCGACCGTTCCCGCCTATGACCGGGCGGCCCTATCGGCCGGTATCGTACATTTCGGCGTCGGCAATTTCCATCGCGCCCACCAGGCGGTCTATCTCGACGATCTGTTCAATCTCGGCGTCGATCACGACTGGGCCCTGATCGGTGCGGGCGTGCGACAGGCCGATGATGCGATGCGATCGAAGCTCGCGGCGCAGGATTGGCTGACGACCGTCGTCGAGCAGGAAGCCGACAGTTCGACCGCCCGCGTCACCGCCTCGATGATCGATCATTTGAAGATCGGCGACCCAGCGGCCACCATCGCGCTGCTCGCCGATCCATCTATCCGCATCGTCTCTCTTACCATCACCGAAGGCGGCTATTACATCGATCCCGCCACGCAGGCATTCGATCCGACCCACCCGGACATCGTTGCGGATTCGCGCTATCCGGCTGCACCCAGAAGCGTGTTTGGTCTCATTCTCGCTGGTCTCAAGGCGCGTCGCGGCAAGGGGCTCGTGCCCTTCACCGTGATGAGCTGCGACAACATTCCGGGCAATGGTCATGTGACGCGCAATGCGGTGATCGGCCTCGCCGAGCTGTTCGACCATGAGCTCGCCGGCTGGGTGCGCACCAAGGTCGCTTTCCCCAATGGCATGGTCGACCGTATCACGCCGGCAACGAGCGATCGCGAGCGCGATCTGCTGAGCCGCAATTTCGGTATCGCCGACAATTGGCCGGTGTTCTGCGAAAGCTTCAGGCAATGGGTGCTCGAGGACAATTTCACCGCAGGCCGCCCGGCGCTCGAAAAGGTCGGCGTGCAGTTCGTGGACGATGTTCATCCGTTCGAGTTCATGAAGATCCGCATCCTCAATGGCGGCCACGCCACCATCGCCTACCCGGCGGGCCTGCTCGATATTCATTTCGTGCATGAGGCCATGCAGGATCCGCTGATCCGGCGCTTCCTCGAAAAGGTCGAACGCGACGAGATCATCCCGACTGTGCCGCCGGTGCCCAACACCAGCCTCGACGACTATTACACGCTCATCGACCGCCGCTTCTCCAACCCCAAGATCGGCGACACCATCTCGCGCCTCTGCCTCGATGGCTCGAACCGGCAGCCGAAGTTCATCCTCCCGACCGTCGGCGATCGCCTGAAGGGCGGACAGTCCGTTACCGGCCTCGCGCTCGTCTCGGCGCTATGGGCTCGCTACTGCTATGGCGAGAGCGACAGCGGCAAAGCCATCCCACCGAACGATCCAAGCTGGGCGCGTCTCACGGCGCAGGCGAAGCTCGCCAGATCGGATCCCGCCGCGTGGCTGTCGATGAGCGACATCTTCGGCACGCTGGCACACGACTCTGTCTATGTCGCGGCCTTCGGCAACGCGCTGACGACGCTCTGGTCGATCGGGACGCGCGCTACACTCGAACGCTACCTCGCCGGCGAGCTCTAGTGCTCGTCTGTCACATCCCCTTGCTCGTGGACTGCCAGGCCGCTACGGCTTGCCGGCAAGGGAGTGAGCGTGTGGTCAGTACAATAGCCAACGACGCAGCGCCGATCGAACTCATCATTTTCGACTGCGATGGTGTGCTCGTCGACAGCGAGCCGCTTGCCATCCGCGTGCTGCTCAATGTGCTTGCGGCCGAAGGCATCGAGATCACGCCCGAACGCGCCTACCGCGACTTCCTCGGCCGCTCTCTGTCGACGATCTCGGAGAGCCTGACGGCGAGCCACCAGACGGGCCTTAGTCCCGTTGCGCTGCAGCGCATGCGCGACGACCTCTATGCGGTCTATCGGCGCGAGCTGAAGCCAACGCCATGGCTGCAGCATGTGCTCGACCAGCTCAAGCTGCCGATGTGCGTCGCCTCCTCAAGCCAGATCGAGCGCATCCGTCTCAGCCTCGAATTGACCGGGCTGATCGAGCATTTCGATCCGCACATCTTTTCGGCGAGTATGGTGTCGCGCGGCAAGCCGGCGCCCGATCTGTTCCTTCACGCGGCGCATGCCATGCGCGTGGCGCCGGAGAACTGTCTCGTCATCGAAGACTCGCCGACGGGTATCAAGGCGGCGCGGGCGGCGGGCATGCGTGTCTTCGCCTATCTGGGCGGCGGCCATATCGGCGAAGGCGGCCTGCGCGCCGAGATCGAGGCGCTCAAGCCCGACGCGTTGATGGAAGACATGCGCGCGCTGCCGGGGCTCATCGATCTCGCCGCGACCCGGACACGCCGCGCCCCGCCCAATCTTCTCGTTTCGGTCGATGTCGGGACCGGCAGCGCGCGCGCCGGATTCGTGTCGCCAACCGGGCGGCTCCTCGGCCGCGCCGAAGAAGCGATCGAGATGCAGCGCCATGACGCCAATTTCGCGGAGCACAGTTCGCAGCAGATTTGGGACGCGGTCGGAACCGCCGTGCGCGGTGCGATGCGGCAAGCGGGCGCGCGCGCCGATGAAGTGGCCGGCATCAGTTTCGACGCCACCTGCTCGCTCGTCGTCCTCGACGCCGCCGGCCAGTCGCTGCCGGTCACGACGACCGGCGAGGCGCGATGGGACACCATCGTCTGGCTCGATCACCGGGCTCTTGCCGAGGCGGAGGAGTGTACGGCCACCGGCCATCGCGTCCTCGATTTTATCGGCGGCGTAATGTCGCCGGAGATGGAAGTGCCCAAGCTGATGTGGCTCAAGCGGCACCTGCCGGAAAGCTGGGCCAAGGCCGGTTATTTCTTCGACCTCGCCGATTTCCTCACCTGGAAGGCCTCGGGGTCGGCGGCACGTTCGCAATGCACGCTCACCTGC
>JBDSHC010000121.1:0-7072 GCA_039918675.1 Devosia sp.
GTGGTCTCGGTCAGGACGTCTTCATAGGTTGGGTCCGCAGTGGTGCCGCCGGCATAGCCGGAGATGGCGCTCTTGACGCCTTTAACGTGCTGGAAGACCCCTTGGACGCCCCAGAAGCAACCGCCGGCGAACACCGCCATCTGGACGCCGGTCGACGGGTCGTCGACGGCCGGCGCCGGGAGGGTAACGGGCAGGACGCCCTCGGCATTGGCGGTCGTGTTCAGGATGCCGAAGGCCGCCGCTACCGCGAGCGCGGTCGCGCCGGCAATCTTGGCGAGTCGATTGAAGTTCATGATTGGCTCCCTCGGGCGTCAGCCCATTTGCTGTTGCGCACTTATGTCGCTCGCTGGCGCTGGAAATCCAGCGGTATGGCGAGCTTGTGATGGCGAGCGGCAGCTCCGTGATTGGCTGTGATCGCCTCGGTCAGGGTGAGATACGTGGCCGACGAGTGTTCAGTTTTGCTGCATGCAAGGGGCACGACATTTTCCGCACCTTTCCGGCTGGCCTTGGGCTAGCGTCGCGCCAAACAGGAGGCTGGGTTGGCGCGGATCGTTATTATCGGGGGCAGCGGGCATGTGGGGACGTATCTGGTGCCCATGCTGGTCGAGGCCGGGCACCAGATCGTCAATGTCAGCCGCGGCGAGCGCGGGCCCTATTCACCGCATCCTGCCTGGTCCCGCGTCGAGACCGTGATGGCCGATCGGACGGCAGAGGAACTGAAGGGCGTCTTCGGGGAACGGATCGCCGCGCTTGAGGCCGATATCGTGATCGACATGATTTCCTTCACGCTCGAGAGCACGAAGCAGATCGTCGAATCGCTACGGGGCCGGGTCGAGCATTTCCTCAGCTGCGGGACGATCTGGGTCTATGGGTCCAATCCGGCGGTGCCCGCAACCGAGAGCGATCCGCTGAACGCGTTCGGCGAGTATGGGACGCAGAAGGCAGCGATCGAGACCTGGCTGCTGCACGAGGCGCGGCGCAGCGGATTCCCGGCGACATTGTTTCGGCCGGGGCACATCGTCGGGCCAGGCTGGGCGCCGCTCAATCCGGCGGGACATTTCGACGTGGATGTGTTCGCGCAGATCAAGCGCGGCGACGAGCTGGCGATCCCCAATTTCGGGCTGGAGACGGTGCATCACGTGCATGCAGAGGACGTCGCGCAGATCGTTGTGCGGGCAATTGCGAACCGCGCTGCTGCAGTGGGCGAAGCGTTCAACGCGGTGTCGCCGCAGGCGGTGAACCTCAAGGGCTATGCGGAGGCGATGTTCCGCTGGTTCGGGCATGAGCCGAAACTGCGCTTCGAGCCGTTCGAGGTCTGGAAGGCGAGCCAGAAGCGCGAAAACGCGGAAGCGACATGGGAGCATATCGTCCGCAGCCCGGCGCATTCGATCGAAAAGGGCCGGGCCCGGCTCGGCTATGTGCCGCGCTATTCGAGCCTCGATGCAGTCAAGGAATCCGTGTCGGCGCTGATCCTTTCGGGCAAGATCAGCTGATTGTTGCCGGGCCCCAGCTGCGGGCGAGGAAGCGGCGGCTGAAGAGATCGGCGATCGCGGTGTCGCAATGGCCGAGGCCAGCCAGCGTCATCGTGGTTGTGAGCCCGGTCAGGAGCCGCGGCAGGGCGGTGCCCAGCAGGCCGCCATGGCTCACCAACAGCAGCCGGTCGCCTTCCGCATGGGTGGTGCGGAGCCGTTTGAGCAGGACATTCATGCGGTCGATGATCTCGATGGCGCTCTCGCCGCCCTCGATGCGGCTGTCGAGTTCGCCGGCGAGCCAGTCAGCGGCGACGCGGTCATATTCGGGCTTGCCGATAAAATAGGGCAGACCCTCATGCACGCCGACATCGTATTCGCGGAGCGCCGGCTCGGCTGTGACCGGCAGATCCAGGACTCTCCCAACGATCTCAGCGGTTTCGATCGCCCGCATGAGTGGGCTCGAATAGATCGCGGTGAGCTTTTCGGCCTGCATTCGGGCGGCGAGGGCGTTCGCCTGCTGGTGGCCGAGCGCCGTCAGCGGGTGCATCCAGCCGCGATTGGAGAAAATGCCCGAAACATTGGCTTCGCTTTCGCCGTGCCGCGCAAAATACAGTCGCATGCCGCCCCCCGTGGCGAAATATTACGTCGAGCCTCTTCCGATTGTCATGTGACGGTTCTAGGAAGGGCCGATTTTCCAAGATTCATCAGCTTCAGAGGCCCCTCTATGTCTTCCATCATCGACGTCACCGGCCGCCAGGTTCTCGACAGCCGCGGCAACCCCACCGTCGAAGTGGATGTGGTGCTGGACGATGGCAGTTTCGGCCGCGCGATCGTGCCATCGGGCGCCTCGACCGGCGCGCATGAGGCGGTGGAATTGCGCGATGGCGGCAAGGACTATCTCGGCAAGGGCGTGACCAAGGCCGTCGATTTCGTCAACACGGAGATCTATTCGGAGATCGAGGGGCTCGACGCGCTGGACCAGATCTCGGTCGACCGCGTGATGATCGAACTCGACGGCACGCCCAACAAGGCGCGCCTCGGCGCCAACGCCATCCTCGGCGTGTCGCTGGCGGTGGCCAAGGCCGCGGCGGAATCGAGCGAGCTGCCGCTCTACAAATATCTCGGCGGACCCAACGCTCACATTCTGCCGGTGCCGATGATGAACATCATCAATGGCGGCGCCCATGCCGACAATCCGATCGATATGCAGGAATTCATGATCCTGCCGGTGGGTGCGGAAAGCCTCGCGCATGCGGTGCAGATCGGCTCCGAAGTGTTCCACACGCTGAAGAAGGCGCTGCACAAGGACGGCCACAACACCGCCGTGGGCGACGAGGGCGGCTTCGCGCCGAACCTCAAATCGGCCGAGGCGGCGCTCGACTACATCGTCAAGTCGATCACGGCTGCTGGCTATGAGCCGGGCAAGGACGTGTTCCTCGGCCTCGATTGCGCCTCGACCGAATATTTCAAGAACGGCAAATACGAAATGGAAGGCGAGGGGAAATCGCTGTCCTCGGCCGAGAACGTGCTTTTCCTCGCCGGGCTGGTCGACAAATTCCCGATCATCTCGATCGAAGACGGCATGGCCGAGGACGATTGGGACGGCTGGAAGGCGCTGACCGATACGCTCGGTGGCAAGATCCAACTCGTCGGCGACGATCTGTTCGTCACCAACACGCAGCGTCTGCGCGATGGCATCAAGAAGGGCGTCGCAAACTCGATCCTCGTGAAAGTCAACCAGATCGGCACGTTGACCGAGACGCTCGACGCCGTCGACATGGCACACCGCGCCGCCTACACTTCGGTGATGTCGCACCGCTCGGGCGAGACCGAGGATTCGACCATTGCTGATTTGGCGGTGGCGTGCGGCTGCGGGCAGATCAAGACAGGGTCGCTCAGCCGCTCGGACCGGATCGCCAAGTACAACCAGCTGATCCGTATCGAGGAAATGCTGGGTTCAGCGTCGAAATATGCGGGCAGGGACGCGTTCCGGGCGCTGCGCGCCTAAGCGACTAGGGCCCGGCCAAGCGCCGGGCCTTTTGCTATTGAAGAAATCTCGGGGGAGAGATCGTGTTTATTGGCCATCTTGCCGGCGCAGAAATTCTCCACGCTGTATTTCCGCAAACGCCCGTTTGGGTAAGCCTCGTCGGGGTCGGCTTCCCGGATCTGTTGTGGGGTGTCACGGTGCTCGCCGGGATCGAGCGGGCCCAAATGGGCACGGGGCCGCTGCAGCGCGATATTACATTTACCCACTATCCCTATTCGCACTCCCTAATACTGACCAACCTCATCGCGCTGATACCTGCGCTGGCGCTGGTGCCATTCTATGGTTGGCAGGCGGCGATCGTGTTCCTGCTCGCCTCGATTTCGCATTGGCTGCTCGACGTGATCGTGCATATCAAGGATCTGCCAGTGCTCGGCTTCGGCAAGAACGATACCAAGGTTGGACTAGGATTATGGCGGCACGGACCGCTGGCCTTTGCGGTCGAATACGCCGTCGTGGTCGCCGCGACCCTGTTGTTCGTTCCGGCCGACAAATGGCTGTGGGTGCTGGTCGCGGCGGCAATCTTCCACGCCGGCAATGCCAACAGCTTCTTCGGTTTCACCAAGGCGAACCCTTTCACGACGCCGCAGATCTACGCGATGCTTGGGGTAGTGAGCTTTGCAGCCATGGCGGTCGTGTTCTCGTTCCTCCTGTGACTGGCGACGCTTAACCCCGGATCAACCACAGCAGGCTAGGGTGCGCACATGTCCACCCGCCTCCGCCGACCATCGATCTGGCGCCAGCTTCTGGTGACCGCTGCACTTCTGGCCTTCCAAGGCTATCTGGGGTGGAGCGCGATCGGGGGGAATTTCGGCACCGAGAGCCAGAAGCTGATGAAGGCCGACATTGTCGACCTCAAGGTGCAGTCGGGCGCGCTGCAGGCCGAGATCGACGCCTACCGGCACAAGGTCAATCTGTTCAACCCCAAGAAGCTCGATCCGGACATCCTGACCGAGCGGGCGCGCGCGCTGTTGTCGATGGCGCAGATCGGCGACATGGTGGTGATGGTCGATCCGGCGACAGGTAAACCAATTACGAGTTTACTCGCCTCGTCAACTGAAATTGAGTCAATGCCAAAAATCGAAAGCGGCATAGACTGATAGCGGGCGTTGCTCATCTTTTAGGCGCATTGCTTTCGACGATCTCCTTGCGCTAATCTTCGCGCAGTGGAAGCAATGACCTTGCTCCCAGCGGCACTCCGGAGAAAATCTATGGCGCGCAAACCTGCGGCGAAGGCTGCAAAGTCCGCTTCTCTCTCCAACATTCCCGAATTCGGCAAGGACGACGAGCTCAAGGCTTATCGCGACATGCTGCTGATCCGGCGCTTCGAGGAGAAGGCCGGCCAGATGTATGGCATGGGGCTGATCGGCGGCTTCTGCCACCTCTATATCGGGCAGGAAGCCGTGGTCACCGGCATCACCATGGCCAGCAAGGCCGGCGACGCGCAGATCACGGGATACCGCGACCACGGGCACATGCTGGTGATGGGGCTCGACCCCAAGGGCGTGATGGCCGAACTCACCGGCAAGCAGGGTGGCCTGTCGAAAGGCAAGGGCGGCTCGATGCATATGTTCTCGAATGAGCATCGCTTTTACGGCGGCAACGGCATCGTCGGGGCGCAGGTGTCGCTCGGCACCGGGCTGGCGTTTGCGGCGAAATACCGTGGCGAAGACAGCGTTTCGATCGCCTATTTCGGCGATGGCGCGGCCAATCAGGGCCAGGTCTATGAGAGCTTCAATATGGCCAAGCTCTGGAACTTGCCGGTCCTCTACATCATCGAAAACAACCGCTATGCCATGGGCACCTCGGTCGAGCGCGCCACGGCGCAGGCCGATTTCTCGCGCCGCGGCCTGAGCTTCGGCATCGATGGAGAGCAGGTGGACGGCATGGATGTGCGCCTGGTGCATGACGCCGCCAAGCGCGCCATCGACGGCATCCGCGCCGGCAAAGGCCCCTACATCCTTGAAATGATGACCTACCGCTATCGCGGTCACTCTATGTCCGACCCGGCGAAGTATCGCTCGAAGGACGAAGTGACGACGATGCGGGCCGAGCGCGATCCCATCGAGCAAGTCAAGAACCGCATTCTGGAAAAGCGCTACGGCACTGAAGAATCGCTGAAGGCGATCGAAACCGAGATCCGCGCGATCGTGACGGAGGCGGCCGATTTTGCGACGGCGGACACCGAGCCGGCGCCGTCGGAGCTTTGGACGGACATCTATGCAGCCTGAGGCAGGGATATGATCTCGATCGTTCTGTCAGTGATGGGGTTGCTCGCGGTGGTGTCGTGGGTGGTCGCGATCATCTCGGCCATCCAGATCGTAGGGCTAGCGCCCAAGGGCAGCAAGATGAAGATTTACGGCCAACTCGGCTGGTGGCGATTCGACCAGATCAGGGCGATCGTCGGACCGGCCGGCGAGAAGCCGATCCAGGCGTATCAGCGCTCATTTATGGTCTTCATCATTCTCGTCGTGGTTGCAGCAGTCGGCGCGACGCTGCTCGGCGCGCAAGCGCGAAATTGAGTTTAAGGACGCGATCGCAATGCCCAATATTTTGATGCCCGCGCTGTCGCCCACCATGGAAGAGGGGAAACTCTCCAAATGGGTGGTCAAGGTCGGCGATAATGTGAAGCCCGGCGACGTGCTGGCCGAAATCGAGACCGACAAGGCCACGATGGAAGTCGAAAGCGTCGACAGCGGCAGGGTGGCGAAGATCCTGGTCGAGGAAGGCACCGAGGGCGTCAAGGTCAATACGCCGATCGCCATCGTGCTGGGCGAGGGGGAGACCGTAGGCGAAGAGATGCCGAAGCCGGCGGCCGCTGCGGCAACGCCAGCTGCTCAACCTGCGGCGGCGGAACCGCCGGTGGCCGCGGCACCCGCCGTTGCCGCGCCGAAGCTTGAGATCGCCAACGATCCCGATCTGCCGGCCGGTGTCGAGATGGTCGAGATGACCGTGCGCCAGGCGCTGAACGAGGCGATGGCCGAGGAGATGCGCCGCGACAAGGATATCTTCGTGATTGGCGAAGAGGTCGCCGAATACCAGGGCGCCTACAAGATCACGCAGAATTTGCTGCAGGAATTCGGACCGCAGCGCGTCGTCGATACCCCGATCACCGAGCACGGCTTTGCCGGCCTCGCCGTCGGTGCCGCATTCGCCGGCCTCCGTCCCATCGTCGAGTTCATGACCTGGAACTTCGCCATGCAGGCGATCGACCAGATCATCAACTCCGCCGCCAAGCAGCTCTACATGTCCGGCGGCCAGGTCACCGCGCCGATCGTCTTCCGCGGGCCCAACGGCGTCGCGTCGCGCGTCGGCGCCCAGCACAGCCAGGACTATTCGGCCTGGTACAGCCACATCCCCGGCCTCTACGTCGTCGCGCCCTATAGCGCCGCCGACGCCAAGGGCCTGCTCAAGGCGGCGATCCGTTCGAACAACCCGATCGTCTTCCTCGAGAACGAAATTCTTTACGGCACGACCGGCCTTGTGCCCAAGATGGACGATTTCGTGCTGCCGATCGGCAAGGCCCGCATCGCGCGGCCGGGCAAGGACGTGACCA
>JBDSHC010000122.1:0-39363 GCA_039918675.1 Devosia sp.
AGGCCAAAGGCGAAGAGGAAGCCGACGCGCCGCTGCGTCTGCAGGCGGCACAATTGCTGCATCAGCAGGTTTTCCTCGCCTATCTCACAATAGCGATTTCTCTGGTTGGCCAGCTCGCCTTCGGCACGTTTCAGGTCGCGATCCTCACTGACATCACGCATATCGACCCATTTGTGGCCGTGCCGATCTACCTGCTGATTGGCGGTGCGGGCTCGGTGGTCGGCATCTGGGTCGGAGGTAAGCTCGCCGATTGGAGCGCCGCGGCAGCGATCGTGATGGTCCTGATCGGCCAGATCGTCTGCTTCAGCATCATGCTACTTGCCGTCCACAACGCCATCGCGATGGCGATCATGCTATTCTTCTCCGCGGCCTTCGGCTTCGGCTTCTCGACACCGATCCAGGTCCGCGTCTTGAGCGGTGCGAAGCAGGCCCCCCGCCTCGCTGCGACGCTGATTGCAACGGCCTACAATATCGGTATCGCCGGCGGCGCCGCGGTTGGAGCTTGGCTGATCAGCATCGGCTTCAGCTACGCATTGCTGCCTGCAACAGGGATTATCTGCAGTGCGCTTGCACTCGCTGCGGCAACCACTTCAATCCAATTGTCTCGTCGAGGCGTCGCCTGATGTCCCCTGCCCTCTTCGCCTTGTTCGCGGCGGCATTCGCCATTGGGACATCGGAATTCGTTATCGCCGGCATCCTGCCGGCGGTGTCCGGCGATCTCTCGATTTCCATCCCCACCGCCGGCCTTCTCGTCAGCCTCTATGCGCTCGGCGTCGCAGTGGGCGGGCCGCTTCTGGCGACCTTCACGGGTCGCTTCCAGCGCAAGCGGATGCTGCTGATCTATGTCGGGATCTTCACGCTAGGCTATGTCTGCTGCGCCCTCGCCCCGAACTACAGCACGCTTCTGGTCTTCCGCGTGCTGATCGCCCTGATCCACGGCGCCTATTTCGGCACAGCGATGGTGGTGGCCACCACGGTGGTCGCAGAAGATCGCCGTGGCTTTGCCGTAGCGCTGATCCTCGCCGGACTCACGGTCGCCAATATCGTGGGGGTGCCGCTCGGCACTGCGATCGGCACAGCCTTTGGCTGGAGAATGACGTTCTGGTCCGTGGCGGCTCTCGGTGTTCTGTCCTGGGCCGCGATCTTCGCTCTCGTGCCGGTCGACAACGCGCAAGAAGGGGCGCGCGGCAGCTTCCTTGCCGAGATCAAGGCGCTGGGCCGCGAGCCGGTCTACTCCTCGCTCGCGATCATCGTGTTCCAGACCGTCGGTCAGTTCGCGATCTTCACCTACATCTCGCCGCTCATGACGGATGTAGCCGGGCTACCGGCGAACCTCGTGCCGTGGCTGCTGTTGCTCTTCGGGCTCGGGTCGACCATCGGCGTTCTGCTCGGCGGACGGCTGGCGGACTGGAAGCTGATGGCATCGCTTGCCGGCGTCCTGATCCTGCAGATCCTCATTCATTTGCTGATGGTGGTGTTCGTAGGTTCGGCCTGGACGATGAGTGTGCTCGTCCTGCTGTGGGGTGCGACGGCCTTTGCCTTCGGCTCGCCGGTGCAGACGCGCATTCTGACCAACACACGCGATGCGCCGCTTCTCGCGGCGAGCCTGATCCCATCGGCGTTCAACATAGCAATCGCCGCCGGCGCGTGGCTCGGCGGCGCGCTGATCGATGGCGGCTATTCCTACGCGGTGTTGCCCTGGACAGGCGTTATCGGCACGGTGCTCGCCGCAGCCGTGGCGCTCGCATCCTGGTCGCGGCAGCGCCGCGCTTAGAAGTCGTGCGCGACGTAGGTTCCGAGGCCAACCGAGTAGGCCGTGGTGCCGACGCCGCCAGCATCGGTATAAGTCGAGTTGAGGCTCGCATCGAGCCACAGCACATCCTTGACCACTTCATACTGTGTGACGAGACCGAGGCTGTACTGCGTATTGGGCGTACCCCCGCTCTGATAGCCCGAGACCGCGGCTTCGGCCATCAGCGCCCAAGGCTCGGTGATATTGACAGACGCGCCGGTGCCGATCGACCAGCTGTCGCCGCCTGCGATCGAGTCCTTTTCGAACTGACCGGCCGCGCCCACCGACCAGTTCGTCCAGGCGATATTGGCGCCCGCCTGAAACAGCGTGGGCAACGGCCCGCCACCGCCTTTGAGGCTCAGCGCCTTGTCGATGCCGACACTGGCGGTCAGCTTCGCGTCGCCGAGTTCCTGCTCGAAACCAAGTGCCGCCGAGATCGCGGTATCGACGTCGCCGACGGCCACATGATTGAGCGGATCGGCCATTGCTGAGAGATAGACCGTGACCCCGCTCATCGCCGGCGAGGTGTAGAGCAGCGACGAGCCGGCGGAATAGCCGGTGCAGGTGCCAAAGCTCATCAGATCTTCGGTGGTGAAGTTCGACGATCCGCCTGTCGGCATCACGCAGCTGGTGCCGAGCGCGGTACCCGCATCGAGGATTTCGAACGTGCCGGCCATCACCGACGCGGCGCGGAGCACCACCTCCGGCGTGCTCAGCGCCACCACACCGGCCCCGAGATCGGTCGTCACTTCGAGGGTGAGGTCTGCGCCCAAGGATAAATCGTCGCTGACGGGAAGCGTGCCGGTTAGCGTCGCACCATGCCCCGTGCCGACATTGGGCGTCACCGGGTCGATAATTGCGTAATTCCAGGCTTCGATGCGGAAGCTCGGTTTGGCCGCGTCCTGCGCCAGTGCCGGCTGCAGGCCAAAAGCGGCGGCCGTCATGGCCGCCAGCGTCAAAGTCACACCACGCATCTCAAAAGGCCCCCGCCTGAACAACTATGGTTAATGATAGCTGCTTTTAAAGCGGAGTCAAGAAGTCATCTTTTCTTAACCTTCTGGTAACGCTAGTTAATCATCTGCTAACCAAGCAACGCCTTGACCTTGCCACTGGCTTTGCCGAAGTCGATGCGACCGGGATAATCAGCCTTGAGCGACGCGATGACCTTGCCCATGTCCTTGCCGCCGGCTGCCCCTGTCTTGGCGATGGCGGCCTTGATGGCGTCTTCGACTTCGGAGTCGCTCAGACCCTGCGGCAGGAATTCGTTGAGGATGGCCAGTTCCTCGCGCTCGACCACCGCCAGATCCTCGCGGCCGGCCTTCTCATAGATCCCGAGGCTTTCCTCGCGCTGCTTGACCATTTTCTGCAGCAGCGGCAGCACATCGGCATCCGTCAGTGCGGGCTTGCCCTCGCCGCGGAGCGCGATGTCCTTGTCCTTGATGGCAGCATTGATGGCGCGCAGAGTCGCGGTGCGGCGCTTGTCGCCTGCCTTCAGCGCCGTCTTGTAGCCTTCGCTGATTGCCTCGCGCATGGCTCGTCTTCCCTTCAAAACCGGTGATTTGGCTCCATATATAGATTTGCCCGGCGCGCCGCCACTTGCGCCAGGACGATGGGGCTTCTATGGGAAGCCCTCAACCCGCACCGCCAAACCTCGGAGACCCGCCATGTCCGGCTGGCAGCCTATACCCGCGACCGCTCTGCTGATCCTCGAGGACGGAACCCGCCTCGAAGGCCGCGGCATCGGCGCCGTGGGTCATGCAGCGGGCGAGGTTTGCTTCAACACGGCGATGACGGGCTATCAGGAGATCCTGACCGACCCCTCTTACGCCGGACAGATCGTCACCTTCACCTTCCCCCATATCGGCAATGTCGGCACCAACGACGAAGACATCGAGACCGTCAACATGGCGGCCCTCTCGGGCGTGCGCGGCGTAGTGCTGAAGGCCGACATCACGAACCCCGCCAACTACCGCGCGGCCGAGCGGCTCGATGTCTGGCTTAAGAAGCGCAATATCGTCGGGATCACCGGCATCGACACACGGGCGTTGACGGCGCGTATCCGCGAGCACGGCATGCCCAACGGCGTCGTCGCCCATGCGCCCGACGGCTATTTTCATGAGCCCTCGATCCTCGCCGAGCTCAAGAACTTCCCCGGGCTCGAGGGTCTCGACCTCGCCAAGGAAGTGACCACGGGCCAGACATACAAATGGGACCAGACCGCTTGGAAGTGGAACGAGGGTTACGGCACGCTCGAAGATGCACCGTTCCACATCGTCGCAATCGACTATGGCGCGAAGCGCAATATCCTGCGGCAGCTGGCCGAAGAAGGTGCGCGGGTCACGGTTGTACCGGCGACGGCAACCGCGAAGGATATCCTCTCGCACAATCCCGATGGCATCTTCCTGAGCAACGGCCCCGGCGATCCGGCAGCGACCGGCAAATATGCCGTGCCCACGATCAAGGCGCTGATGGACACTGGGAAGCCGATGTTCGGCATTTGCCTGGGGCACCAGTTGCTCGGCCTGGCGCTGGGCGGCACGACCGAAAAGATGCATCAGGGCCATCACGGGGCCAATCACCCGGTGAAGGATTTGACCACCGGCAAGGTCGAGATCACCTCGATGAACCATGGCTTCGCGGTGCAGTCCGAAAGTCTGCCCGCCGGTGTGACGCAGACGCACGTGTCGCTGTTCGACGGATCGAATGCCGGCCTGTCGGTCGACGGCAAGCCGATCTTCTCGGTGCAGTACCACCCAGAGGCATCGCCGGGCCCGCATGACAGCCATTATCTCTTCACGCGTTTCCTCAATCAGGTGCGCGCGCAGAAGGGCCTGCCGGCCAAAGCGGAGCACCCGGCACCAGTCGCATAAAAGAAGCCGCCCCGAGGGGCGGCTTCTTTTTCGTGCGCGATGTTACTGCGCGGACGACGAGCTGGAGCTCGGGGTCGACGTGCCGTCATTGCCCTCGGACGAGGACATGGTGGCAGCAGGAACCTGGGCCGACGTGTCGTCGGAGCCCTGACCATCAAGGCCGGCCGAAAGACCGACGAGACCAGTGAACTCAGCCTCATCGAGGCTACCGTCCGCATTGGTATCGGCCTTGGCAAACAGATCTTCGCTTAGCGTCGGATAGCTTCCGCGCGCTTCGTCGAAAGTGACCATCAGATCGTTGTTGCCATCCGCTTTCTGAAAATCGCTGACGTTCTCCTCGCCAATGGCAATCGCGCCGGCGCCGAACGTCGCGACAGTCATGGCCGCAGCAGCGATAAGGGCAAGATTCTTCATGATATATTCCTTCCAATAACGGGTCTGGATTAGCGCCCGTGGGACGCGAAGACGCTTGGTCGCGTCGCATCGTCAACCACCAGAGCCCCTGATGGTTGCGGTAAGGGTCGCGGCATTTGCCCGAAGAGTTTGCGTCAGAATTCTGTCGTGATGATTCAATCAGCAAAAAGGCCTCGCAACGCGGGGCCTTCAATTAGAACCATGGTTTACAAAACCAGTCATCCTGACGTGTTCGTGATCAGGGAATGCTGGTGTCGCACTGCGCCGGGTCGCCCGTGGTGAACCCCTGCTTGAACCATTTCATCCGCTGCGCCGAGGTTCCGTGCGTGAACTGCGTCGAAGGGACACGCCCGCCGGTCAGGCGATCGTCGCCGATCTGGTTGGCCGCGGTGATGGCTTCGTCGACGTCGCCGGTCTCGAGGTAACCCTTGTCGAATTCACCCTTTGCCCAGGTGCCGGCGAAACAATCCGCCTGCAGCTCAACCTTCACTGAGGCGGCATTCGCATCGTCCTGCGACATGTTCTGCCGTGCGCGGTTGAACTCAGGGAGCACACCGATGAGGTTCTGAACATGATGGCCGACCTCATGGGCAATCACATAGGCTTGCGCAAAGTCGCCGGGGGCGCCGAACTGACGGCGTAGCTGATCGTAGAAGGCGAGATCGACATAAACCTTCTGGTCGTTGGGGCAATAGAATGGGCCACTCGCGCGGTCGGCGACACCGCAGGCGGAATCGGTTTGCTGCGTAAACAGCACGACTTTCGGAGCGGTATAGCTCTCGCCCTGCTTGGTGAAATACGTCCCCCAATAGTCCTCGGTATCCTTGACCATAACGCCGACGAAGTTCGCCAGCTCATCCTGACTGGCGTTCTGCGGCGGCAGCGTCTGCTGGAACGGCACGTTGGTCGAATTGTCGCCGGTGAGGATCGACAGCGGGTTGATCCCCATGGCCAGCGCGATGCCGACGAAGATGACAATGACGATGAGGCTGCCCATCCCACCGCGCGAGCCGCCGCCGGGCAAACGAAAGCCGCCGCCCGGCCCCAATGGACTGTTGCCAAAACCACCGCCCAAGCCTCCGGGCGATCCGCCGCTCTGCCCGCGACGATCCTCGATATTCGAGCTGCCTTGGCGGCCCTGCCATTTCACCATTTAGACGCTCTCCGCTTTGCTGCACCCTACCGCGAGTTCGCGTCAGGCGCCAGAATTTGACCAACCGGTCTAATTTTGCCAGTCTGGGTGCGCCGCAGTCATCGCAGCGTCACCTCGACCCGGCAAGACCGAGACGCTCGCCCGCGGCAATCAACATGCGACATCGCCTGTCCGTTCCCTGCGCGAGCTATTGCACACAGGGAGAACGACATGAATTTCAATCCCCGCCTTTCGCGGCGTGCTTTCCTCGCCGGCTCCGCCAGCGCGACTGCCCTTATCGTCATGCACCCCTTCGCGGCACAGGCTCAGGCGAATCAGGCGCATCTGCGATTGATCGAGACGACCGACCTGCATGTGGCCGTCTACCCCTACGACTATTTCGCCGACGCCCCCAACGACACGATGGGCCTCGCCCGCACGGCGACGCTGATCGACAACATCCGCGCCGAGGCGGGGAACTCGATCCTCATCGACAATGGCGACGTCATCCAGGGTAACCCGCTCGGCGACTATGTCGCCTATGAGCGCGGCCTCGATGGCAAGCTGCATCCGACGATCGCGGCGATGAACACGCTGGGCTATGAAGTCGGCACGCTCGGTAATCATGAGTTCAATTACGGGCTCGAGTTTCTCGATGCCGCGCTCAAGGGCGCCAACTTCCCGTTCGTGTCGGCCAACCTCGTCAAAGGCGAACTCGGTGCCGATCCGCTAAGCGACACCACATACATCGCGCCCTACCGTATCGTCGAGAAAGAGGTCACCGACGGCGCCGGCACCAAATCGACGATCAAGATCGGCTTCATCGGCTTCCTGCCGCCGCAGATCATGACTTGGGATGCCAACAATCTCGCTGGCAAGGTGAACACCCGTGACATCGTCGAGACGGCCAAAGCCTACATCCCCAAGATGAAGAGCGAAGGTGCCGACCTTATCGTCGCGCTGTCGCATTCGGGTATTGCTGCGGATCAAGGCCCCGGCGCCGAGAATGCGTCGTTGCAGCTCGCGGCGGTTGATGGCATCGACGTAGTTCTCACTGGGCACCAGCATCTCGTCTTCCCCGGTCCCGACTATAAGGACATCGAAGGCGCCGATAGCGAAAAAGGCACGCTCGCCGGCAAGCCTGCCGTGATGGCCGGCTTCTGGGGCTCGCATATGGGCCTCATCGATCTGCTGCTCGAGAAGAATGCCGACGGCAAATGGCTGGTAGCCTCGCATAGCTCCGAGGCACGACCGATCTTCGAGCGCGTCGAGGGCAAGGTGAAGCCGCTGGTCGAGAGCGAGCCCAAAGTCATCGAATCGATCGCCACCGAGCACCAGGCGACGCTCGAATATGTGCGCCGCCCCGTGGGGGAGACCGCAGCGCCGCTTCACTCCTACTTCGCGCTCGTCGCCGACGATCCGTCGGTGCAGATCGTCAACATCGCGCAGAAATGGTACCTCGATCAGATGCAGAAGGGATCTGCCCGGGACGGCGTCCCGCTGCTCTCGGCAGCCGCGCCGTTCAAGGCCGGCGGCCGTGGTGGTCCGGACTACTATACCGACGTTCCAGTTGGCCCCGTCGCCATCAAGAACGTCGCCGACCTCTACCTCTATCCCCACACGATCCAGGCCGTTGAGATCACCGGTGCGGATGTGAAGGAGTGGCTGGAGCGCTCGGCAGGTATTTTCAATCAGATCAAAGCGGGCGAGGCCGATCAGCCACTGATCAATCTTGAGTTCCCGTCTTACAATTTCGACGTGATCGATGGCGTCACCTACAAGATCGACGTCTCGCAGCCGAGCAAATACGCCGCCGACGGCAAGTCGGTGACCAACCCCGACGCGAGCCGCATCATCGATCTGATGTTTGACGGCAAGCCGATCGACCCCGCCGCCAAATTCGTCGTCGCCTCGAACAATTATCGCGCCGGCGGCGGTGGCAACTTCCCCGGCATCAATGGCAGCAAGGTCGTGTTCAAAGGTCCCGACACCAACCGCGATCTGCTGGTGCGCTACATCGTGGAGCAGAAGACGATCCAGCCCAAGGCCGACAGCAATTGGTCGCTCGCCCCCGTGGCCGGCGCCACGGTACTGTTCGAGACCGGTCCCAAGGGCAAGGACCATTTGGCCGATGTCACAGCGGTAAAAATCGAGGACACGGGTAAGGTGAGTGAAGGCGGTTTCGGCATCTACCGCATCACGCTCTGAGCATCACAAGGCCGGCTCTTCGGAGCCGGCCTTGACTCCGCCATCGTGACCGCCTTGGGTGCGAGCGAGCATCGAGGGTAGCGATTGAATTCCCGGCTGAGCCTAATTCTGGTGGCGTTGATCCTGATTGGCGGCGCCCTGTCACTCTGGCTGAAGCCACAGGACACGACTATCGCCTCATCGTCCCCGGCCATGCCGCCGATCGCGATCGAATTGCCCAAGCAGGCAACCAACAGTTCCGCATCCACCAAGATAACCAAGGCGCCAGCCCCGACTAAGACCGGGAAGGCGGCAGTTCCCGCTCGCACATCGGAGCGCACTCGTCCCGGCCTTTATGTGCTTGCTATCAACTGGTTCCCCTCCTTCTGCGATCTGAAGCCCGGCGTCACCGAGTGCCGCAGTGGCGGCGCCGAGCGCTTCGCGCTGCACGGCCTCTGGCCCACTGGCGAGTATTGCGACATCGACGCGCGAACTCGCGCCATTGACGAGGTGAACGACTGGGACAGCCTGCCGGCGATCCGCGTCACCGACGCGACGTGGTCAGCCTTGAAGCAAGCAATGCCCGGCACTCAGTCGCAACTAGAGCGGCATGAGTGGACGGCACACGGTTCCTGCACCGGGGTTTCACAGGACCTTTATTTCTCGCGAGCGGCCGCCTTCCTCGAAATTGTGAACGCATCGACCGTCTTCGATCTGTTCAAGGACAACATTGGGCGCAAGCTGACGCGCACCAAAGTTGCCAAGGCCTTCGACGATGCTTTTGGTGCCGGTGCAGGAAAGCGCGTCCGGCTGTCATGCGAGGACACGCCGCGGGGCGCGATCATCGACGAACTGACCATCGCCCTCTACGGCGACGCGATGGCTGGCGACAGTTTCACCGATCTGATCCTCGAGGCGCATCCGCGCAATGGTGGCTGCGAAGGCGGCATTGTCGGCGACTAACACGAAAAGGACGGTCGCCAATGCGAGCCGCCTCTTTCGATCTGATGTCTCGCCTATTGCCCGTCGGGCTGCACGTTTATTGTGACTCTGGGCACGTCGATATCGATGACTGTACCGCGGGCGCCCGTTGAACCAAAATAGAAGAAGAATCCAACGACCAACACAACGACGATCAGAAGCCCAGCGACGATTGCCGCGGCGCCGCCGTCGCCTGTTTCAATGATTGTTTCGTGATCGACCATGTCTTTCTCCTTTCGTTTGACCTAACGCGCCTCCCCCCACAAACAGTTCCGTTTTGATTGTCTTAACCCAAGCTATTCATTGGCCCTCAACCCGCACCGCCTAGATTGGCGCATTCGCCGCCGGGGTGCGCCATGTCCGATTCCGCCTTTGCTCTCGAAATCGAGGGCCTCAATAAGAGCTTTGACCGCCCAGTGGTCAAAGACCTGCAATTGCGCGTGAAGGGCGGCGAGTTCTATGCGCTGCTCGGCCCCAACGGAGCGGGAAAGACCACCATCCTGCGGATGGTTGCGGGACTTTTGCAGCCCGAGGCGGGAACCATTTCGGTGTTCGGCATCGACACCCGCAAGGATCCGTTGCGCGCTAAATCCATCATCGCCTGGGTGTCGGATGAGCCGATGGTCTACGACCGGCTGACCCCCTACGAATATCTCGAATTCGTCGCCGGCCTCTGGCAGGTCGAGCCGCGCCAGGCGCAGGCCCGCGCCACCGAGCTGATCGACTGGCTGGGCCTAAAGCCCCACGCGCATGAGCGCTGCGGCGGGTTCTCAAAGGGCATGCTGCAGAAGGTCGCCCTCGCCGGTGCGCTGGTACACGACCCCAAACTCATCATTCTCGACGAACCGCTGACCGGCCTCGACGCCGGCTCGGCACGGCAGGTCAAGCAGGTACTGCTCGATAAGGTCAAGGAAGGTGTCACCGTCATCATGACCACGCACATTCTCGAAGTCGCCGAACGCATGGCCGAGCGCATCGGCGTCATCAATCACGGACGCCTTGTCGCCGAAGGCACGCTCGCGGAGTTGCGCGCCCAAATCGGTCGCGAGACGACGCTCGAGGAAATCTTTCTCGATCTCGTGGCTCAGAAGGAAATGGACGTCGATCCCGTGGTGGCAGCTGTCGCATGACTTTAGTGCCTTCGACTATGCCCTGGTTCGCCGCTCATGAATGGCGGCTGATGTGGCGCGACGCGATCGCAATGATGACCGGTGGGCACCCGACCCGCCGTATCGTGCTGTTCGTGATCCTCGCAATCGTCGCCGTGCTGCTGCACGTGCTGGCCAACGCCATTGTTGCGCCCTGGGTGGATGACGGCGTGGTGCTCGACAAGCCGACCCTGGTGCTGATCACCGGAACAGGATTCCTGTTCTGGACCGTGATGCTGAGCCAGTCGCTGGAGTCCGTGACGCGGGCCTACTACTCGCGCTCCGACCTCGATCTGATCCTCAGCTCCCCGGCCTCGTCGCGGAAACTCTTCGCCGTCCGCACTGGCATCACCGCCGTCACGACGCTGATGCTCGCATGCTTGCTCGCGAGCCCAATCGTCGATGTCCTCGTCATCAACGACGGAATCCACTGGTTCGCCGCCTATCTCGTGCTCGCCGCTCTCTCAGCGCTGGCGACCGCCATCGCCGTGCTCATCACCATCGGCCTGTTCCGAACCGTCGGCCCGAAACGCACCCGGCTCATTTCACAGATCATCGCCGCCATCATCGGCGCGGGCTTCGTTATCGGCATCCAGGCCGTCGCGATCCTCCATTTCGGCAACATGACGTCCCGCTTCGCCCTCTTCGCCGATCCGCAATTCGTGGCCAGCACGCCGGCGCTCGACAGTTTGATATGGGCACCGGCCAAGGCGGCGCTCGGCGATTGGGGCGCCGTCGTCGGCATTGCGATCATCGGTTTCTCGGCGCTCGCGGGCGTTGTCGCCCTCGCCTCGTCGAGCTTCGGCCGCTACGCCATCGCCGCCGCCGGTGTATCGGCGCAACGGCAAACCCAGCGTCACGGCGAGGTCAATTTCCGCCTGCGCAGCCAGAAGCAGCAGCTTCGGGTGAAGGAATGGAAGCTCCTCGCCCGCGACCCCTGGCTGCTGAGCCAGACACTGATGCAGATCCTCTATCTGGTGCCGCCCGCGCTTTACCTCTGGATCAGCTACGGCCAGTCGGCCGGCACTTACGTCGTCGTCATCCCCGTCCTTGTGATGGCCGCCGGCCAACTCTCCGGCGGCCTCAGCTGGCTCGCGATATCGGGCGAAGATGCGCACGATCTCGTCGTGACCGCACCGGTCTCGGCAAATGCCGTGCTGCAGGCGAAGATCGAGGCCGTTGGTGTCGCCGTGGTCGTCGTCTTCACACCGATCATCATCCTGATGCTGTTCGCTTCCTACGAGCTCGCCGCAACGACCGCTGCCTTCGCGGCGCTGTCGTCGGGGTCCGCGACGGCCATCCAGCTCTGGTTCCGTGTGCCGATGCGGCGCGCCATGTTCCGCCGCCGGCAGGTCGCCTCGCGCGTTTCGACTATCGCCGAGGCATTGAGCTCGATCTTCTGGGCCGGCACAGCCGTGCTGATCGCGGGCGATCAGTATTGGGTGGCGCTGCTTCCCGCGGTGCTTGCAATCGTCACGCTGTTGGTTGCCTGGACGCTGAGCCCTAAGGGCAAGCGCGTCTAGCGCACGGCACGCAAGGTTTCGCGGTTGGCAATCGCCAGCAGCAGCGCCCCTGCCGTAAACACCGCACCGAGCAAGCCGATGCTTGCCGCACCAAACCGCTCGATCGCGAGGCCGCCTAGATAGGCTGCGAACGCGCCGCCAAGACTACCAGCCGTGAGATTAAGCGAGATCACAAGCGTCACGCCTTGAGGCGCAAGCGATGCGAGGATGTTGAGCAGCGCTCCATAGAGCGCCCAGGTCACCACACCGAACGCGCCGAGGACAAGGAGCCACAGCGGCACGATCAGCGGGCCCGGCAACAATGGCAGCAGCGGAATGCTGAGCAGCATGAGTGTCGTCGTCACCGCAAACAGCAGGAAGGTGCGATAGGCGCCGAGCCGGTCGATCAATTGACCCGCTGTGAGTCCACCAATCACCGCGCCCAGCCCGAGGGCCAACAGGACAATCGGAATCGTCCCCGCATCCATGTGCATGGTCTGCATCGAGATCACCGCCACGTAGACATTCGGGGTAAAGGCCCCGGTGCCGAACAGCAGGCTGATCAGCAGCACGGCGGGCACGCCGCGATTGCGCAGCACGGACAACCTCTCGGCCAGCGTCCGCTGTTCGCCCACGAGCCCATGAGGCAATCTGAACCACATGATGATGCCGGCGCTGACTGCGAGAGCCGCCACCAGTCCGTAGCTAACCCGCCAGCCGAAATGGACGCCGACCAGCGCCCCAAGCGGTGCACCCACCGCCACCGCCAGCGTCGCCCCCGTCATGACGACGGCCACCGATCGTCCACGCCGCTCGGGCGGCGAAATTGCGTAGGCCGTCGCCTGCGCCATCGACGTGAACAGCACCGCGCCGCATGCCAGCACGCCGCGCGCGCCCACCATGAAGGGGAAGGCGGGCGAGATCGCAATGACGAGGGCGCTGAGACCGAAGATCAGCTCAGCTGTCGCGAGTGTCCGCCGCCGGTCGGCCGCGCCGAACAGGCTCGAGACGATTGGCGCGGCGACGGCGTAGGCGATGGAATAGACGACGACGAGATAGCCGGCCTGGGCGATCGTAACGTCCATCGTGGTGCCGATCGCGGGAAGCAGGCCCGGCACAACGGAACTCTCCATCGTCCCGGCGAACGCGCCGAGCGCGAGCAATATCAGGCGAAAATCCAAAAACTATCCCTCGCCCGGACGCTAGAAACCCGCCCGGGCGGAGTCAATCGATGTCAGCGCCTGTCCGCTGCGACGTCCTTGAGCCTGGCGGTCAGTTCGGCAATGGCTTCGCGTGAGTGCTTGGTATGGCGCCGGGCAGTACCCGCAGTATTGAGCCGGAGCCCCTCGCCCGGGCGATACTCTTCCATCGGTCGGATCGGCCGGCGCACTAGCTCGCCTCCGCAATTGGGACAGACATTGAGCAGCACATCGTCAGAGCAATCGGCGCACCATGTGCACTCGTTGGAACAGATGCGGGCATCATAGGATTGCGGTGGCAGATCGCGGTCGCAGAGCTCGCAGTTCGGACGAAGTTCCAGTGCTGGCATGTCGGTTCCCATCTCTGCGCTTGCGGCCCACGACTATAGCCGCTCGACCGCCGCTGTGGCATGACGAGTTTCAATCGACCCCATTCACGGCACTGATCCGATGCCCCTGACCTATCGCAACGCCAAGCCGGACGATTTGCCCTTCATCATCGGCCTCATCGTCGAGGACAGCGTCATCACCACGAACGACGACCCCGCCGACGCTATGCACACGGACTACACCAATGCCCTCGCCGAAATCGACGCCGACCCAAATCAGGAGATGATCGTCGTCGATCTCGATGGCGAACCCGTCGGATGTTTCCAGCTGAGCTATCTGCCCGGCCTAATGCGCCGCGGCATGAAGCGCGGGCAGATTGAACTGGTGCACATCGCGGACGGCAAGCGCGGTCTGGGCCTTGGCTCGGAGATGATGCGCTGGGCGGTCGAACGCTGTCGCGCCAACAATTGCAGCATGGTGCAGCTCACCTCTAACAAGAAGCGCCTCGACGCCCACCGCTTCTACGAACGGATCGGCTTCCTCAAGAGCCACGAAGGCTTCAAACACTATTTCTAGCGCTCGATCGCGCCGAGCCGGACCATCACCTCATTGGTGATGCCGTAATCCTTGGTAACCCAGCGATGGTCGCGCATTCCGCACATTTCGCGCTGCACGAAATAGCCCCATACCGACTTTGCGGCCTTCTTGAGCAGCACGATCCGCTCATCAGCGGTCCCAGTTCCCGCGGCGTCGAAGGCCCGGATCGCGTTCATCGCCGCTTCGACCTGTCGTCCGTGATGGCCCAGAGACGACGCGCTCTCGCCTGCCAGCTCCGTCTTGAGAAGGTCGAAGGCGCCGCCTGAATTGCGCAGCGCCGCGAGTCGGTCGGCAAGGTCTTGGCTCATGGCGCCAATTTAGGAAGAACTTCGCGACTCGGCAAATTCCCTTCCGCTCACATTTCCGCTAGGAGCGAGCGATGCTCGCATCCCGCCCTGCTGCCACCGCCATCGGCTTTTGTGCTGTCCTGCTCTGGAGCCTCTTGGCCTACTTCACGGCGGCGAGCGGCAGCATGCCGCCCTTCCAGTTGACGGCGATCACATTCGGCATTGGTGGGCTGGCCGGGGTTGCGTTGTGGACCGTGCGGCCGAGTGCGATGAAGGCGCTGCGCCAGCCGTGGCCCGTCTGGCTGCTCGGAGTCGGCGGCCTGTTCGGCTACCACGCGGCCTATTTCATCGCCCTCCGCAACGCCCCTCTGGTGGAGGCCGGCCTGCTCAATTATTTCTGGCCGCTGCTGATTGTTGTCTTCTCAGCCTTCCTGCCGGGCGAGAAGCTCAAATGGCAGCACATTGCCGGCTGTGCGCTTGCACTGATCGGCGCGGTGCTCGTAGTGACCAAGGGCCAGGGCTTTAGCTTTGATCCCGCCTACGCACTGGGCTACGGCGCCGCGCTGTTCGCGGCCGTCGCTTGGTCTGCCTACTCGGTCCTGTCGCGCCGCTTTGCCAATGTGCCGAGCGACGCAATCACCGGCTTCTGCCTCGCAACGGCTTTGCTGGCGGGCCTAGTCCATCTGGCGATCGAACCAACAGTCTGGCCGAGCAATACGGGGCAGTGGGCGGCCATCGTCGGGCTGGGGCTAGGGCCAGTGGGGCTGGCGTTTTACGTGTGGGACATCGGCGTCAAGCATGGGGACATCCAGGTGCTTGGAGCGGCGTCCTACTCGGCCCCCCTCCTCTCAACCGCAATCCTCGTCGCCACCGGCACCGCCGCCTACAGCCACATGTTGCTGATCGCCTGCCTGCTAATCACCGCGGGAGCGATCCTGGCGGCAAGCGATCTGTTGTTCGGCAGTCGTTAGAACAGGAACGACGCCTTCGCCGGGTCGGACCCCACTCGGCCGCTGGCGCCCTTGTCGAGGCCTTTGAACTTCGCCAGATCGTCAGCATCAAGTTCGAAATCGAACACGTCGAAATTCTGCGCGATGCGTTCCTTGTGGATCGATTTAGGGATGACGACCAAGCCTTCCTGGATGTGCCAGCGGATGATCGTCTGCGCGATCGACTTGCCATGCTTCTTGGCGATCTCGCCCACGGTCGGATCGTCGAGCATGCGGCCCGAACCGAGCGGGCTCCAGCTTTCGATGTGGATGTTGTGCTTGGCCATGAAGTCGCGCTTGTCGCGCTGCTGGAAACGCGGATGCAGTTCGACCTGGTTAACCACCGGCACGACGCCCGTCTCGGCGACGATCTTCTCGATGTGGTCCGGGTCGAAGTTGGAGACACCGATCGATTTGACACGGCCCGACTTTTGCAGCTCGACCAGCGCCTTCCACGCCTCGACGAATTTGCCCTGGCTGGGGACCGGCCAGTGGATCAGGAACAGATCGAGCTGGTCGATGCCGAGCGCTTTCATCGTATCGTCGAAGCTTTTGAGTGCGTGGTCGCGCGCATGTCCGCCATTGCGGAGCTTGCTCGTGATGTAGAGCTGGTCGCGCGGCACGCCGCCGGTGCGGATCGCCTCGCCGACGCCCTCTTCGTTGTAATAGCCCTCGGCGGTGTCGATCAGCCGGTAGCCGGCCTCGATCCCGTCGCGCACGACTTGTGCGGTAATCGAGGGCTCCACCTGCCACACGCCCAGGCCGAGTTGTGGGATAGATGTGCCGTCATTGAGTTTGAGCATGGGCACGCTTGCCATGGTGGGCTCCTTCGGATCAGCGGATGTTCGGGGTGCCGACAGAACTATCGGCCAACGGGAAGGTTCAATGGAAGAGATGTCATTCCATCGTTTTGTGACGATAGAGGCGATTCCGGCGCGTGTCACCCCATCGAAGACACGGCATGCCTTCAACATGTCAGGGCTTTACCTTGTTTTCCCCGGCTTGGCTGCTATTTTGCGCCCGATTTCGCCGCTAATCGCTTGACTGCGGTGAACAATCGGAAGCCGCCGGAGCGAGCCGTTTGCGTGTAGCTGCCTTAGCCTTCGGCCTCTTGGCCGGCCTGATTGCCTCGCTGATCCTGGCGCTGGGCGGTCTCGACGTTTCGGCGGGGGCAGTTCCGCCGGACCGGCAGATGCAGGCCTTCCGCTTCGGCCTGTTCGTCATCGGCAATTTCGGATTTCTAGGCGCCGGCCTCGCACTTGCCGCCCCGCTCGCCGGGGCCATCCTGCTGCTGCTGGGCGCTATCGCCTGGGTTGGCGCCGCTCTGTTCCTCCACCACACGACGGATTTCGTTCTCATCACGCCCCCGGCGCTGTTGCTGATCGCGGCGACTCTGGCGGCCGTCGCTTTCTTCCGCCGCGCCAGGCCGGAAGTCGCGGACAACGAGCTGGAGATTCTGCCGCCGCTCGGCTCCCGTTCCTCTCGCGCCGCCGCGCAGGAGAGCGAAGAGCCGCCCGGCATGACCATTCCCGCCTTCGCCGCAGAGGCCCAGCCGTCGCGCGGCACGCCGTTCCGCGCCGCCAGCGAAGAGCCTGTCCGCACCGCCGCTCCCGAAGAATGGGCCCCGCGCAAGCGCAAGCCCCCTCCGCCCCGTGCCACGCCCGCCTTCCGGGATGTGGACGAGGAGTATGAGGAGGACGACGAGCCCTCGGGCTTCTCGCGCTTCGCACTCGCCACCAGCAGCATTCTGAGCTTCGGCCTTTACGCCGCGCTGGCCGGCGCCGCGCTTCTTGTCATGTGGAACGCGCGAAACATGGACACGGGCCGACCCGCGGCGTCGGCCGCGACGGCCGAAATCGCCGCCCCGTCGTCCGCCGCGCGGGTCGCCGCTGTCCCGTCCTCCTCCGAGCCCGAATTGGCCCCCATCCTGCGGGCCTCGTCCGAGCCAGCCGCTGCCACGCAACCGACAGCCCCCAGCCTTTCGGCCCTGCCGGAGACATCGGTTGCGGCGCTTCCCTCGTCCGAGGAATCGTTCGGCGGCGTTCTGGTGCCTGCCGATCCGGGTGCGCCGCCGCGCCTCTCGGAGGATACCGGCCTGCCCTTTGACGGCACCGCCGTCTCGGCCCCGGAGCCCACGGCAGCGCCGCCCGTGCTGCCATCGGAAGTCGTGGCTGCCGATGTGTCGGCGGAGCCACTTGTCGCCCAGGGCATAGCGACCGGCGGCACCGTCCTGCCCTTCACGATGACGTCCGAAATGGCGGCTCTCCGCGCTGGCGGCCGCACGCCGACCCGCGCCGCACCGCCGCAGCCGGCCAACAACAACACCGGCCTCTGATGTGCTAGACTGACCATCGGAGACCAGCCGATGGCCGATACCGGCACAAAAACCCCAGCAAGATCAAGACGGCGCGCCCGCCGCTCTACAAGGTGATGCTCGTCAATGACGATTTCACACCGCGCGACTTCGTCGTGACGGTGCTCAAAGGCGAGTTCCGCATGACCGAGGATCAGGCGAGCCGCGTAATGATCACCGCGCACACCAAGGGCAGCTGCGTCGTGGCCGTGTTCACGCGCGAAGTCGCCGAGGACAAAGCCAAGCGCGCCACCGACCTCGCCCGCGCCGAAGGTTTTCCGCTGTTGTTTACGACCGAGCCCGAAGCCTAGAGCGAATTACGCTCCCGGCTTCGCAATGCCTCTATCCGGTCGGCGGACAGCGCCTCCATCAGCGTGCCGAGATGGTCGCCGCGGCCAGCGCGTGCGGTGTGGATCGAGACGGTCCGGCTGCGGCCTACTTCCATTTGCGCGAACGAGACGAAGCGCCGGACGCAATCCTCGGCGATCAGCGTCATCCGCCGTCGCGTCCCGATGTCCGCCGTGTCCCACTGCGCGGCGATCTGATGCGCCACGACGATGGGGTCGAGCAATTCTGCCCGATAGCCCTGATAGGCCCCGTGCTTGTCCTTGCCGTGCTCACCGTCGGCCTTGTTCCGGAAGAACAGCCGCCCCTGCTCGACCAGCACCGATGTCCGGATCGTGATCGTCTTCAGCTCGGTGAGGATCGCCTCCTCGCCGAAATTCTCTTTGCCGAGGAACAGCAGGATGTAGAGCGTCTGAAGGTTGCTGATGACCTCATTGGCCCATTTGAGCACGTCGTCCTTGCGGAACTGCCGCTCGCGCCACTGCAGCCAGACCAGCAGAGCCGCGACGCCGGCGATGGTCGCCGACAGGAATCCGGCCATCGCTGCCAGCGGAACTTCGACCCCCAGAATGTTCATTCACACCTCGTTCACGGCTTCGGTGTTCTAGCAGAATTTCGCAATCGTGAAGCCGCCGCAAGCATCCATCCGGGCGCGCCGATCTTAACCACCATCACTCCCTTCGCTTGCCACAATTGACGCATAGGTCAATAGGCGGGGAGCGACCTCAAGGACCAGACCATGTTTCGTACCGTAGTTATTTCCGCCATCGCCGCGACGATGATCGCCTTCACCGCTGTGCCGGTTCTCGCCGGGCCGGCCGAAACGGCGTTCCTGCAGAAGCTCACCAACACCTGGTCCGGCAAGGGCAAGCTGTCCGGCGCCGAGACTGGCGCCATCGCCTGCAAGCTCGTGATCAAGGGCGCCGCGAAGGCGACCTATCAGGGCCGCTGCAATATTCCCGACATGGCCCAGCAGGCCTTTTCGGGCTCGATCAGCTACAATGATAAGCTGAAGCGCTATGAATCCCGCTCGGCCAACGGCACCGTCGCCGGCGTCCGCCGCGGCGACAAGCTGGTCTTCACGACCACAAGCAAGAATATGGGCGGCACGTCCTATTCGACCATGACGATCGCAGCGAGCTCCCTCACCGTCGACTTCGCCATCGTCGACAAGAACGGCGCCAAGACCACCTCGCGCATCAGCTTCACGAAGTAATCGAACCTCACGACCGGGCTCGTCAGCGAGCCCGGTGCGGCCCTGGGAAGACGCCTACGCCGGGGCGCGCTCTGGAAACCTTAGCTTCGATTTTTCCCGCGCCTTGGCCGCGACCACCTCACGGTCCTTCGGCGGGGCATTGGTCTCAAGCGACTTCAGCATCTTGCGGACGATCTTCTCGATGTCTTCAACCGCCGTCTCGAAAGCGGCCTCGTTGACGTGCGATGGCGCGTTGTAGCCGGAGATCTTGCGCACGAACTGCAGCGACGCCTCGTGGATTTCGTTGCGCGTCGCAGGCGGCTCGAAATTGAACAAGGGCTTGATATTCCGGCACATTGGCGCCTCCTAACTGTGGCAGCACTCTTCGACCAAGTATCTGAAAGGCAAGTGAGTATCTATCGGCCAATTTCGCCTACGCACGGTACCTGCATGCGCGAAAATATGGTTTTCAGGAGAACGATATGGCCGATAAACTCCAAGAACAACTCGGTGCGACGGCGAGGAAGCTAGTGTCATTGAAGACCGATCTGGCATTCCTACGCCTGAAGCTGGCTCTAAAAAAGTACAACCCCAATCAACCGCGCTGGTCTTAAGGAACGGTGTCGCCGGATGGCGCTGGCGTTGGCGGCCAGTGGCGACCGACCGGGGAGCAGCTCGCGGCTGCAGGGGTCTTCGACGGCTCTAGACGCGTAATTTGCGACCAGCAAACGTCCCTCGACGAGGAGATTTGCCGCATCTCTGGTATGCTACTCCATGATCTTAGAGCGATGGGATAACTGCATGCGAGACGTCTTTGTGCCGCCACTGCGCGTCGGCCTATTTGGTCGCCGCAAATGATCGTTGCAAGGAGAATGCTCAACTTGGACAACGGAAGCGCCACGGTCGAGGTACCGATAGATATTTCAGCGCCCGAGTATCGTGACGGGGCGTGGATTTGCGATTTCGCCATCGGCTGGCCAGGTGAACCTGATAGATCGCACGCGGCCGGTGCGGATTCGGTTCAGGCACTTTACCTCGCCCTCCAAAAGATAGCCGTCTGCCTTTATTCCAGTGAGTACCACCAGTCGGGGCGGCTTTACCTGGAGCGCCCTGGTTATGGCTATGGTTTCCCACTCCCGCTGGGTAGCCGTGCCAACGCGGTCGGCGGAGATAAAAAGCTTTAGGTGGGGCTTTTCCCCATAAGCGAGGGTTGGGCGACCGCCGCCCTTCCCTTCCAGCCCCGTCTCGGTTAGACAGCGCCCTTAACCTACAGATTCCGCCCTGAAAGACCGGCCGCCCCGGGTCTTTTCGCGCGCCCAAACGCCAGAGCCGCCATGCCAAAACGCACCGATATCAAGTCGATCCTCATCATCGGCGCCGGCCCGATCATTATCGGGCAGGCCTGTGAGTTCGATTATTCGGGCACCCAGGCGTGTAAGGCGCTGAAGGAAGAGGGCTATCGGATCATCCTGGTGAACTCCAATCCGGCGACGATCATGACCGACCCGGATCTGGCCCACGCGACCTATATGGAGCCGATCACGCCCGAAGTGGTCGCCAAGATCATCGAGAAGGAGCGCCCGGACGCTCTGCTGCCGACGATGGGCGGCCAGACAGCGCTCAACTGCGCCCTGTCGCTACGCAAGATGGGCGTCCTTGAGAAGTTCGGCGTCGAAATGATCGGCGCCGATGCCGATGCCATCGACAAGGCCGAAGACCGCGAACTATTCCGCGACGCGATGAAGAAGATCGGCCTCGAGACGCCGCGCTCCAAGATCGCGCACAACACCATCGAGGCGCTGCAGGCGCTGGAAGTGATCGGCCTCCCCTGCATTATCCGCCCGAGCTTTACCCTGGGCGGAACCGGCGGCGGCATCGCCTACAACCGCGAGGAATACCTCGCCATCGTCGAGAGCGGCATCGACGCCTCGCCGACCAATGAGGTGCTGGTCGAGGAAAGCGTGCTCGGCTGGAAAGAGTACGAGATGGAAGTCGTTCGCGACAAGAACGACAATTGCATCATCGTCTGCTCGATCGAGAACGTAGACCCGATGGGGGTCCACACCGGTGACTCGATTACGGTCGCCCCGGCGCTGACGCTGACCGACAAAGAATACCAGATCATGCGCGACGCCTCGATCGCCGTGCTGCGCGAGATCGGCGTCGAGACCGGCGGCTCGAACGTGCAGTTCGGCATCAACCCGGCCGATGGCCGCATGGTCGTCATCGAGATGAACCCGCGCGTCTCGCGCTCCTCCGCGCTGGCCTCGAAAGCTACCGGCTTCCCCATCGCGAAGGTCGCGGCCCGCCTCGCCGTCGGCTACACGCTCGATGAGCTCGAGAACGACATCACCGGCGGCGCCACCCCGGCTTCATTCGAACCCGCGATCGATTATGTGGTGGTCAAGATCCCGCGCTTCGCCTTCGAGAAATTCCCCGGCGCCGACAATCGCCTCACCACCTCGATGAAGTCGGTGGGCGAGGCCATGGCCATCGGCCGCACGTTCCAGGAGAGCCTGCAGAAGGCGCTGCGCTCGCTCGAGACCGGCCTCACCGGCCTCAACGAGATCGGCATCCCTGGCCTCGGCCTCGATGACGACGAGAACCAGAACGCCATTCGTGCTGCCGTCGCCGTCGCGACGCCCGAGCGTCTGCTCTATGTCGCCGAAGCCATGCGGCTCGGCATGAGCCTCGAAGACATCTACGATGCGAGCCGCATCGACATGTGGTTCCTCGAGCAGATCAAAGGCATCGTCGATACTGAGAAGAAGGTCCGTGAATTCGGTCTGCCCGAAAGTGCGCAGATGCTGAACGGCCTCAAATCGATGGGCTTCTCCGACCGCCGCCTTGCCGATCTCAGCGGCAAGCAGGCCAAGGATGTGCGCGCCCTACGCAAGAGTCTGAATGTCCATCCGGTGTACAAGCGCATCGACACCAGCGCCGCCGAATTCGCGTCGCCTACGGCTTACATGTACTCGACTTATGAGGTGCCCTTCGCCGGCGCGGCCGAGGACGAGGCGCGGCCGAGCGACAAGAAGAAGATCGTCATCCTCGGCGGCGGTCCGAACCGTATCGGCCAGGGCATCGAGTTCGACTATTGCTGCTGCCACGCCGCTTTTGCATTGTCGGATGCGGGCTACGAGACCATCATGGTCAACTGCAACCCCGAAACCGTTTCGACCGACTACGACACCTCCGACCGGCTCTATTTCGAGCCGCTGACCGAAGAAGACGTGATCGAAATCCTCGAGCGCGAGAAGACCAACGGCACGCTGCACGGCGTCATCGTGCAGTTCGGCGGCCAGACCCCGCTCAATCTCGCCGACGCGGTCGAAAGGGCCGGCGTGCGCATTCTCGGTACGCAGCCCGGCAGCATTGATCTCGCCGAAGACCGCGATCTGTTCTCAAAGCTCATCAACCGGCTCGAGCTGACTCAGCCGCGCAACGGCATCGCCTATTCGCTCGAGCAGGCGCGGATCGTTGCCGAGCGCATCGGTTATCCGCTGGTCATCCGCCCGTCTTACGTGCTGGGCGGCCGCGCCATGCAGATCGTTCGCGCCGCCAACGAGTTCGAAAACTATGTGCAGGGCACGCTCACCTCGCTGGTGCCGCCCGATATCCTGCTGCGCTACCCCAATGACAAGACCGGCCAGATCAACTCGGTCCTCTCCGACAACCCGCTGCTGTTCGACTCCTATCTGAGCCGCGCCATCGAAATCGACGTCGATTGCCTGTGCGACGGCACCGACGTGTTCGTCTGCGGTATCATGGAGCACATCGAGGAAGCCGGCATCCATTCTGGCGACAGCGCCTGCTCATTGCCCTCGCAGACGCTGGGCCCCGAGATCATCGCCGAGTTGAAGCGCCAGACGACACAGCTTGCACTGTCGCTGAAGGTCGGCGGCCTGATGAATGTGCAATACGCACTCAAGGACGGCGTGATCTACATCCTCGAAGTGAACCCGCGCGCCAGCCGCACGGTGCCCTTCGTCGCCAAGGTCATCGGCGAGCCCATCGCCAAGATCGCCTCGCGCATCATGGCCGGCGAAACGCTGGCGAGCTTCGGCCTCGTCGAAAAGAAGCTCAAGCATATCGCGATCAAGGAAGCCGTGTTCCCGTTCAACCGCTTCCCCGGCGTCGATACGGTGCTCGGCCCCGAGATGAAGTCGACCGGCGAGGTCATCGGTCTCGACTATGACTATGCGCTGGCCTTCGCCAAATCGCAGATGGGCGCCGGTAGCAAAGTGCCGCGCGAAGGCACCGTGTTCATCTCGGTGCGTGACGACGACAAACCTCTGGTACGCAACGCCATGCGCGACCTCGAAGCCGCCGGCTTCAAGATCCTCGCCACCGCCGGCACCTATCGTTACCTCCACGACAACGGCATCGTCGCGACCAAGGTCAACAAGGTCGCGGAAGGCCGCCCGCATATCGTCGACGCGATGAAGAATGGCGGCGTGCAGCTCGTGATCAACACGACCGAGGGCCAGAAATCGATCAGCGACAGCCGCGACATCCGCCGCACCGCGCTGATGGGCAAGATCCCCTATTACACAACCATCCCCGGCGCCATCGCCGCGGTGGAAGGGATCATCGGCTACAAGGACGGCCAGATCACCGTGCGGCCGCTGCAGGATTATTTCGCGCCGGCGGCGTAGCGTTTAGATCGGCTTCCGCACCAGCACTAGAAGGCCATCAACCGGCACGCCACGCTCATTGCGAATGGGATGATCGAGGCTGGTGGTGATCTCGAATCCCGCTGCCGCGCAATCGGCGAGCGCCTCATCGGCATTGTGCGCATAGCGAAGCTGCCGGCGCTGTAACAGCGTTCCGGCGGCGGGGTGGGTCTCGAGCGAGAGACACAACATCCCGCCGGGCGACAACGCCGCGAAGGCCGCGCTCAGCACCGGAGGCAAGGGTCCGCAGTAATTTAGCACATCGGCGGCGACCAACAAATCGATATGGCCCACATCGCTGCCGAGGAACTCCACGAGCTCGGCTTGCACCAGCCGATCGTAGCACCCCTTCTCCCGCGCCTCGGCCAGCATCCGCGACGACAGATCGACGCCTTCGAGCCGTGCGCAGAACGGTCGCATCTCGAGGCCCATGAGCCCGGTGCCGCAGCCGAGGTCGACCGCGCGCTCAACCGTTCGCCCGTAAAGTGCAGCTCCGATCATCCGACCAAGCACGGCCGGCACGCCATAACCCAGCCCATCGACCAGCTCCGTCTCGAACCGCGGGGCGTATTCGTCGAACAGCGCTTCGACATATGCCGTGTCGGTGCCCTTAGGCAGCATCCCGCCGCCATGCGCGGCGAGCTTCAGCGCCGCACCGAAGCTGCCATCGACATCGAGCGCCTCGACCTGTCGATACGCCGCCATGGCTCCCTCGCGATCGCCGGCTTCCGAGCGATAGTCGCCGAGCAGCAGCCACCCCGCAGCCCAATGCGGCGCAACTTCCACGGCCCCCGCCATCACCTCCGCGGCTGCCGTAAAATCGTTCGCCAGCGCCATCGCCTCCGCAAAGGCCGCACGGCGATCGACGGCAAGGTCACCGGATGAATGTTGAATCTGGCGCAAGGGACAAAGCTCGTGAGGCGGGCGAGCACCTATCGCAGTGGCTGCGAAAAGCAAGTCCGGGTTGACCTCGCGATCTCCTTGGCTATGCTTCCCGCACCATGATGATGATCCGCTACACTGCTTCGGTTTTCCTGCTCGCCTGAGCCCGGCCCTCGGCCGTGACCGAACCCTGTCGTCCTGCCGCGTGCGGGACTGAATTCATGCGAGATCAACAATGCCCAATTCTGCAACGCTGAGCCCGGCTCAGATCGCTTCCTTCGTCACCGATGGCTTCGTGCGCATCGACAATGCCTTCCCGACAGACATCGCCGACGAGTGCCGCGCCATCCTCTGGCGCGAGACAGGCTGCGATCCGGACAACCCCGCCACTTGGACGAAGCCGGTCATCCGCATCCCGCATCGCGGCGACCCGCCCTTCGTGGCCTCGATCAACACCCCTGCTCTCCATGCTGCCTTCGACCAGCTTGTCGGCGAGGGCCGCTGGACGCCGCGCAATACGGTTGGCACCATTCCCATCCGCTTCCCGTCGGAGCAGTCGCCGGGGGATGATGGGTGGCACATCGATGTGAGCTATGGCTGGCGCGAGCGGCCGAACGACTTCCTCTCCTGGCAGGCGAATATTTTCAGCAAGGATCGAGCTCTGTTGATGCTCTTCCTCTACTCCAACGTCGGCGAGGATGACGCACCGACGCGCATCCGAATTGGCTCGCATCTCGATATCGCACGCCAGCTTGCGCCTGCTGGCGAGGCCGGCCTTAGTCTGCGGGAGATCGCACATGACGGCTTCGCTTCGACCGCACATCTCCCCGAGGCCATCGCAACCGGCGCGGCCGGCACGGTCTATCTATGCCACCCCTTCCTCGTGCATGCGGCCCAACCGCATCGCGGCAAACGGGTGAAGTTCATGGGCCAGCCGGCTCTGGAACTGCCCACTCCGCTCAAGCTCGATCGCGTCGATAACGACTACTCACCAGTCGAGATCGCCATCCGCAACGCACTGGGCCACTAGATGACAAACGGGAAGCTCGCAGAGATCAATCGCTACATTGCGGGCTTCCCACCCGATATAGCCTTCATCCTCGAAGCGTTGAAAGCCGGCGACTAGGCGCTTTGGTCTGCCCTCGGCCAATGCTAGCTTCACGCGCAACCGCCCACCCTCCCCGCCGTTTCCCCAATCCATGCAGCTCAAAGTCGCGTCCTACAATATCCGCAAGGCCGTCGGTCTCGACTGGCGGCGCAAGCCCGATCGGGTGCTGAAGGTCCTCGTCGAGATCGATGCGGATATCATCGCGCTGCAGGAGGTCGACCGGCGCTTCGGTTCGCGCGTCACCGCCCTCGACCCCGCGACCATCGAAGCCGAAACCGGCTATCGCGCCATCCGCTTTTCGAGCCGGCCGCAGAGTCTGGGCTACCATGGCAATGTCATCCTGGCGCGCAAATCGATCCATGTCCTCGATGCCCGCCCGATGGTGCTGCCGCATCTCGAGCCGCGCGGCGCCGCCGTCGCCGACCTCGATTGCGGCGGGCAGCGTGTGCGGATCGTCGGCATGCATCTTGGCCTCACCCGCAAATGGCGGCAGCTGCAGACCGAGGCGATCGTGTCGGAACTGCGCACATTGGAGGCGAACCTCCCCACCGTGCTGATGGGCGACCTCAACGAGCCGAGCCTCAAGGCCGGCGTGCTCCGCGCCTTCGAACAGCGCCACACCATCGCCCAATGCGGCCCGAGTTTTCACGCCTCGATGCCGGTGTTCTCGCTCGACCGCATCATCGTCACCGAAGACATCGCGATCGCGGAGACCGGCGTCCACCACTCGCCCCTGTCGCGCGAAGCATCGGACCATCTGCCGATCTGGGCGAAACTTACCCTGCCCGGCTGAAGAATCGCTCGGCTTCCGCGATGGCCCGGTCGACAGCAGCCCCATCAACGTCGAGATGTGTCACCCAACGCTGTCGGCTGGTGCCATAGCCGCCGGTGAAACCGAACCCTGCGGCCTGCATATGGTCGGCATAGCCCCTGGCGCGATCCGTCGCGACCGCGACCCACACGATATTGGTCTGCGGTCGCTCGACCGTCAGACCCTCGATCCGGCCGAAACCCTCCGCCAGCCGCCTGGCATTGTCATGATCCTCAACTAGCCGCACGACATTGTGCTCCAGCGCGTAAAGCCCCGCAGCTGCGAGAATGCCCACCTGCCGCAGCCCGCCACCCAGCGCCTTGCGCAAGCGGCGCGCCTTGGCGATCAACGCCACCTCGCCAGTCAAAACCGAGCCGATCGGCGCCCCGAGGCCCTTGCTAAGGCAAACGCTGACAGTGTCGAACGGCCTGGCGATCTCCGCAACATCGACATTGCTGGCCACGGCGGCATTGAACACGCGCGCGCCATCGAGATGCGTCCCCAAACCGTGCCGCCGCGCCAGATCCGTAGCTTCGGCGATCCAGCTCTGCGGCATCACCCGGCCACCAAACGTATTCTCCAGCGCCAACAGCGTCGTATGCGCGACATGCGGGTCCCGATCCGTCCCGATCGCCGCTTCGATATCAGCCAGCGCCAGAGTGCCGTCGGCCTGATGGACGATCGGCTGCGGCTGGAGACTGCCGATCCAGGCCGCCCCCCCTTGCTCGTGGGCGTAGCAATGCGCGTCCATGCCCGCAATGTAGCCGTCGCCCCGGCCGCAATGCGCCATCAGCCCGCACAAATTCGACTGCGTACCGGATGTCATGAACACGGCTGCCGACTTCCCCAGCCGCTCGGCCAGCACCGCCTCAAGCCGCGCCACGGTCGGATCGTCGCCGAACACGTCGTCGCCCACCTCGGCATCGGCCATTGCCTGGCGCATTCCGGAGCTTGGGCGGGTTACGGTGTCGGAGCGGAAATCGTCGCGGATGGGGGTCATTCGGCCTTCACGGAATCAATGAGGATTGGCGGCAGGAGTTGACTGGACGCTGCGCCACGATTGACGTAAACGTCAAATTCTCTTCCCCCCAATGCGTCGGCCGCGAGTGGCTCGCGCAACGGGTAAAGGGTTCTTCCCGAACCCGAACGCGTCGCAGTTGAATCAACAACCCTCCTCCGTAAGGCCCTGTGCCCGCGCGGGGTTTTCTGTTGAGCTGCGACATATTGTGTCCGTTAACTTTTCAAGCTAGAACTTTGTTGTCGAATATTGCGGCCGACTGTTCGTGCCTGGCGAAGCCTAATCGCGCCTGCTGACGTCACTCCACGGAATTCGATGGGCGAGGTCGCCTCTGGTTGGGGGCCCGTCACGGCAGACTGCGAGAGGGACTTATATGGCTACCGGCACTGTTAAATGGTTCAACGGGCAGAAGGGCTACGGCTTCATTCAACCCGATGAAGGTGGGGCGGACGTTTTCGTGCACATTTCGGCTGTTCAGCGCTCGGGCCTCAACGGCCTCGATGAGGGCCAGAAGGTCAACTACGAGATCGTCAAGGACAAGCGGACCGGGAAGTCCGCCGCCGACAATCTCACCACTGCGGGCTGACCACCGCACCTAGGGGACGACAGGATCAGGAAGGCGTAGCTCCGGCGGGCCACGCCTTTTCCTTTGGGCTCGCCGATTGGTCCTTAGTCTAAAGCGGTCATGCCGGGCCTGACCCGGCTACCCAACGAAAGGGTTCGGCTGCGTCCCCGGTCAAGCCCGGGGATGACGCCTGTGAAGGTGGTAATCTCGGTGTCTCACGCTCTCGGCGTCGTAATCTGTGCTGCTCGGCGATGTTATCGCGCTGAAATCGCAGGAAGATCGCGCTCTCGCATACCATGCTATCACCCGGCTGAAGGGCTCCGCCCTGCACCGCGACCACACCCGTCCACCTCACCTGCAGAGCCACCGTATTGCCCGCCGGAACAGCTCCACAACCTCAAATGCTTGCTTTTAGGCATCGCCTGCCCTTTGCGAAATCGGCAGTCATCGTCGCGAGCGCCAGACGATCTCCCTTTGGTTTCAAATGGTTAGGGTGCTCAATTTGAACCACATTGTGAGCGCAAAGCCCGAGCAGCCCCTGCTGGTCCCCCGCTTCGAGGCGGCAAACGGAAGCCGTGCCGCCTTCACCTTGTCATCATCGCCCGCCATCGCTATCTCCAGCCTGTCCACAACTGAAACAAAACGCTTCACTAGAATATCGCTCTAGTTCATGCTGGAAGAAAGTTCCAGAGAAATCTTTTAGGAAAGGGAATCAGATGGCCCGTGCCGCTGCAAAAAAAGTAAAGCCCCGCAAGCGTTTGACCGGTGACGAGCGTCGCGAATCAATCCTCGATGCGGCCCTCAGCTGCTTCCTCGAAAAGGGCTATATCGCCACCACGATTAACGACATTCGCGAGGCTTCTGGCGCCACGACCGGGTCGATCTACCACTTCTTCGATGGCAAGGGCGCGCTGGCCATGGCGCTGCTCGAAGACGCCGTCGCCGGCTGGTCCGGCGAGTCGCAGGCCTCGAGCGACGCCCCAGAAGCCGTGATCAAGGCCTCGGCCGGAGGTCTCGTGAGTTGGGGCCTCAAGAACCCCGAACTGTTCCGCTTTATGGACGAAATCCGCACCCTCGCGGTCACCGCCCCAGAATTTGCGGCCATCGCCGATACCCTTGCCGAGGGTCAGGGTTCGGCATCGACCAGCTATTCGAAGTTCGTCAAAGCCAGGAAGGTCAAGGATCTCCCGTGGCCCGCCGCCCATTCGCTCATTCTCGGGCCGGCCTATAACTTCCTGCGCCTGGCGACCACTGGCCGGGCCCGTGTTGCGGCCAAGCGCGCCACCGAAATCTTCGGCGACGCCGCCTGGGCCGCCGTCAAAGCGTGATCGAGCTGCAGCGGCGGGGTTTCGATCCCGCCGCGCCTGCCGCTTGACCGCGGCGCACTGGACGGGCAGTTTGCCCGTATTCCCTCAAATTCCAGTTCGCCGAACGCCAGCGAGGCGTCGAGCCGGTTTTTGACTGTTGGGAGAGGAGACGACGATGGACAAAATACCAATGACGCCCTCCGGGCACGTCGCTTTGAGCGAAGAATATCGCCATCGCACGTCCGAAGAGCGCCCGCGCATCGTCCGCGACATTTCCGAGGCCCGCGCCCATGGCGATCTCAGTGAAAATGCCGAGTATCATGCCGCCAAGGAGCAGCAGAGCCTGAACGAAGGCCGCATCAAGGAGCTTGAGGCGCTGCTGGCGCTCGCCGAAATCATCGACATTTCCAAACTGAGCGGCACCACGGTCAAATTCGGCGCGACGGTCAAGATCGTCGATGAGGCCACCGAAAAGGAGCAGAAATACCAGATCGTCGGCGATGCCGAGGCGGATGCCAGCAAAGGCCGCATCTCGATCTCTTCGCCCATCGCCCGCGCCATGATCGGCAAATCCAAGGGCGACAGCTTCGAAGTCGCCGCCCCCGGCGGATCGCGGAACTACGAGATCCTCGAGCTCAAATACGTGTGATGACGCCCGTCAGCCTCGCTGACGCATAGCTCGTTCGGCTATGAACCTGACGTCCATCGACATTCCTGTTCCAACCATGCTCATTGTTTGAGCAAACTATCACGCGTTGTGACATTTCGGTGAGTTCGCCGACAATCCGGGGCTTTGCGGGGTTCACCGGCTTGAAAGCAATGCGCTGTCGGCACTACATATGCGTCCCATAAGAGGGATTTTCTGATGCATTCCAAGGTTGTGATTATCGGGTCGGGGCCGGCCGGATATACCGCGGCTATCTATGCGGCCCGCGCAATGCTCGAGCCGGTGATGATCAATGGCATCCAGCCGGGCGGCCAGCTGACCATCACCACCGACGTCGAAAACTACCCCGGCTTCGCGGACGTCATCCAGGGCCCATGGCTCATGGAGCAGATGAAGGCGCAGGCCGAGCATGTCGGCACGAAGATCATCAACGACCTCATCGTCAACGTCGATTTCGGCAGCCGCCCGTTCAAGCTGACCGGCGACAGTGGCACGATCTTCACCGCGGATTCGGTGATCGTCGCGACCGGCGCACAGGCGCGCTGGCTGGGCCTCCCATCCGAGCAGAAATTCCAGGGCTTCGGTGTCTCCGCCTGCGCCACTTGCGACGGCTTCTTTTATCGTGAGAAGCATGTGCTGGTGATCGGCGGCGGAAACACCGCGGTCGAGGAAGCGCTGTTCCTCACCAATTTCGCCAGCAAGGTCACCGTCGTCCACCGCCGCAGCGAGTTCCGCGCCGAGCGCATCCTGCAGGATCGCCTGTTCAAGCATCCCAAGATCGAAGTGGTCTGGAACACCGAGCTCGCCGACATCACCGGCAGCCAGATGCCGCCCTCGGTTACAGGTGCCGTTCTGCGTAACCTCGTCACCGGCGAAACGCAGGCTGTCGATGTCGACGGCATCTTCATCGCCATCGGCCACACCCCGGCCACCTCGATCTTCGCCGGCAAGCTCGACATGAAAGCCGGCGGTTATCTGCATGTGAAGCCGGGCACCACCCAGACCAACGTGCCGGGCGTTTACGCCGCGGGCGACGTCACCGACGACGTCTTCCGTCAGGCGGTGACCGCCGCCGGCATGGGCTGCATGGCCGCGCTCGAGGCCGAACGCTTCCTCGCCGAGGAACGCCTCGCCGAAGCGGCAGAATAGCCATGCTCGATTGGGACAAGCTCAGGATCTTCCACACCGCCGCGGAGTCCGGGAGCTTCACCCACGCCGCCGAGAAGCTGAACATGAGCCAGTCTGCCGTTTCGCGGCAGATTTCGGCGCTTGAGGAAGATCTCGGGCTGAAGCTGTTCATCCGCCACGCCCGCGGCCTCGTCCTCACCGAAGTGGGCGAGCAATTGTTCCGCACCGCCCACCGCATGCAGGCCGAACTGCAGCAGGTGGAAACCCAGATGTCGGAGAGCCAGGACGTGCCCACCGGGCAGCTGTTGGTGACGACGACCGTCGGCATCGGCTCGACCTGGCTGTCGAGCCGCATCCACGAATTCCTGATGCTCTATCCGGATATCCAGATCGAGATCAAACTCAACGATTCCGAGCTCGATCTGGCGATGCGCGAGGCCGACGTCGCCATCCGCCTGCACCGCCCGAACCAGTCCGAGATGATCCAGCGAAAGCTGTTCACGGTGCACAACCATTTCTACGTGTCGCTCGATTATCTCGCCGAGAATGGCGAGCCGAGCACGCTCGAAGACCTCGACAAGCACCGTATCATCACCTTCGGTGAGCCGGTGCCGCAGCATCTGGGCGACATCAACTATATCGAGCGACTGGGCCGCGCCGATTCCTCGCCGCGCCGTTCGACGATGAAGGTCAACGCCATCTACGGCATGATGCAGGCCTGCCGCGCCGGCATCGGGATCGCCATGCTGCCCGACTATGTGACCGAGACGGAGACCAAGCTGAAGCGTGTGCTCACCGGCGTCGAGCTGCCGGCCTATGAGGCCTATTTCGTCTATCCGCCGGCGCTCAAGAATTCCAAGCGTGTCGGCGTGTTCCGCGACTTCCTCGTCACCAAAGCTCGCGAGTGGCAATTCTGATCCGGCCGATCGCCGCCGCACTGCTCGCGCTGGGCCTGTCGGCAAGCCCGGCACCGGCGGTGTTTGGCGGCAAGACCGTGGTCCCGGTCGACGTCGTCGCGAAAAGCGTCGCTGCGCTTCTCTCCCAGGACTCGACCGGCGTTCATCTTTGCACCGCCATCGCGCTTAGTCCGCGGCTGATGCTGACGGCAGCCCATTGCACCGATGGCGGCGCGGGCGGCCTGCGATTGATCTTCGACGTGTCGCTGGTCGATGTGCCCGAAGAGCGGCTGCGCGGCGTGAAATCGGTGTCGCGCGCTAAGCCGACTGCGGAGAGCAAGGGCACCTACCCCTACAATAACCCCGACGACATCGCGCTCATCGTCCTCGATGCCCCTGCTCCGGCCGGCACGCGTTTCATGGGCCTTACCCAGGGCAATGGCACCGGCGCGGTGGGCATCGCCGGCTACGGCGCGACGTCGGACCTGCGCAAGGCCGCATCGGGCAAGACCCAGCTCGGCTTCGACCGCTCGCTTCGCGCCGCGCGGACCTCGCTGGCGAGCAAAGGTGCAGCGCTGATTGCCGACCAGACGGGTGGTGCCGGCATGTGTACTGGCGATTCCGGTGGCCCGGCCTTCACGCTCAATGGCAAATCGCTGTCGCTCGCGGGCGTCCTGATCGGCGTCTCGTCGCCCCGCAACGTCAACGATTACTGCCGCGGCTCGGCGCATTACGTCAGTATCGCCCGCTGGCGCGACTGGATCGTCGCAACCGCCAAGGCGCTCGGCCAGCCGCTCCCGTAATTCTGTGGTACCGTGCCGACCTGCTTTTGACAGTCTACTAGCATTCCAGATAGATTTTGGCCGAGGATCTGGGGGCTGCATTGCAATTTCTGTATAAGGATCACTTGCGTCTGTGGATCTTCAGCGGGGTGCTGGGTCTCGTCTTCTTCTGCGTAAGCCTGCCATCGCCAATAATGCTGATACTCGTCGGCGCAAGCCATCTGAAATGTGGCGAGCCTGGCTGTTGGGCAGATCAGGCGGAGATAGCGAGCGCTTCATTGCTGCCTCTGCTTGCCTCGCCGGTGGACAATGCACTCATACAGTTTGGTGCAATCGTAGCGGCGGTCATCCCCACGGTGATGGGGATCGTCTGCTACAGGGTCGATTTCACAGGCAAACGGCCGAAGATAACGAGGCAACGGAGCCTTCTTGGAAAAGCATCACTGATTGTACTGGCGGTGTCCGCGCTCTGCTCTGTGGTGGTCGTGTTTCTCTATGTGGCAGACCAGCCGATGGTCAAACGTCTCACAGGGGAGACGATCTTTGACACCACGAAGGTCGTGTTCACAGCCATCCTGACCTTCCAGATCATCTACGTCCTCAAACTGCTGGGCATTTCAAATGAGCCGAGGCTCGCTTAACACGCTTCTGCTAATCACGGGTTTGGTCGCCTGTTCTGTGCCGGCTGCAGGAGCTTCACTCGAAGCGCGTACCATAGCACCCGGACAAGCCACGCAGTTCAGCTGGGCGAGCAACGATGGCGCAGTCATCGATCCCCACGATCAGGCGCGCGTCGATGTCGAGATGATGAAGGCGGGGATGCTTCGCCTAACCCTAACTGCCAATGCCGACGATCGCGACTTCGCGGCCTTCGAAGTGTCGCTCAACGTGCCCTATAAATGGGACAATGATCTGCGCGAGGTCGCGGTCGCGATGGTCAACAGCGACGTGAGCCCCAGCGACCGCGTTTGGCTCGTTCGAAACGGCGGAGAGATGCTGGGCAAAGATCCCAGCAAGCTCGCAATGCTCAACCAGAGAGCGCGCGTGGCGACGCGGCAGGTGATCGACCGCTTCACCGCCAACCCGTCGGACATCACCGCGCTCGACATTACGGTCGTGTCGTTCTTCCTTCTGAGCTCCTCACATCTGGCAAGTATCGATTTCTTCGTCGACCGCGACAAAGAAATGGAGCGGGCCAGCGTGTTCCTGGATGAGCGTATCAGCAAGGACCAGGACCTTTTTACTCCTGATCTCTTGAAACAGGATCGGGACGCACTGTTTGCTCTTCAGAATGCCAGGCGATCGCAGATGGAGTATGTGGTCAACGGTATTTTGAGTGAGATTGAGCCCTCTTACACGCGCCTCGCCGCATGCGACCGCGCCAAGGAGGTTGCAGCATTTCTTCGACGACCAGGCGCGTTGCAGGATGATTTCGGCGGTCGGGGGCGAAATCGAGTCAAAATCCTCGCAGCGTCGCTGAACTGTCTGCAGAGCTCTCTCGCTTTGGGCAGTCGCATCCCCGCTGCAATGCAAATCTACCAAACTGCATTCGTATCTGCGGACGCAACACTGAAGGAGCTTGAATCGGTACTAAACCAGTTCACTCCATCGGGTACTCGGCAGGGTCGCGACAATGATGAGGCGGCCATCCGGCTGGCGAGGAATGCGCAGCGCCAGGTTGTGGTGCTTCAAACATCTGGCCTCGATATTCTTGGCTTCCCCAGTTCATCCTCAGTTCAGTAGTCGGCCCCAAAGGGGGTACTCATCCACGGGGCCATCAATGCGCATTCTTCTAGCAACCACCGCTGTCGCCATTTCTCTCGCTACGCTTCCCGCCGCCGCGGACGACACCATGGCGACCCTCAAGCCCGAGCAGCTTGGCCAGATTTTCTGCCTGTCCCGCACCGGTAATGACGAGGCCGTTGTCGACGGCATCCTCACCCCCGAACTGACTGCCGCCATCACCGATGCCTGGGCCAAGGACGATTCGTGGGAGAAGGCAAATCCGGGCGAGAAGCCGCCGCTCGGCGATGGCATTCCGTGGGGCACCTGGACCGACTACGCGCCGGACTGCACCGTTGGCCTCGTCACGCTGATGAAGACCGATGCCAAGGTCGAGATCAGCTACGGCTTCCCCGATCAGCCCGACGCCAATTACACCGACACGCTGTTGCTCAAGAAGATTGACATGCCCGACTATGCCACCGGGTTCTGGCGCATCGACAACATCGCCTACGCCGGCGGCAGCGACCTCAAGGCGCAGCTGCTGGACGCCTTCGCAGGGCTCTGAAACCATTTTCCGATTGACCGCGCCCGGCCTCGGGCGCACGACAGCGATGTCCTGCGATCGCAGGGCCCAGCCAAGGACAGGACGCATGAACCCCGACAGTCGAAGTCGATCTTCGAACTCGCCGGGCTGACCCCTTTGGGCTCAGCGCCGGCCACGCCGGTGCACGACTAAGGAGCCCAATATGCTGCGTGCTTATATCCGCCAGGACGATCGCCTGGTGCCAACCGACATCGATACCGCCGCCGAAACGCCGCTCGCCGCGCAGGCCGTCTGGTACAACCTCACCAACCCCACCAAGGAGGAGGACCAGTTCGTCGAATCCTGCCTCGGCATCGATATCCCGACCCGCGCCGAGATGGACGACATCGAACCGTCCGCCCGCCTCTACAATGAGGAGGGCGCCGAGTTCATGACCATCACGGCGCTGTTCAATTCCGACACCGACGAGCCACAGAAGACGCCGATCACCTTCGTCCTGCGCAATAACCAGCTGGTGACGGTGCGTTACGCCGACCCCAAACCGTTCCGGCTGTTCGAACGGCTCTGCACCCGCCCCACCGGCAACCATTTCACCTCGGGCGAAAAGGTCATGCTTGGCCTCCTCGAGGCGATCATCGACCGGCTGGCGCAATTGCTCGAAACCACGGGCGACGAGATCGACCAGATTTCGCGCGAAGTGTTCCGCAACAAGACGCGCAATGTCACCACCAAGGCGCGCGATCTGCAGCAGATCATCGAACGAATTGGCATGAAGGGCGACATCCTGACGCTCGCCCGGGAGAGCCTTGTCTCGATCTCGAGACTCGCGAGCTTCCACCAGACCCTTGAAACCGGCGATCCGAAATTTGCCAAGGAACTGCGCCAGGAATTGAAGGTGCTGCAGCGCGACTGCGCCAGGAATTGAAGGTGCTGCAGCGCGACTGCGCCGCGCTCGCCGATCACGCGGCCTTCCTCAACTCGAAGATCACCTTCCTGCTCGATGCCACGCTCGGGCTGATCAATCTAGAGCAGAACAAGATCATCAAGATCTTCTCGGTCGCTGCCGTGGTGTTCCTGCCGCCGACGCTGGTGGCCTCGATATATGGCATGAACTTCTCGGTGATGCCGGAACTCAGCTGGCCAATCGGCTACCCCTTCGCGCTCGGCCTGATGATCCTCTCGGCAATCCTGCCCTATCTCTTCTTCAAGCGAAAAGGTTGGCTCTAGCGCTGTTGGACGAACGGCTGCGGCCGTTGAGTGCGCGCGGAGCCGCTCGGTCCAGCGCGAACATAACGGCATGCGCCCGCCGCGTGGCTGACATGCGGCGGTCATGATTGAGCCAGATGCCCGCTGGAGTTACATCCATGGCGACATTTGCGGGCACATCCCCTCCTCGCTCGCGGTGTCACCCTTGTCAGGTGCCGGTTTCGGCCCCTGTACACTTTGGCCCTGCTCTCCCCTCGAGCAGGGCCTTATTGTTTCCAAGCCCTTGCGCAACCTGAGGAACGTGCCTCAGCAAATGGGTCAAAGGGGCTGACCTTCCTTGCACACAGTGCATGGCTGACATGTCAGCACCCACATTGCTGGAATCCCCTTCCGGTCACATATTCAACCTGTCGCTGAGACGCCGCACCGCATCCTCCTCCCGCGGTCCCGCTTCTCCCCGACACCGGGCACGGCCAAATCCTCCTCCCTTGGTCGGGTCCAAACGGCAGACGGCGTTTCCTCCTCCCTCGTCCGGCTGCCACCACTTTCATAAGGCTCCATCTTCGGATGGAGCCTCTTTTTTTGCCCAGACGCTGGGCCCCCTGTTTTCTGCATGGGTCACCTTCCGAGTCAGCGTTTGTTGGACTCGCCGCGGGACCGCATAACCACCTCACGAGATTGCGGCCTCCCTCCTCCTCTTCGGGCCGCCTCTCCACGGTCGTCTGCTTCGGCCGACGACCCGAAGGCCTCGCTCATCCCCTCGAGCGAGGCCTTTCTCATTTCGGGGCTACCCGACTGCAAGACCGGCGCTCAATCTCCCAACCGTCACCGCCGCACTTGACCCGGCCACCCAGCGGAGAGTGCGGTTGGGCCCCCATTTCAACCCTGACTGGCTGCGAAGTGAGTGATGCACGGCGGAACGCACCGTTAGAATTTTTCACACTTTGTCAAAAATCCTTGACATAACGACAAACATAATCGATATCACGCCCAACACATTTTGCATTGGAGCGTCTGATGTCGTTTCGCGAAAAGGCCGCGTGGATTGCGGTGCTGACCACCCTGCCGGTCTGGGGCTATTACTTTTTCTCTGTCTGGCAGTCCTATTGGGCGCTGACGCTCGACAGTGACGATGTGCTTCGGCGCTTTCTGATCTGCATGGCCATTACCGTGGTCACTCTGCTGGGGCTCAACCTGCTCTCCGCCTATCTCGGCAAGCATCAGTTCGGCGGCGATCTCGATGAGGCGGAGCGGGCGATAGATGCCCGCGCCAATGCCATCGGGGGGCGTCTGCTCGAATGGCTGGCGGTGGGCGTTGCGGCGTTCTCGCCCTGGGCGGCGACCAATGTCGCGGCGGTCTATGCTGACGCGCCGGTGGCCATCATCGGCATCGTCGCCGCCAATGTGGTGTTGCTGATTGTCGTCTTCAGCCAGACGATCCACGAGCTCGTCCACATCGTCGGCCATCGGATGATGAACTGATGGCGGCCCCTCCTCCCATCTCGAACACAATCCGGCGGCTGCGCTTCGACGCCGATGAGATGACGCAGCAGCAACTCGCCGACCGCATCGGCATGACCCGGCAGACAATCGCCGCGATCGAACAAAACAAATACTCGCCCTCGCTCGAAGCCGCCTTCCGCATCGCGGAAGCCTTCGGCGTGGAGATCGGCCAGGTCTTCCAGTGGAAGGCCGGAACCCCAAAGGACTGAAATCATGAAAGCCGCGATCTACGACACCTATGGCGGGCCCGAAGTGCTGCGCCTGACTGATTTGCCCAAGCCTGAGCCGAAGCCGGGCGAGCTGCTGATCCGCGTTCGCGCCAGTTCGGTCACCTCCGGCGATGCACGCCTCCGCGCCTTCGACATACCCGGTCCGTTCAAGATCCCCGCCCGCTTCATGCTCGGCTGGCCGGCGCCTAAGAACCAGATTCTAGGCTACGAGTTCGCCGGCGAAGTGGAAGCAATCGGCACCGGCGTCACACGCTTCAAGCCGGGCGACCGCGTCTATGGCGGCGGCGACAAATGCTATGCAGAATACATCACCATCGCCGAGACCGGCGCCGTGGCGAAAATCCCGCAAGGCCTCAGCGACAATGACGCGGCGTCGCTGACTTTCGGCGTCACCACGGCCATGTATTTCCTGCGCGGCGCAAAGATCACTCCCGGCCAGTCGCTGCTGATCATTGGCGCCTCCGGCTGCGTCGGCGCCTATAGCCTGCAACTCGCCAAACACTTGGGCGCTGTCGTCACCGCCGTCTGCTCGGGCCGCAACGCGGAACTCGTCCGCGCCCTCGGCGCCGACCGCATCATCGACTATACCAGCGAGGATTATCTGCGCTCGGGCCCTTTTGACGCCGTCATGGACACGGTTGGCGCCATCGACTTCAACCGCGCCAAGCCGCTCCTCAAGCGCGGCGGCGCCTTCCTCAATGTGGTGATGAGCGGCGCCGACATCCTCGCCATGCTGTCGCCTTTCAAGGACGGTCGCCGCATCGTCACCGGCAGCTTCAACCCCACCCAGGCCATGATGCTCGCGATCAACGACCTCATCGCCGACGACGCCATAGCCCCGGTGATCGACCGCACCTATCCGCTCGAACAGATCAGCGAAGCGCACGCCTACGTGGACACCAAGCGCAAACGCGGCTCAGTCGTAGTGGCGATCTGAAACTTCTCCACCCTCCCCCGTCGCGGGGAGGGTAGTGCAGCTAGAGGCGAAGCCTCG
>JBDSHC010000123.1:0-18702 GCA_039918675.1 Devosia sp.
GAAACTGCCGTTCTAGTATGGCCGCCGGACCGGAAATCGAGCAGCTGATCCAGCTGCTGGCGCGCCTGCCGGGGCTCGGGCCGCGGTCGGCGCGGCGGGCGGTGTTGCAGCTGATCAAGAAGAAGGATTCGCTGATGATCCCGCTGGCCGGGGCGCTGGATCGCGCGGTGGAAACCGTGAAGGTCTGCGAGGTCTGCGGCAATGTCGATACGCGCTCGCCCTGCGGCATCTGTTCAGACCAGCGCCGCAGCAGCGGCATATTAATCGTCGTCGAGGATGTTGCCGACCTCTGGGCGCTGGAGCGGGCCGGCGTCGGCGCGGTAAGGTACCATGTTCTGGGTGGGGTGCTGTCGCCGCTCGACGGCGTTGGCCCCGACGATCTGTCGATCGATGCGCTGATCGGGCGTGCGCATGAGTTCAACGAGATCGTGCTGGCAGTGAATGCTACGGTTGAGGGGCAGACCACGGCGCATTACATCACCGATCGGCTGCATGATACCGGCATCAGGATCACGCGCCTGGCACATGGGGTGCCTGTTGGTGGCGAACTCGACTATCTCGATGAGGGCACGTTGAGCCAGGCGCTCAAAGCCCGCACAGATATGTAAGCTTACTGCACGCCGCGCGCCGGGTCGAAGCCGTCATCGTCGCTCCATTCCGCCGGATCGAGCACCTTGTCCTCAAGCGGCTCGGCATTGTCGGTCAGTGAGGCTTGATCGTCTTCCTCGATTTCTTCGAGCTCATCGGAATCAGGCGACAGCGTTTCGCGATGGTTGAGCGGATCGTCGTCCATGGTCGGGCCGTCGAAGACCACATCGGGATCGCGATCCATGGCGCCGGTGAGACGAGCGATGGCGTTTTCGATTTCCGTGACAAGCGCAGCGGGATCGCCATCGCCGAAATCGGCGGGCTCGCTCTGGCGCAGGCTTTCGGCGATCTCGGCCAGGCGTTCGATGCGCTCGCCGGCGGGCCGGTCGTTGCCATAGAGCAGCTCTTCGATTTCAGCCTGACTGACCGGCGACGCCGTCAGCATTTCGCCGCTGCCGTCGGGAGTATTTAGGTCCTGCGAGAGGATACGTCCGGGGTGGGCACTACTCATCACATGCTCCTGGTCCGCGTTGGCGGTTCAGGTGGAACGCGGCACGGTGCCAATCGGTTTCGTTTTGTCGGATGGAGTAGGCAGATGGCCAATGATTTGAAGCGCGGCGATCACGTTAGCTGGAAGTGGGGCGCCCACACGGCGGAGGGTATCGTGGCGCAGAAATTCACCAGCCGGGTGCGGCGTGTGATCAAGGGCAAGGCGATCATCCGCAACGCCAGCGATGACAAGCCCGCCTACCTTGTGCGGCAGGTTAACGGTGGCACGGCGCTCAAATCGGGCAGTGAATTGACAAAGGCCTGACGGCTGTCTTTCTTGAGCTCTGTCTGATCAGTCCGAAGTCGGACCGATCAGCCAACCGCGATCTAAAAAAGCCCGCCGCCCGATGCCTTCACCGGGACCAGTTGCGCGGTTGCTTCGTGCGATTCATCGAGATCGAGTTCGTCGATTTTCTGGCCGCGCCGCACGATCTTGGCGGTCGAGGTGAGGATATCGCCGATATCGGTATTGGCCTGGTTGAAATGCTTTTGGAGGCCAACGACGCGGTCCTTGAGGCGGCCGACATCGTCCAGCAGTTCGCGCACTTCCTTCTGGATTTTGTGGGCTTCCTCGCGCATCCGCACATCGCGCAACAGCGCCTGTACCACCTGGATCGACAGCATTAGCAGCGACGGCGAGACGATGACCACGCGGGCCCGGTTGGCGCGCTGCACCACGTCGTCGAAATGCTCGTGAATATCGGCAAAGATCGATTCCGAGGGGACGAACAGGAAGGCAGTATCCTGCGTCTCGCCAGCGATGAGATATTTCTCCGAGATGGCGCGGATATGCACCTGCATGTCTTGCTTGAAGCCGAGCTTGGCCACTTGCGCGTCGGCATCGCTCGGGGCCGCCGAGAAACGCTGCCAGCTTTCGAGCGGAAACTTAGCGTCGATCACTAGCGGCGGCGCACCATTCGGCATGAAGATCACGCAATCGGGCCGCGAATTGTTGCTGAGCGTGAATTGGAACTGGTAGCTGCCCATGGCGAGGCCGTCGCCGACGATCGCCTCCATCCGTCCCTGCCCGAAAGCGCCGCGCGATTGCTTGTTGGAGAGGATCGACTGTAGGCTCACCACGTCTTTCGACAGCATGGTGATATTGGCCTGCGCCCGGTCGATCACCGCGAGACGCTCATTGAGCTTGCCGAGCGATTCCTCGCTCTTTTTGTTGGTGTCCTCGATGGCCTGGCCGACGCGCTGGCCCTGCGCGTCGAGCCGCTCATTGACGAGCCGGGCAAGGTCGGAGGTGCGCGAGCCGAAAATCTCGGCCATGGTCTGCATGCGGCCGGTCATTTCGCCCTGCACCTGCAACAGATGCGCCAGCGTCTTCTCCGCGTCGACAGTCTTGAGGCGGGCCGCTTCGGCCTCTGCCGCCCGCGCCCGGCCGGTCCGGATCGAAATCACCAGCACCGCGACCAGGAGGGCCGCGAACAGCCCGGCACCCGCATAGAGCGCGATCTCCAGCGTGATCGGCGTGTCGCCAAGCGAAAACAGAACTTTGTCCATGGCCGCGAGCCTATCCGATTCGGTTGCCAATTTGTTCCACGGTTGACCCGGAGCCGGCAAATACCATATTGGACCCATCAAACCCCCGTTCTCCCGCGAGTTTTCCGATGGCTAAACGCGAAATCCTTGTGCTGCCCGATCCGCGCCTGCGCAAGGTTGCCGACGAGATCGAAACCATCGACGCCTCGATCAAGAGTCTGGCTGCCGACATGCTCGAAACGATGTATGCGGCGCCCGGCATCGGCCTCGCTGCGACGCAGATCGGCGAGATGAAGCGCATCGTGGTGATGGACCTCGCCAAGGATGGCGAGCCGCCCGAGCCGATCGTCATGATCAATCCCGAGATCGTCAAATATTCGGAAGATACGGTGACGACCGAGGAGGGGTGCCTGTCGATCCCCGAGCTCTATTACGATGTCGAGCGCCCGGCCGAAGTGACGGTGAAGTACACCGATCTCGACGGCAAAAGCGTCACCAAGGAGACCAAGGAGCGGCTGGCGATCTGCGTCCAGCATGAGCTCGATCACCTCGACGGCGTGCTCTATATCGACCATCTGTCGCGCCTCAAGCGCGCCATGGTGACCAAGAAGTTCCAGAAGGCGGAGAAGCTCGCAAAGAAGGCGAGCTAGTCCGGTTGGACATCGAGCCCTCTTGGGATCGATTGTCCAGAGTACAGAAAGCCAGAGCGCAGAGGACACCCGAATGCGCATCATCTTCATGGGCACGCCGGAATTTGCGGTGCCCACCCTCACCGAAATCGTCTCATCCGGCCATGAAGTGGTTGCGGTCTATACGCGTGCGCCCAAGCCGGCGGGACGCGGACAGGCGGAGCGGAAGTCGCCGGTCCATGTGGCGGCCGAAGGCTTCGGCATTCCCGTGTTGACGCCAAAAACGCTGCGGCAGGAAGCCGAGCAGTTCGCGTTCGATGCGCTGGGTGCCGATCTGGGTGTGGTGGTGGCCTACGGGCTGATCCTGCCCAAGCCGATCCTCGACGCGCCGCGGCTCGGCTGCCTAAATCTCCACGGTTCGCTGCTGCCGCGCTGGCGTGGCGCGGCACCGATCCAGCGTGCTGTGCTGGCAGGTGATGCACGCACTGGCGTCATGGTGATGCAAATGGATGAAGGGCTCGATACCGGCCCGGTCGGTCTCATCGACGAGATGCCGATCGGCGCCGACATGACGAGCGGCGAATTGCACGACCGGATGATGCTGGTGGGGGCGGATCTGATGGGCCGTGCCCTCGCTGCGATCGATCGCGGCTCGTTGAACTTCACGCCGCAGAATGAAGCGGGCGTGACCTACGCCAAGAAAATCGAGAAAGCCGAGGCGCGGATCGACTGGTCGCGACCTGCCGCCGAGGTGCACAATCTCATCCGCGGCATGTCGCCGTTCCCGGGCGCGTGGTTCGAGCTGGAGCTTGGCGGCGCGGTGACGCGGGTGAAGGCGTTGCGCTCGACCCTCGTGGCCGGGAACGGCCCGCCGGGAACCATTGGCGATGATCTTACGATTGCCTGTGGCGACGGTGCAGTGCGGCTGACGCAGGTGCAGCGCGAGGGCAAGGGCGCCATGGATGCGGCGATTTTTTTGCGTGGGGCCGGGGCTTTGCCGGGACGAGTCCCTTGAGCCTTGCGCTTGTGGCCAACCCCCACCCTCGGTCCCTCCCCTCAAGGGGGAGGGAGGCGCAGAAGTCGCGGGCTCCCCTCCCCCTTGAGGGGAGGGGTTGGGGGTGGGGGTTGGCCCCGAGCACGAATGGCGAAGGTGAGTCATGCCCCGCTATAAGCTAACCCTCGAATATGATGGAACGCCGTTCTCTGGCTGGCAGCGGCAGGCCGACGCGTTGTCGGTGCAGCAGGTGGTTGAGGAAGCCATTGAGAAGATGGCGGGTGAGCGCGTGGTGATCCAGGCGGCGGGGCGGACCGACTCTGGTGTGCATGCGCTGGGGCAGGTGGTGAGCTTCGATCTCGGCAAGGATTGGGACCCGTTCCGCATTCGCGAGGCGCTGAACTTTCACACCAAGCCGCATCCTGTGGCGATCGTCGCGTGTGAAGCGGTGCCGGACAGCTTCGAGGCACGGTTCTCGGCGTTGGGGCGTCACTATGAGTATCGCATGCTCAACCGCCGAGGCCGCCCGGCGCTCGAGGATTTTCGCGTCTGGCATTGCCCGATGGCGCTCGATGCCGATGCGATGCATGCCGCGGCGCAGCTGATCCTCGGTAGGCACGATTTCACGACCTTTCGTGCGGCCGAGTGCCAGGCGAAATCGCCGGAGAAGACGCTGGACCGGCTAGATGTCTTGCGCGAGGGCGAGATGATCGTGGTGCGGGCGAGTGCGCGCAGTTTCCTCCATTCTCAGGTGCGCTCGATGGTGGGGTCGCTGAAGCTGGTGGGTGAGGGCAAATGGTCGCCGCGCGATTTCCGCAATGTCCTTGACGCTCGCGACCGCAGCCGCTGCGGACCGCTGGCGCCGCCCGAGGGGCTCTACCTCGTCCGCGTGGATTACGGGATCGGCTGAATCGGCAGATCGGGCAGCAGGAGGCTGATGATGCCGAGACCAATGGCGACACCGACGAGCTGCGCGATGAGGAACATGGCGATCTGCAGCGGCGACAGGGTCACGATCAGCCGCGCGATGTTGACCTCGATGATGATCACGATGATGCCGAGGAGGATCAGCGTGAAATCATTGGCAATGCCGGCCGCGGCGATGGCGCCCGAGATCAGCGTGAGAAAGAACGTCGCCCAATTGTCGGCGACGAGATAGGGCACGAAGCCGTCGAGGCGGTTGATCTGGCGCAGGACGATCGCCGAGCAGCCGAGCTGCAGGACGAACAGCAGCGCCACCATCAAGAGGTTCTGGCCGATGCTGTCATGCTCGACGCCGAGCAGTGTCGGCAGCGCGGCATTGAGCGCGGTGATCAGCAATAGGGCGATGAAGCTGCCGGCGAGGCCACGCTGGCCGAAATCGAAATAGCCGCCCGAGCGCTTGTCGCCGATCAACAGCCCGAGGACGCCCCGGCCAGCGGCCATCATCTCTTCGATGAATGTCGATTGCTGTGCCAACTCGCAGGACTCTTCAGGCGGGGGAGGGAGATTGCAAGAACAGCATGTAGAGAGCGTTGGGCACGACGACAAGCACCATAAGGCAAAGGAATGCAAAGGCGATGGCGACGCCGGCCTTCATGCCGCCAACGATCCGGGCGGCCTGAAAAATCATCCCGGCCAGCGCCAGCATGGCGATAAGCCCAACATTGGGTCCCAATAGCGTCAATGGAATGGCCACGACGAACATCAGGGCGAGGGCGTAAATAGTCGGGACGAGCAGCGCCAGAAGCGGCGTCGGAAGCTTGAGGAAGCGCAGGGTCTGCGCCATCGCGACGGCGAGCACGGCGAGCGTGGCCGCCTGCACGACGAATCCCATCAGCACCTGACCGGTGCTCGGCATGCCCACCGGGATCGATTGCACCGCGGTCGAGAGCAGCAATGCGAGGACGAACCAGAGCAGCGCCGCGAGTAGACCACTGGCTGTCGCCTTGAAATGGCGGCCAGCATCGGCGTGACCGGCGACGATCTCGGCCCACCCCTGCCACGCTGCGGTGAGGTCGGTGACGGGGTTCACGTCAGGTAGCGGCCAGTAGGAAGCTGCAGCAGCAGGAAGCCCGCCCCGATGATCGCGGCGGCGACGAGGATTGCGACGACCAGCGTACCAACCCAGCCAAACTTCAGAAAACCGCGCGCCGCCGTTGCGACAAGCACGACGGTCGCGCCGAGGATGAAACTGGAGCCGCTGCTGATGTTCTGAACGATCAGGCTGACGATCTGCACCAGCGACAGCAGGATGCCGAGATAGAAGAAAGCCGCAGGCAGCCGCGCCATCTTTCCCGTCATCAGTGCGGCCACGAGGAAGATAACGAAGGGCGCGCCGAGACTGATGAGCATAACGATGCTCAGATCGCGGAACTCATTGATGGTCAGGCCGCCGGAAGCGACGACGAAGATGGTGAATTGGACGACCACTAGCAGAACGATGCCGACGATGGCGTAGAGCCAGCCGATCTGCTCGCTGTCATCGGTGTCGCCAGGCTGCAGCTTGCGCGCGGTGCCGATCTTGAAGGCGGTCGAGAGTGCATGTCCAGGATTCATCGAGCTTCCCCAAAAAAGCGTTGCATGAAACGAGCGTAGAGACCGGTCAGCGTCATGACGTCAGCAAGCGGCACGCATTCATCGACCATGTGCATGGTCGGGCCGGGGAGGCCGCATTCGACCACCGGGCAATACTGCGCGACGAAGCGTGCATCCGATGTTCCGCCGCCGGTCGAGAGTTCGGGGCGGGTGCCGGTTTGGGCCGCGATGACTTGCGACAGCAGGTCGACTGCGCCAGATGTCGGTGAGAGGAACGAGCGCGAGGGCGTGCCCAGTACCTCGAAATCGATGCGGGTGTTCTCATCGTCCTGGCTCTCGATGCCTTCGCGGATGGCGTCTTCGAGGCTCTTCGGCGTCCATTTGTCATTGTAGCGCACATTGAAGGCAAGCGTCGCCTTGGCTGGAATGACGTTCGTGACACTATTGCCCACATCGATCGAGGTGAATTCGAGGTTCGACGCCGGGAAGTGCTCGCTGCCATCGTCGAGCGTGCCCGACAGCGCTGCGACGAGATTGGCGGCGACGGGGATCGGGTTCAGTGCCTTGTGCGGATAGGCGACATGACCCTGGATGCCGCTGACACTGATACGGCCATTGAGCGAACCGCGCCGGCCGATCTTGATCGAGTCGCCCACATTGGCGGTGGCGCTCGGCTCGCCCACAATGGCGAAATCGAAGTGGTACCCCTGCGCCGTCGCCCATTCGAGTATGCGGGCCGTGCCGTTGATACCGTCAGCTTCTTCGTCATTGGTGATGGCGAGCGAGATGCGGGCATCGGTCGGTGCGTCGGCGAGCGCTGCGATGAACGCAGCGATAGCCGACTTCATGTCCACCGCGCCCCGGCCGTACAGCACGCCATCGGCGATCTCGGCGCCGAAGGGGTCATGTGTCCATAGCGAACGGTCGCCGGGCGGCACGACATCGGTGTGGCCGTTGAAGAGGAGATGCGGCCCGGAGCTGCCGCGCGTCGCGAACAGATTGCCGACCGGATAGGAGCCGTTGCCCTCGAAAGTGAGACGGGTGACGACGAAGCCGAGCGGCGTCAGCGCCGCCTCGAGCACATCAAAAACGCCGGCCTCGGTGGGTGTCACCGAGGCGCAGCGGATAAGATCGCAAAGCAGTGTGACGGGATCGGCCGCCGAGCTTGGGTTCGCCATATCCCGTCCTTAGCGCATGAGCAGGCTCTGAGCCAGTTCATGCGCCTGTTTGATGTCAGCCGCCGAGCGGATCGGGGCCGTAGCTATTGGCGCCAGCAGTTCCCTTGAGGAAGCCGAGGACCACCAGAAGATAGAGGGCGTAGATGCCAACGATCACGCCACCCACCATCGCGATGGGGCCAGGTGTCGGGATCGTCGTGCCGGCGACTTCCATCGTCGAGCGGCCGATCCCAAGAGCCGAAACCAGCTGCATGATGAAGGCGAGGCCGAAGTAGATCCAGACATCGAGACCCGAATTGTTCCGGTCGTGGCGCCGTTTGATGGAGATCGCGGCCGACGGATAAAGGATGACCAGGAACAGGATCAGGCTGACCCAGCCGGATTTCGCCGTCGCGGCGTTGATGGCGGCAGTGATCTGCTCGGCCGTGGTGTCGGCGCCGATCGCCGGCATACTCGGCATCAGGCTCAGGCCGAGGATCGGCAGAATGAGCAATGAGACGATCACGATCGCTACGGCCAGTATTATACCGCTGATCCAGAATGGCTGACGGTTCAGCCGGCCTTCGAAGCCGATGAAGTTTTGAATGATATTGCCCATGTCTTGTCTTTCCCCAAGCGGCACTATGCCGGAATGCCCCTCGCAGCCGGTAAGCCCATGCTGAGCTTAGTAGAGTCGCGGCGTTGCTGGAAGCCGGGCACTAGCTCGGCTTGGGCGCAGTCCCGTACTGGTTTTCACCCCGGTTTCCGGGCAACAGCACCAGAACGGCGAAAAGATAGACCCCGCCCAGCACCAGCGCCGCATCGAGGTAGCCCACAATATCGGGGGCATTGGCGAAGGTGTGGATGATGACACTGGCGATCACGAGCATCTGCCAGATGATCACCCCTGCGCCGCTCCGATTCCGGTCGTGCCGGCGGCGGACGCACAGGTCGGTCCAGACGAAGGAGCCGAGAACCGCCAGCGCCAGGGTCGCGTAAGGGTGCAGCCCCTCATAGGCGAAATGCACCAGCGTCGCCGGATTGGTGACGCCGAACACCGCGTCATAGCTCACAGGGCGAGTGAATTTGGCGTAGACCAGCCCGCCGATGAGCGCGGCAAAGATCACGAGATAACCGGCGGTGTGGCCGATGAACATCGACCGGCCGATGCGCCGTCCGTTGGCCTGCTGCGTCAGCGTGATCTCAGCCTTCGGCGGTCCCTGCAATGCGGTTGACATGGCGCCCCTCCATAGGGGCCATGTTGGCGCAGGAACCGGCTTCTAGGCAAGCGCCTCAGCGATAGCCGTAATAATTGGTGCCGTCTTCACCGCCGAGGAAGCCGAGCTCGATGAACATCCACAGCGCGCCGATGATGGGGACGAAACCGATCAGCGACCACCAGCCGGATTTGCCGCGATCATGCCAGCGCTTGGTCGCCAGCGCATAGGTCGGCCACATGAAGAGCAACGCGATGATCGCCATCGGCAGGAAGACGTGCATCAGGAGGTCCTGGAGGAGTTGCGGGGCCATGCTGCGCAGGGTCCCGCGGTCGAGCGCCGCCAGCTGCTCGAACGTGCCGTTTGACTGCGACGCCAGCCACCAGAAGATCAGCAGCTCGATGACGCCCAGAACGAGATAGCCGATCCAGTAGGCGCTCCGCCCGATGCGGCCTGAATAGCTCAAAAACAGGAAGTCGAGGTAAGCCAGCACAACCAACACCCCAAATCGCATCGCGGGAGTGAACAGCACGCCGGTTAAGGTTGGGATCTGGCGATCAGTGGCCTTTTATCGATCAGTCGCGCAGCAGTTCGTTGATCGACGTTTTCGACCGCGTCTGCTCATCGACGCGCTTGACGATCACGGCGCAATAAAGCGACGGGCCGGGCTGGCCGTTGGGGAGCGGCTTGCCCGGCAGCGAGCCCGAAACGACCACCGAATAGGGCGGCACGCGGCCCATGAAGATTTCCCCTGTGGCGCGGTCGATCACCTTGGTCGAGGCGCCGATGAAGACGCCCATGGAGATCACGGAGCCTTCGCCGACCACGACGCCCTCGACGACTTCCGAGCGGGCGCCGACGAAGCAATTGTCTTCGATGATGGTGGGGCCGGCCTGCATCGGCTCGAGCACGCCGCCGATTCCGACGCCGCCGCTAAGATGCACATTCTTGCCGATCTGGGCGCAGGAGCCGACCGTGACCCAGGTGTCGACCATCGTGCCTTCATCGACATAGGCGCCGATGTTCACAAAGCTTGGCATCAGGATGACGTTTTTGCCGATATGCGCGGATTTGCGGACGATGGCGCCCGGCACGGCGCGGAAGCCGGCTTCGCGGAAGCGGTTCTCGCCCCAGCCTTCGAATTTGGAGGGGACCTTGTCCCACCAATTGGTGCCGCCGGGGCCGGCGATGATCGAATTATCGTTGAGACGAAAGCTCAGTAGCACCGCCTTCTTCAGCCACTGATTGACGCTCCACTTGCCGTCGGCGCCCTTCTCGGCGACGCGGGCCTTGCCGCTGTCGAGGAGCGCCAGCGACGCATCCACCGCCTCGCGGACCGCGCCTTTGGTTGCGGTCGAAATCTCGGCGCGCGCCTCCCAGGCATCGTTCATGGTCTTTTCGAGCGCGGCGTCGGTCATCTTGCGGTCTCACTGAGGTCGGCACGTCATGGCAAGCCGGGCGCAGCGAGTCAACGCGGGCTTAACCGGGGCGGCCTAGGTTGCTCCCAACTGGAGTTTCCCATGGTCCGCCGCCGGCATACGCCGCTCAGAACATCCAAGCAGGATATTGCCGCTGCACAGCGCGCCCCACAGACCCCGCAGACGGCATCGGCCGCCTACCGGCTGGCCTATTCGGACGAGGAATTTCTGACTTCCGATGAGACGCGCGGGGTCCGGTTTCAGCTCGAATATCTGAAGGCCGAGACCCGGCTGCGCGAGCGCGGCATCAATTCGACCGTGGTGCTGTTTGGCGGCGCGCGCATTCCCGAACCGGGCAAGGCAGCCTGGGCCGCGCGCAACGATTTGCAGCGCCGCAATCTCGAGATCGCCAGCCGCTACTACGACGAGGCCCGCCGTTTCGCCCAATATGTCTCGCTCACTTCGGAGGCGCTTGGGTACAAGGATTATGTAGTGGTCACGGGCGGCGGCCCCGGGGTGATGGAAGCCGGCAATCGCGGCGCCGCCGATGTCGGTGCGCCGTCCGTGGGGCTTAACATCGTCCTTCCGCATGAGCAGGCGCCAAATGTCTACGTGACGCCCGAGCTCAGCTTCAACTTCCACTATTTCGCGACGCGCAAGATCCACTTCCTGCTGCGCGCTCGCGCCGTGGCGATCTTTCCCGGCGGCTTCGGCACGCTCGACGAATTCTTCGAAACGCTGACCCTGATCCAAACCGGCCGCATGGAGCGCATTCCGCTCCTGCTGTTTGGAATGGAGTTCTGGAAAAAGGTCATCAACTTCGAAGCGCTAGCCGAAGCGGGAACAATCTCGCCCGAGGACCCGGACCTGTTCACCGTGGTCGATAGCGCCGAGGAGGGCTGGGCCGTGGTGCAGAAGCACTACAATCTGCCGGACGTGGAGCTCAGGGGTTAGTCTTGCCCGAAAGGGGATGGCGCTAGACTATTTCGCGCAGGAACTTTGCGAGATCATCCGTGACGTGATGGATGTGTGGTCCGCTGCCGCGGCCCAGCTCCCAGCTCTCGACCTGATCGTGCTCGAAATCCGCTTCGGCGACGACCTGCACGGTGACCATCCCGACATCGTGCGGCACCAGCAGATTCTTCTCGAGGTCGTCGAACATCGCGGCGCGCTTGGCGTCGATGCCGTATGTCGTGAAGAACTCGCTATAGGCCTCCGGCAGCGGCTTGGGTTTGTATTTCATCGCCCGGATGTCGAAGATATCGGTGAAGAGATGGGCCGCGCCAAGCCGGGCCAGAACCGCGCCCGCATGGCCGACATCGCCATTGGTTAGAATGAATTTGCGGCCGGGTAGCGCAGTGATCGCCGCGACGAGATCCGGGTGGGCCGCGACGCCCGAATAATCGATCGCATGGACCGTCTTGAGGAAGTGGTCGGGATCGACCGCATGGTTCAGCATCAGCCCATGCAGCGTCGTGCCGTGATCGCGGTAATAGGCTTTCTGGATCGCGCGGGCTTCGGCGAAGGGCAGGCCGGTGACATCGACCATGTAATGCGAGATCAACACGTCGATCTGCGCGAATAGATTGCACTCTCGCGGGTAGAGCGTGTTGTCGAGATCGAAGACCCAGTCGGTGACATGGGCGAATTGCGGGCGGACGGCGTCGGGACGGTTCATGGCACCCTTATGCCAGACTGGCCCGGTGGTTCCACTACTCCTTGGAGTGCGTAAGAGGCCTACTTCAGGCTCCGGCCGGTTTTGCCGCCGCAGGCCAGCCGCGTCTGGTCATGCCGATGACACCACGCTCGATGACGAGGTGGAACAGCAGCCCGCATAGCAGCGCCGCGGCACAGTAGACGGCGACCATTCCGAGCGGCGAGATCGAGCTCGCGAGTTGGCGCTGCGTGCCGGTCAGCTGGAACGCGGCGAGGATCGCGGGGTGCGTGAGATAGAGCGCGTAAGACATATCGCCGGCGAACCGGAAGATGGCCGCCGCGCCGCCCGTGATGTCCCAATATTTCCCCGCGGCGAACACCAGCGCAGTGCCGCCACCAAACAGCAGCGTGCTGTAGGTCGGATAGGTGTCGAAATTCATCCACAGGCCCAATCCCCACATGGCAAGGCCGAGTCCGCCAACCGGCAGGCGCAGAGGCACCGAAATGCGGGCCCGCGCTGCGGCGACGCCGAAAACGAACGAGAAAATCAGCGGATTTGCCAGCAGCGGCGGAACCCATGGCCAGCCGGAATAGACTAGGACGATTGACGTTGCGAGTACGGCGATCGCTCCGGGCAAGCGCGCCGGGAGCGGCAGAAGCAAGAGGGCTGCCGCCGTCAGGTAAAACAGCATCTCGAACGACAGCGTCCATGCGACGAACAATGCGTTGCGGTCGCCGGTGGGATCGAGGTCGAGCAGCGTCAAGGACCGGAAGATGTTGGCGGGCGACACAGGGGAGCCGCCCAAGGCCCAGCTGACGATGAGAAACAGCAGCACCGCGGCCCAAAGTGGCGGATAAATCCGCCCGAAGCGGCGGCGCGTGAAAATGGCAGCGCTGCTGGCGCGCAATGCGGCGCCATAGATGACGAAGCCGCTGATCACAAAGAACACTGGCACCCCAAGAGCGCCATGCCGGGCGATGGCGGCAAACGACTCATTGTCGCCACCGGCATGCCGGTAGATTTCGAGCGAATGGCAGAACACCACCGCAAATGCCGCGGCGAAGCGAACGAACTGTAAGCTCGCGAGCGATGTCTGCGTCAGATGATCTGCAGTCGAGCCGGGTGCCATGCGATCATGCTTTGGGCAGCCAGGAACCGTATCCGGAGCCCACAATGCCGAGTCGCTGGCGCGTTCATCAATGTCGCGACGTGCCAGCCTCGGATACTGAAAATCAGACCTGACGCAATTCCAGGTCTGTGTCCCGCGCATTTGCCAATAATAGATAGGGCGGTCTTAAGAATTGGGCCGGACAATACAATCATGTCGGAGCCGCGCCACCTCGATTACCTCGACGCCCTGCGCGGTTACGCGATTCTGGGCGTCATCGCGCTGCACCTCTCGCAGCACTACCCGGAGCTGCCTCTCCCCGTTCAAAGATTCCTCACCTCCGGCTCCGAGGGCGTCCATCTGTTCTTCCTGGTCAGTGCTTTTACCCTTATGCGCTCATGGACCGAGCGCCGGGACGGGGTTGGCGCCTTCTATCTTCGCCGCCTTTTCCGCCTGGCGCCGATGTGGTGGCTCGCCATCCTCGGCTGGACCATCGCGCGGATGATCGTCCCAGCATTGTCCGGCCAGTCAGGTCCCGGCGGTTTCGACATTCTGCTCACGGCGACCTTCGTCCATGGTTGGAGCGTGTCGGCGTACAACGATGTCGTTCCCGGTGGCTGGTCGATTGCTTCCGAAGCGATGTTCTATCTGATCTTCCCCTTGCTGGCGGTCACGCTCACTAGTGCTGCTCGCGCGGTCGCGTTCGCACTGGCCGCAGCCATCTTGGTGGTTGCTCTCGAATCCGTGGTGTCGTCCTGGATTATCCCGTTTGCGCCGGCAAAGGTGAAGGCGGATTACTTCTTCTTCTGGTTCCCCGCGCAGCTTCCGGCTTTTGCTTTGGGCATCGCCGCCTTTCACGCCGTCCGGGTCAGCAGGCCGCCGCGCTGGGTCGCTGAAATTGCGGTGGCTGCCGGGCTCGTTACTGTTGCCAGCCTGCCGGCGCTCGATCGAAGTGGTGCGCTGCTTTACGGCTGCGCATTTGCGCTGATCGCCTATGGTCTGGCGCAGGGTGCCGGGCGCTATCTCGTGCGCCGGGCAATCGCGTGGATCGGTCAGCGATCCTACAGCGCCTATTTCTGGCATCTCGCGATTCTGCCGCTGACCCTGCCGTGGCCAATGCCGCTGCCGCTGCGCTTCGCGCTGGTGCTCGCTGCCACCCTCGCTCTGTCGCATCTGACCTATCACTGGGTGGAATTGCCCAGCATTTCTTTGGGCAAGCGCCTGCTGGCCCGACTGCGCCGCCCCGCAATCTCCGGGGCGCTGCCGGCCGCGGGATCGGGTCCATAGACGCCTCCGTCATGCAGATTTTGCAGATCAGATATCTCTCTCAATCAAATGATTGATTGATACAACGGGAGGGTGTATTGGCCCCGCCCATGATCGAAACGCCAACCATTGCGCCGCGCCGCGCGCCCACCGATGACCGCCGTGCCGCCATCGCCAAGGCGGCCCGCGAGCTGATCGTGGAGAAGGGCGTCGAGGGCTTGCGCACCCGCGATGTTGCCGAGCGCGTCGGCATCAATGTCGCGACCATGCACTATCACGTGCCGACCAAGGAGGCGTTGGTCGAACTCGTGGCCGAGTCGCTGCAGGACTTCTTTCGCGGCCAGTCGATCGCCCGGCCGCGGGCGCATCTGAGCGCTGGCGAGCGCATGGATCTCGAATTTGTCGATTTCCGCGAAATCGCGCTCGAAAAGCCCGAAATCATGCTGGTGTTTTCCGAACTGATCGAACGCGCCCGCCGCGACGAGCGGATTGGCGCCGCCATCCTGCCGCTCAAGAAGAAGTGGCGGCAGATACTCGTCGACCTGCTGACAGAAGGTGTCAGCGAGGGGTCGTACCGAACCAATCTCGATCCCGACGCCTGCGCGACGATGCTGATGTCCACCATGATCGGCTTCTGTCGCAACCGACACAAAGATTCCAGCGCTTATGAGCGGCTCGTCGCCGAGCTGCAGCGCGCCATCCGCATCCAACCCGTTTCTGCAATTTTGCCGAATCCCACCGATACCGCGCGCCAAGGCGCCGGTCCGAATACGAAGGAGTAGTCCTATGAATGCTCAATTCCACGTTCCGCAATCGAAGGCGGAAGCGGATCCCCGGCGCTGGGTCGCGCTGGCGGTCCTGCTGCTCGCCAGCTTTATGAATTTGATCGACGTCACGATCGTCAATGTCGCTCTCCCCAGCCTCCAGGCCAATCTGGGCGCCGATGCGAGCCAGATCGAATGGGTAATCGCCGCCTATGTGCTCGCCTTCGCGCTCGGGCTGCTGCCCTTCGGTCGCCTCGGCGACATTGTGGGCCGTACCCACATGTTCCTCATCGGCGTCTCGCTGTTCACCGTCGCTTCGGCGGCGTGCGGCCTCGCACCCTCGATCGAATGGCTGATCGCGGCCCGCGTGCTGCAGGGCCTTGCCGGTGCCGTAATGACGCCGCAGGTGCTGGCGATCGCTACCGTCACCTTCCCGCCCGAAGAGCGCGGCCAGTCCTTCTCGCTGTTCGGCCTCAGCGCCGGCCTCGCGGCGGTTGCCGGCCCGATCGTCGGCGGTCTGCTGATCGGCGCCAATGTCGCCGGTCTCGACTGGCGCCCGATTTTCCTCGTCAACATCCCGGTCGGCATTCTTGCCGTCGTGCTGGGCTGGTTCATCATCCCGCGCCCGCCCGGTCACCCCGGCCTTAAGAACGACTATATCGGCATTCTACTATTCGGCGCGAGCATTCTGGCTCTGGTCTATCCGCTGGTCGAAGGCCGCTCCTATGGCTGGCCAGCATGGGCCTGGGCGATGATGGCGGCTTCGGTCGTCGGTCTCGCGCTGTTCGTCTTGTGGGAACGCCGGCAGGCCAAGTCCGACCGGCCGCAGCTTCTGAACTTCAGCCTGATCAGCAATCCGAACTTCATGCTCGGAGCGCTGGTCACCACGATCTTCGCCTCGGGCATTCCTGGCTTCTTCATGGTGATCTCGATCCTTCTGCAGGGCGGCTTCGGCTTCACCCCGCTTGAGTCCGGCCTCACCAACACGCCGTTCTCGGTTGGCGTGTTGGTCATCTCGATTATCGCAGGGCGCTTCGGCTCGAACTATCTGCGGACCCGCGTCGGCATCAGCGCCGCGCTTCTCGTCGCCGGTATGCTGTGGCTGCACTTCATCGTCGCCGGCATCGGCGACACGATCGACCATTGGTGGTTCCTGCCGCCGCTGTTCCTCGCCGGTCTCGGCCTCGGTCTTGGCTTCTCGGCACTGTTCCAGACCGTGCTGGCCGCCGTGCCGCCGCGTGACGCAGGTGCCGGCTCGGGTTCGCTGCAGGCGTTCCAGCAGGTGGGTGGCGCGATCGGCGTGGCGCTCATCGGCGAGATCTTCTTCTCGAGCCTCGAGCATGCCCGCGACTGGGGTGCGACCAGCAAGCACATGGCCTTCACCGGCTCTGCCGCGCTGGCCATCTGGTACCTCGTCGCGAGCTTCGGTGCGGTGTTCCTACTGACCTTCCTGCTCAAGGGCCGCAGCCCGGCGCCGGGACAGGGCGCAACAGCAAACGCTCCGCCACCGATGCCGGTGGAAGCATAGGACCAATGAGGGGCGCTTCGGCGCCCCTCATACTTCATGGGTTGATGGCCGCGTCAGCTCAGCGGCGACGCCGTGGACGCACGAATGATGAGTTGGGTCTCGATGAACTCGCGACGCACTGCTCCGCCCTCGAAGAGAATTCGTGCTGCCGCTCGTCCCTTTTCCATTCCCTTGCCATCGACTGTGGTGAGCCCCGCCGCGGCGGCCTCAGGGGTGTCGTTGTAGCCGACGACGGAGAGATCGCGCGGCACAGAGAGCCCCCGGCGCTGCGCCTCCCTGCTAACCGAGACCGCCTGCATCGCGGACATCGAAAGGATTGCCGTCGCCTGCGGGGCCGCATCGAGCATGGCGCCCGCTGCCTTGTCCTCCCACGGGTGGGCCTGAACCATCGGCACCGCGTCGATATCGATGCCTGCCTCGGCGAAGGCCTCGGCAAAGCCGATCAGCTTGTCCTGATCGATGGCCATCCCCGCTGCCGTAGGGTCACGCCGTTTTCCCGCCATGTGAAGGATAGGTGGCCCAAAGTCTCGAAGAAACGAGATGATGCCGAAATGGCGATGGCCGAGGTCGATCAGATGTCGCGCGGCCTGGTAGGCCCCGCCGCGCGCATCGGCGCGCACAGAATTGACGTCGGGACCGGGATCGCCATCGATCACGACAAAGGGCAGGCGCCGGAGGCGCGCAGATTCGATTTCGTGCACCTGGTCGACGCGGCTGAGAATGAAGCCGTCGACGAGCGCCGTTCTAATGCCGCCATTGCCTTTCCTGTCGGGAATGATGACCAGACTGGCGCTGGCGTCGTCGCAGACCTCGGAAATGCCCAGGAGGAGTTGCCGAAAGACTGGATTGCTCAAAGTGTCCGCCACACCAAAGCCGCCAGCCGGGACGACCCCGATGGCGTTGACCTTGCCATCCCTGAGCAATCGGCCCTTGGGGTCGGGGCCTTGAAAGCCGATCTGTCGCGCCGCGGCTTCCACATGCTCCCGTAACTCCGGCCGGACTCGTTCGGGATGGATAAAGACGTTGGAGACGGTACCGTGAGACACCCCAGCGAGCTTTGCGACGTCCATGAGAGTTGGCATTCAGGCCTCTTGTTCAGCCTATTCATAGCGCGATTTTAACGTTCTAAAATAGCCATTGACTGCACATCAGAGACAGACATACTCTCTTTAGAACGATCTAAAACGCTCGATCTGGGCCGATACGCTCATTTGGGCAGTGCTCGTCCGGCCACGGATTGCCGGGTGAACCATCTGAGGTTCGTATGAGACAGGGGAGAGACTGCATGTCGAATTCTTTAGTGACTGACGATCCGACCAACTGGGACCCAGCACTCGATGCTGTTACCGCCGCGCCGCACCACCACAAGGTTCTGTTTGAGAACGACGCTATCCGCGTTCTAGAGGTGACGCTCGAGCCGAAGGATGAAGAGCCGCTTCACCATCACCGCTGGCCATCCGTTTTCGTCTTCGACAGCATTGCGCCGCCGATCCACGATTACTCACCGGACGGTCAAGAACTGCCGCCCAATCGGGATGTGATCAAGGCCCTTGGAGCCTGGGATGGCAAAGGGTGCCTTGTGGTTAACATGGCGCCACAACCCCTCGGCCGTGTTCTCAACGCCTCCGGTTCGGTCGTGCACGGCATCCGGATCGAGATGAAGAAGAACACAGGCTGACCTGAGGATCGCAGGCTCGCGATGGGCCCCCTTCATTGGGCGGTCGTTCGTTACCGCACGATCAGCGTGCCGGCGCCGTGTTCGGTGAAGAGCTCGACCAGCACCACATGCGGCGTCTTGCCGTTGAGGATGACGACGCCTTCG
>JBDSHC010000124.1:0-32504 GCA_039918675.1 Devosia sp.
CGGTCGAACTCGCACTCATCAAGGCCGACACCAATGCAGCAATCCCGCGCGACCGCGCCGCGCGCCTGGCGCTGCTGCGCCGCGGCCTCATCCCGTGGCTCGCCGGCATCGACCCCAACACTGGCTCGCCCCGCCGCCGCGTCGCCCGCATGGCCGAAGTGCCGCAGGAAGCGCGTCCGCTGATCGAACTGATGGTCGAGCAACGTCTGCTCGCCACCGACATCGACAGCGCCACCAAGGAACAGACGATCGAGCCCGCGCATGAAGCGCTGCTGCGCCAATGGGGCGCGCTGGACGGCTGGCTGGTCGAAGATTCCGCCGACCTCTCGACCATCGAAGCGCTGCGCCGTGCCGCCAGCGAATGGGACGCCAATGCCCGCGCCAGCGAGTTCATCATCCACCGCGGCGCCCGCCTGCAATCACTGGAACAGGTGGCCGCTGGAGAGAAATTTGCGGCTTATCTAACCTCCATCGACCGCGCCTATCTGAGCGCGTCACGCAACGTCGAAAACGAAGCCGTCAAGAAAGCCCGCGCAGCCCGCACCCGCTGGGGCATCGCTGCCGCCATCGCAGGCGTGGTGCTCGTCGCAGGCGCCACCGCCGGCTATTTCGTCTGGTCGGCGGGAGAAGCTGCAAAGATCCAGTCCGCCGTAAACTTCGAGATCGCGCGGGCCGAAGCCGCGTTGCGCGAAGGCCGCCCCGAAGAGGCCGCTAAGGCCGCCATGTCGGCCTATGGCCTGCTGCCCTCGACCGAGACCCGAACATCCGCGCTGACGGCCGCGCTTTCGGTATCCTCGCATGCCATTGGCGTCGTGGGCATCGAGGGTCGGATCGTCGATACCGCCTGGCTCGACCCGTCGCGCCTCGCCATCCTCAACGCCAACGGTCAAGTCACATTGTTCGATGGGTCAGCGCGGACCGTCGGGCCTGCGTCTGTTATCGACCCAGCGCCGCTGCCGATCGCCCTCGTGGCCGATGGCAATGGCAGTGCCGTGGTCATCCGTGCGGATACGAGCTTCACCGGACTTGATGGCTCGCTGCTGGTCGCGCCTCCGGCAGACTCATTCTCTGCCCGCAGTGGTCGAAGCGCGGTCGGGGCCAACGGAAAGGTCGCCGCCTTCGTTGGGCTCATTGGTGATGTGCTTGTCCGCGACTGGCGGCAATTGCCGGTGCAGGACCATCTGCTTGCCGAAGCCGATGCGCCGGTGGTCGGTGTCACCCCTGATGGCAAGCTGGTGGGCGTAGCGCGCGGCCTGGGCGTGCTGGCGCTTTACAGCGATGCCGAGGCAGGTCCGACCATCAGCAGCTACGGACGTAACTTCGCCCAATCGATGGCGTGGTCGCATGCGCAGGATATTTTGGCGATCTCCGACGGGGTTGGCCAGATCAGCCTGCTCGATGCACACGATCCGACCCGGACGCTCGCCAGCATCAACAGCGCTGCAAAGTCGTCCGTGCTGCAATGGTCCCCGGTCGCCGATCTGCTCGCGACGGCATGCTTCGACAGTGACGTCTGCGTATATGACGCCGCCGGTGCACTGATAGAGCGGTTCTCCGGTCACATCGGCCAGATCGCATCCATCCACTGGAGCCCGGACGGGCGTCTGCTGGCCTCGACGGCGGCGGCCGAGCCGGTTCGCATCTGGTCGCTGGCCCCCGATGCGAGCGCGCACATGGCGTTGCGCAGCGACGAAACAATCGCCTTGCTGTCGCTCGCTGTCGATCCCGCCAGCGGGCGCATCGCGGTCGGCGACGAGCTTGGCCGCATAGGCGTCTGGACGGGCGACAAATTCTCGCACCGCCTGGCGCGGCCGGATATCTTTCCCGGCTTGCCGCCCCCCGGGGTAACCTCGCTCGCCTTCCTTGGCGACGGCCGTCTCGCCGCCGTCTATCAGGGGCGCGGCGTCGCGATCTGGACACTTGGACAATCCGCGCCGGACAAGGTCGTCCCGCTCGAAAATCTCAGCTTCTCCCGGATCGCCGCGTTGACTGGCGACATTCGAGCGGCGGTGCCGCTGAGCGATAAGACCATCCTCGTTTTCTCGGGCGACGAGTTGCGCGAGAGCCGCATCGCTGCAGACGCAATGCCCCTCGATCAATGGGGGCTCGTGGCTGCGGCGGAGGCGAATTCCGCTTATGTGTCCTATTCCGACGGCAGCATCCGCCGCCGTGATTTGGGCGCAGGCGGCGAGGGGACCGTAATCTTTGACGCGGCCAGACCCAGTTGCGGTGTCGGCCCGAGCAAAGACAACAACGGCGCGAAGAGCCTCGCATTCAGCGCCGATGGCAAATGGCTGGTCGCGACCCGCACCGACAGCATGGTGATTGTCCACAATCTGGCCGATCCGAAGAACCCGCTCTGCCTCGCGCTACCGACAGCCGATAGTAAGACGGTCGCGTTCTCGGCGGATTCGAAACGCCTCGCTGTCCTCAGCGCCACTGATCGCCTTTACGTTTTCGACCTGGCCCATCCCGACCGCGCAGAAATCTACGGCGCTCCGGCGCTCGCCACAGCCTCTGCCGGCACTGCGCCCGGTGCCAAGCGCCTCACCTCGTGGATGGCGTGGCTGGACAGCGACCGCATCGCGGTCTCGACGGCGGAAGGTACGGTCGAGATCATCCGTCTCGACCCCGCTGGTTGGCGGGCGCGGGTGGACTCACTGTTCCTGACGCCATAATCTCCGCCCGAACGGGGAGATGGGCGTGCAGTTTCGGCGAATTTCGGCTTTTCTGGCCTTGGCTCTGGCGCTTTCTACAAGCCTCGTACCGGTCGCGTCGCTCGCGGGCACGGTGACTTTGGTCGGCCCCGAAGAGCGCGCGCCGCTTGCCTACCCGGGCAGCGCCGAGGGCGCACTCCGCAATTGGGTGCAGCTGGTCTGGAATCCCACTAGCCGCCAGCTCGAACGCATCAGCTACACCGCATGGGACCCCATCGCCTCGCTCGGTCTCGATCTGCAATGGCAGCCCGATGACCCTGCCGCAATCGTCAGCGGCCCGCTGAGCGGCAAGGGCACGCTGAGCTTCCGCAAACCCGGCGCCGCTGCCTACGATCCATCGGGCACCGTCGCACAATATCGCGGGAGTATGAACGCGGGGCGCGCCGACGGTCGCGGCGAATTTCTCGACAATGGGGGCTTCGCTTATTCAGGCGAATGGCGCACCGGCCTGATGGACGGCAAAGGCCGCTTGGCGCTCGCCAATGGCGACGAATATGTCGGCGAGTTTCTGAGCGGCAAGCGGCAGGGCAAGGGCGTCTTCATCGATGCCACGGGCGCTATCTACGACGGCAAGTTCCTCGCTGGCGAACGCAACGGCGAAGGCATCTTCGTACCCGCCGCCGGCGACGCCTATGGCGCCGATTGGGACAAGGGTACGGAAGTGCCAGGCACACGCCACATGCTGCCGGTCGGGGTGCTGCCGTATCCGCGCATCGCCAATGCGCAGTTCGCGGAAGTCGACGGATTGCGGATCGGCGTGGTCGCCGAACGCCGTCCGCACAATTACGAGATCGGCATCGACCCGCTGAGCTACACGGCGAAGTCCAACGGCCAAATTCTAGAGATACTGCCCGACGATCAGCGGCTGCTCGATGTGTGGCACGGCAAAGTGCCGATCAGCATGACGCCCGACGAGATCCTCGCCTTCGACAATATCTCGACGACGCCGAGCTTCTTGGGGCCGGCGGAGCGCTTCGATCCGCTGTCGCTGGTGTTTGAGATCGAGAACTCGACCACCGACACGGTGTCGGTCGTCGGGGGCTTCCTCAATGTCGACGCAAGCCGTCGCGACCCCGAGCCCGCGATACAAATCCGCCCGGTGCCGCGCGACCCATGCTCGGGTGCCGTGGATTTCCTGCCGCGCTTCTTCATCGACAATTTCGGCTGGACCCCTGCGGACAATGCGACGCTCAATGTCACCGCTGGCGCAATCGATGGTCGCTCCGAGGGCACGCCACTCAGCGTCGACCTCGGCAGCGTCAATGAGAGCGCCATGAGCGATCTCACGGCGCAGGTCACGCAGTTGGGTCTCGATACCGACTATGTCTCGAACAACAAGCTGGTCTGCACCGACCCCAATGACGAGCGGCTTTGCCTCGGCGAATTGCGCCAGTCAGGCTATTTCGGCAAGCTCGCGCCCTTCATCACGCTCGACTATCTGACGGTCACGATCGCCATCAACGGCACGCTGGACTACGACTGGACCGGTAGCGACGGCGCGGTGAACCACAAGAGCTCACCCTTCTCGGCAGTCCTGCCGATCGCCTCGGTGGCGAGCGAGGCCGAATGCGGCGAGGGCGGCGAGATCATCCCGGTCAGCCATGATCCGTTCATGCTGCATCTCGATGAAACCAACTACAAGATCGCCATTCCATTCGCGGGCGACGTGACGCCCGGCTTCACGTCGCGCTGGCGTATCGAATTGCAGGCGCCCGAGACGTCCGAACATGAGTTTCAACTGGTCCTGTTGCTCGCCGATGGCCGCCAAATCGCATCGCGCCCGGTGCAGCTGACCTATTTCATCCCGCCCAAGCACACGGTGCTGAACTAGTCGGGCTTACTCAAATCGAACAAATTGGGGATCGGGATCAGCCGCGCCGCGACCGTTCCCTGCTTGAACACGCGCATTTCGAGCAAGGCGCCGGAGCCCCGCGGCGCGCTCTGGTCGAAGATGAAATTGCCCAGCGAATAGACCATCTGCGCCGCGCCGCCCTTGAGCGACTCGATCGCTGCTGACGCCTGATGCGAATGCGCGCCGACGATCAGCGTGACGCCGCAACGCGCGAGTGCATCGGCGATCCGGCGTTCCTTGTCGCTGGCGGTCGTCACATACTCGGTGCCCCAGTGGACGAGCGCGATCAATGGCGGCGCGGCGTGAAGGCCGCAGATCCAGTCGAGGTCGTCGGGATCGGCAATGGCATCGGTGACGAACTTGCCGCCAACGAAGTTCAGCGCCAGCAAACGGAACGCACCCATATCGGCGACAGCGGCGTGCTCCACCGGCGTCACATCAATACCACGCAGCAGACGCACGCTTTCGGCCCGCCCCTCAATACCGAGATCATTGGCATGATTGTTGGCAAGGCTCGCGGCTTTGACCTTGAGCGCCGCCAACACCGGCGCTGCATCGTCGGTCACCATCACATGGGTGGTGAAATCAACGCCGGTTACAGGCTCGCTCAGCAACACCCCCTCAAGATTGACGATCAGCGGCACATTGCGCGTGATTGACAGCACCGTGTCGCGGATCGAGCCCCATGATGTGGCATCGCGCAGTGCCGGCAGGAGATAGCGGCCGAGCAGGACATCGCCGCCGAAGATCATCCGGGTCTGGTCGGGATAATCGAACACGGTCCCCGCCGCCGGGTCGCGCACGAACGCGGTCACCACATAGCTCGTCGTCGAGGCCGGCCCGGTGCCGTAATCGACCGAATTGCCATTGGCCAGCACCACCGGCACCGAGCCGAAGACTTCGTGCTGCAATGCGAGCTGAATGTATTGCGCGGCCTTTGAATCCATGTGTGCCGGCTGCAGCAGCGGGACGACGCCGGCGGGGTCGCCAGCGGCGATCATCGAGAGCGTCTCCTGATCGCGCGCCACGGCCTCTGCGAGCGGCCGGTAATGCGAATAGTCGGTCGACTGGATGATGAGGGTGTCTGGTGTCACCAGCGGCTTGAGCGCCTCCGCCATGGCTCGCCAGTCGGCCTCTCGGGCATTCACTGAGCCAAGCAGCGGGATCACCTCGGCGTCGGGGAAGAAATGCTTGATGAAGGGCGCGAGGGCCATCACCCCATGCTCCGTCTCGATCGTAGGCAGCATCTCGACTAGGGGGCTCTCGGCAACGGCGTCGACGCCTGCGTGATCCGAGGCCACCACGCCTAGCACGGTCTTCAGATCCTCCCGCGTCGTGCCGAAGGGCTTGCTCACCTTGTGGAAATGGTCGGGTGAAATGACGATGATACGCTTGTAGTGCCCCGCCGAAGCGGTCCAGAAGCCGCGCGCGATAAGGTCGGCGGCGAGCAGATGATGCGGCACGCTGATGCCTGTCACGCCTGTTGGCGGCGTGAAGTCCGGCTTCTCTTTGGCGATGGCGGCGAGGATGGGCGCCGGGTCCTGCGCTGGCAGAAAGGGGTTCTCGGCACCCTGTGCCGCGCCGCAGATCAGCAGCAGCCCCGCCACAATTCGCCTAAACCCTTTCACCACAACGCCCAATCCCGGCTTTTCACTTGCCGCGCGACCATGCCATGTTGCCATTCGATTTTGGGAAAATCTCTGCCGTGAAGACCCGCCGCTTCGCCATTTACCTGGGCTGCCTGATCGTGCTCGCCATTGCGGGCATCGCGCTGGTCTACTGGTCGCTGTTCACCTGCGCCCCACCGCCGCTGCCCGGCGATGAACTCTGGACCTCGCGGCAGAATTTCGGCGAAGCCATCGGCATCGTCCTGCTGCTCGGCACCAAAGCCTGTTTCACCGCCGATCCGATGGGCAGCTTCGCGCTCTGGCTGGGCAGTCGCACCACCGGCCTCCTGCTCATTCTTCTGGCGCTGGTCGTGCTGTGGGAACTCCTCGGCCGCGATCTACGCCGCCGCTGGTTCCGCATGAATGGCGGTCATGTGGTCCTCGCCGGCACCTATGACGATCTCGACGAGCTGGCCCGCGCCAGCGCTCACCCGCTCGGCACATTCTTTCTGGCCCCCGACCGCGGGGCGGCGCTCGATATCGCGCGCTCCCGCCCGTTCGGCGAAATCGTCACGGCGCAGACACGCAAACTTCCAAAGCAGCTCGCCGACCTTGGCGTCGGCAAGGCCAAACTGCTCGCCGCCGCGACGCGCAACGACCTCACCAATGTCGCCATTGCCGAAGCCGGGCTCGCAACGCCGGGAGAGGGCGAGTTGCTCGTGCGGCTCGAGCAATATGCGGTGCGTGTCTTTTCGAGTCATCGCCTCCGTGTCCGCGCCGCGCAGCAGGGCCGCGAACTCGCCGTGGTCTCGCTGACGCAGTTGCAGGCCCGTCGCGGCATGGCCGCTGCCATGGCCGGCCGCTACACCATGGACGGCGCGCCGCGCGTTCACATTGCCCTCTGCGGCAGCGGCCCGGCGCTGCAGGCCGCGAGCTTCGAAGTCGCGCGGCAGGGGTTCGGTCTTGAACGCGAAAAGCCGTTGCTCTCGATCCTCCGCACCGGCGCTGCCGACTTCGCCACGGGCGCGCTGCAGCGCCTGCAGAATTCCGGCATCGCCGATGTCGAAATCACCGATGTGATGACCACCGTCGCCGACGGCATTGATCGTGCCATCAGCGCCACTGTGCAGGACGCGCCGCTACTCGCTGCCATTCATTGCGTCGGCGAGGATGCCGGCGAGGCTGAGGCGCTGGCGTTGCGCTGGGAGGAAGTGCTGCTCGCGCTGCACCAGCCGATCCCACCCATCGTCGCCTATGCCGGGGAAGATCACCCGCTCGGCGTCACCGGTATGATCCGCGTTGCCACAGCGCAGGATCTGGCTCGGGCCCGCGAGGCCGCGCATCTGATGGATCAGCGGGCTCGCGCCGTGCATCAGCAATATCTCGATGCCCAGAAGGTCATGCGCGGCGACAAGTTCGGCACGGCGCCGGCTGAGGTCGATTGGGATAAACTCCCCGAGACCTTCCAGGACGACAATCGCAACGTCGCCGACCAGATGGACTACAAGCTCGCTTCCGTCTTCATGCTCGCCGAGCCCGGCGCAGGCGGCGTCGATTTCGACCGCGACGAGACGGAGGTGATGTCCGGCATCGCCCATGCCCGCTGGATGGCGGCGAAAGCGCTCAGCGGCTGGCGTTATGGTAAGCAACGCGACGACCGCCAGATGCTGCATCCCGATCTGATCCCCTATGGCGATCTCGACGAAGCCGGCCGGCAGAAAGATCGCGATGTGGTCGCAAGCCTGCCCAACATGGCGGCACTGGCGGGCGAAACGATCCGCCGAGAACGCCGCATCGGCATCTCCCGCCCGCTCGAGGCAGATGCGCTCGACCAGCTCGTGGCCAATTTCAGGTCCAGCCCCAAGACAGTCGTCCCGGTCGCCGTCTTACCTTTGGATGATGCCGGCATGGTCCGGCTCGCCACGGCGCTGCTCGCGGCGGGCCTCTTCATCGAGGTCCTTCTCGATCGGTGGATCGATGAACTGCGTGCCAACGACGAGATCGCCGGCCCGCTTGCAGATGTGCTGCGCCGTTCGTGGCGCATCCACGCGGTGCGTGAGGGCGATGCCCGCCATGCATTAGGCGAGTTGGTCGACGAGTGCGCGTCCGAGACGGGAGCGATTGATGCGTTTGCTTAAGTTTTCGGCTCTGCTGGCGCCGCTCGTCCTTGCCTTGATGGCCGGCTCTGCGCTCGCCATCACGCCGATCACCGACATCCAGGACAAAACCCGCCAGGAGATCGCCCGCCAGCTTGGGCCCACTCATTCCTACGCGCTGCTGATCGGTATCTCCGAATTCGACAATCCCGGCTGGCAGGATCTCAGCGGCGTTGCCGGCGAGATCGACAAAATTGGTACGGCGCTTCAGGGGCAGGGCTTCACCATCGTCCCCGAGAGCAAGGTCGGCCGTCTCGATCACCAGGCGCTGGCCGATACCATGGCGCAGTTCTTCGCCACCTACGGCAAGGAGGCGGAGGACCGCCTCGTCGTCTATGTGGCGACGCACGGCTATTCCGATCCGTCGCGCCCGGATGCGGACGGCTACCTGGTCGCTTCCGACGCGGGTTCGCCCAAGAATGGCGACCTCAAAAATGGCTATTCGGTCAAGGAACTGTCATCGGCGCTGACGTCGCTCGCGGCGCAGCATGTGTTCCTGTTCTTCAACTCCTGCTTCTCGGGCGCCATGCTGCCCGAGCCGACGCGCGATGCCGCCACGTTGCTTGGCGCTAAGCCCGCGCAGGCGCTGAGCAAGGAGACCGCCGACTGGACGCTCGACATGCTGGCGCACAATGCCCGGCTGATCCTCACCGCCGGCGATGCCAGCCAGACCGTGCCCGACGCCAACAATCCATTCTCGCTCGCCGTGGTCGACGCCATCAACGGACAGGCCGATGTCGACGGCGATGGCCTCGTGCTCGGTACTGAGATCGCGCAATTCGTGCGCGGCCGCGTGGCCCGCGCGACGCGGCTGGCCGGCCATGCGAACGACCCGGTCTTCGCAGTGCTGCCCAAGATCTCGGCGCCTGCCGTGTTACGGCCTGATGCCCCCAACCCGGATCGCATCGACTATGCCCTTCAGGGCGATTTCATCTTCTTGACGCCCGGTGGTCCGAAACAGACCGCCGACGGCAAAAGCGAGCAGGACGTGCAACTCGCCGACAGACAGAAGCGGCTGCTGTCGAACCAGTTTCTCGCCTGCGTCGATTGCCCGACCATGGTCGAAGTCCCCGGTGCTGAGACGCGTCTGGCGCTTGCCTCGACCGAAATCACCTATGCGCAGTGGGACGCGTGTTTCCGCGAAAGCGCCTGCCACCGCTACGTCCCCGATGACGGCTTCGGCCGCGGCGACAGGCCGGCCGGCGGTGTGACCTGGCTCGATGCGCTCGAATATGTGACCTGGCTCGGCACCAAGACCGGCGCCGATCAGCCCTGCGTCGTGTACCGCCTGCCCACATCGGGCGAATGGTCGGCAGCGGCGCTCTATGGCAGCCATGGTCCGGTGACCTGGGAAGCCGCGGTCGCCGATACCTCGCCGGTGTGTTGGGGCTGCGGTCCGGGGCAGGACGGCAATGCCGCGATGCGCACCGCATCGGCGCCTGCCGATCCCGCTGGCCTCTACGACATGGTCGGCAATCTGTGGGAATGGGTGGAAGACGATGCAGGCGCCTGCGACCTCACCGCCATCCGCCATTCCGGCAAATGCGACGCCCCGGGACGCGTCATGGGCGGCTCCTATGCCACCAGCGCCAGCGCCCTAATCAATATCGCCAATGGCGGCGGCGTCCCACGCACCGGAAACGACAAGCCGTGGTCCTCGCCCAGCATAGGCTTCCGCGTCGCCTGCGACGTAAAGGCCGGCTGAGCCGGGAAAACCCTTCCTCCGCTAAGGGGTGGGCGAGGAAGATCGTTTCTCGACTAACTTAGTAGTGTTAGGCACGATCAACCCTCCAATTAGGAGTGATCGAATGCCCAAGCTTCTCGATTTTCTCTCGTTCAAGGACACGTCATCCGTCAGCAAGCCGGTGCCCGTCCGCCGTGAAGACACCCTGCGCAAGGATGAGCGCGATGCCGCCGTGCTTGCGGGCAAATATCCCCATGACGGCGCCGATATCGAAAGCGCCAGCGAGTACCGGCTCGCCAGCCTGATGCAGTATCCGCACTACTGATTGTTCCACCGCTGTCATTCCCGCGAAGGCGGGAATGACAGCGTAGATAGGATATCGACCTAAAGCTTGTAGGCGAGCTTCGGCAAATTGTAGGCGAGATCGCTCGCGACCTCGTACGCCTCGTCCTCCCGCAGCCTGTGCTCGGCAACCAGCCGGGCCAGATAGGCACAATCGATCCGGCGCGCCACATCGTGCCGCGCCGGGATCGATGGGAACGCGCGCGTATCGTCGTTGAAGCCGACGGTGTTGTAGAAGCCTGCCGTTTCGGTCGCTTGTTCGCGGAAGCGCAGCATGCCTTCGGGGCTGTCGAAGAACCACCAGGGCGGGCCGAGCCGTAGGGCCGGATACACACCGGCCAGCGGCGCCAGTTCGCGGGCGTAGCTGGTCTCATCCAGTGTGAACAGGATGATGCGCAGATCCTTCTCCATCCCGAACCGGTCGAGCAGCGGCTTCAGCGCGCTCACATAGTCGGTGGGGCCGGGAATATCGAAGCCCTTGTCCGTGCCATAGGCCGCGAACATCGAGGGTGAATGGTTGCGCCGCGCGCCGGGATGGATCTGCATCACCAGCCCATCCTCGACGCTCATCTGTGCCAGCTCCGTCAGCATCTGCGCGCGGAACAATTCGCGCTCCGCCGCGTCGGCCTCGCCGGTGCGCACCTTGGCGAACAGATCTATGGCTTCGGTTTTTGACAGGTCAGCGGCGAGGGCGCTTGGATGTCCATGATCGCTCGCCGTCGCGCCCATCGAAATGAAGAAGGCGCGACGCTTACGGTGTGCGTCGAGATAGCCCCACCAAGTGCCGGTGTCGCAATCGGTTATGACGCTCAAAATATCGAGATCGGCATGAAAGCTAGGCTTGTCGGGGTCGACAATCGTGTCAGGCCGATAAGTCGGTACCACGCGGCCGGCCCAGCCAGACTCGCGGATCATCTTGTGCCATTTGAGGTCATCGATGGCGCCATCGGTCGTGGCGATCATTTCGAGATTGAAGCGCTCGAACATAGCGCGTGGCAGAAACTCGGGCTTCCCCAGGCACTCGGCGATCGTGTCGTAGTACAAATCCGCCGTGAGCGGGGTCAGCGGCGGCTCCAGCCCGAACAGATCCTGAAACGTGGTATCGAGCCAGCTTCGCGAGGGCGTGCCGCGGAACAGATAATAGTGCTTGGCGAACAGCCGCCAGATCGTGCGTCCATCGGTTTCGATGTCCCCGCCATCCTTACGCATCACGCCGAGCTGGCTCAGATCGACGCCTTGGCTGACCAGCATGCGGTTCACGTAATGGTCGGGCACGATCAGCAATTGCGCCGGGTCGGGGAAGGGCAAATTCTCGGCATACCAGCGCGGCTCGGTGTGCCCGTGCGGGCTGATCAGCGGCAATTTGCGGATGGATTTGAAGAGATTGCGCGCGATGTCTCGCGTCGTCGGATCGGCGGGAAAGAAACGGTCGTCGTTGAGCATGGCGTTTACCCGCAGAATGGGTGGCCACTATGGAGCCTCGCGCCAGCCGGTCAAGGCGCAGACATAATGAGGCCGCCCAACCTTGGGGGAAGGTGGACGGCCTCGGCAGTGATCGTTCATTCGGGCATCGATGAAATGCGCCCGCCTTACGTTGGTTCCGCCGCTCGCAGAATTATTTTCAGTCGGCGACAGGGACCCATATGACTTGGTCGATCCGGCTCGCCCCGGTGGCCAGCATCACCAGCCTGTCAAAGCCCAGCGCAATGCCGCTGGCCTCCGGCATGATGGCCAGCGCCGCGAGAAAATTCTCGTCCAGCGGATAGCGCTCGCCATAGAGCCGGGCCTTCTCGTCCATCTCGAGGCCGAGCCGCCGCCGCTGTTCATCTGCGTCAATCAGCTCGCCAAAGCCATTGGCCAGCTCGACGCCGCAGGCATAGATCTCGAATCGTTCGGCGACACGCGGATCGTCGGCCGTCTTGCGGGCCAGAGCCGCTTCGCTGGCGGGATAGCGGTCGAGGACGGTCACACGACCCAACCCCAGTTGCGGTTCGACCTTGTCGGTCAGGACCAGCGTGAACAGATAGGACCAATTGTACTCCGCGGGCACCGCCATGCCCACGGCCCGCATCTGCGCAGCCAGGGCATCGGGATCATCTACGGTCGCGAGCAAATCGATGCCTGCATAGCGCTCGAATGCGTCGGCGACACTTATCCGTTCGGGTTCGGCGAAGGGATCGGCCTCGCGCCCGCCATGCCGGAGCGACTTCGCACCCGTGGTCTCCGCCGCCAGCCGGATCATGTCAATGCAATCGTCCATCACTGCGGTGTACGGCTCGTCCACGCGATACCATTCGAGCATCGTGAATTCCGGATGATGCCGGGCACTCCGCTCCCGGTTGCGCCAGACATGTCCGAGGCTGGCGATGCGCCGCTCGCCGGCCGCCAGCAGCTTCTTCATCGAAAATTCCGGCGAGGTATGAAGGTATCGCGTCGCCTCGACGCCATCCTCGCCGATCATCAGCGTGGCAAAGGCATGCAAATGCGCCTCATTGCCCGGTGACCGCTGCAGTCCCGGCGGATCGACCATCACGAAGTCCTCTGTCGCGAGGTAACCGCGGATCGCCGTCTCGATGCGGTTGCGGGCCATGAGGATTGGCCTGCGGTCGGCATGCACTGATGGCGTCCACCAGGGCGAGACGGGCGGCGGGGAGCGGTCGTCGGTCATTTCGTGCTCGGGACTGGCAGTTTTCGTGAAATTGCGCTATCGGCGGCGCCGAAACATCGAATATCCGCGCCCGGCCCGGCATTTTGGCCGTCTCTAGGCCGCCCAGTGCGCGCTCACAAGGAAGAAATAATGGTCAAGGTCATCGCCTCGTCGCTGCGCAAAGGTCACGTCGTCGAGCAGGACGGCAATCTCCACGTCGTGCTGACGGCCGAAAACGTCCATCCCGGCAAGGGCAACTCGGTGACCAACGTCAACATGCGCCGCATGTCCGATGGCGTGAAGGTCATCGGCCGCTGGCGCACGGTGGAAATGGTCGAGAAGGCCGATGTCGACGAGCGCGAGTACCAGTTTCTCTACAATGATGGCGAAGGCTACCATTTCATGGAGCCCACCACGTTCGAGCAGCTCGCCGTGCCCGAGGAGGTCATCGGCGACCAGAAGATTTTCCTCCAGGACGGCATGAAGGTCTACATGAAGACCTTCGAAGGCAACGCTCTCGCCCTTGAGCTCCCCGCTCGTGTCACGCTCGAAATCACCGAGACCGAGCCGGTCGTCAAAGGCCAGACGGCCTCGTCCTCGTTCAAGACGGCGATCCTGTCGAACGGCGCCAAGACCATGGTCCCGCCTCATATCGGCGTTGGCACCCGCGTCGTCGTGATGACCGAAGACGGCTCCTACGTCGAGCGCGCCAAGGACTGATGTGATCCGGGGAGGCTTGCGACCGACCCTCGGACTTCATACCTCTAGGTAATGGATCTTTCCCCCGCTTTGCCCTCGGTGGTCGCCGTGCGCGCCCACATTCCCGACGACGCCTTCACCGCCTCCGGTCTCGGCACCCTGCGCGAAGGCAGCGGCGTCGTGATCGGCGACAATGGCCTCGTCCTGACCATCGGCTACCTCATCACCGAGGCAGAAGAGGTCTGGCTTACCACCCATGATGGCCGTGTCGTCGCCGCCCATCCGCTGTCCTACGACCAGGTCACCGGCTTTGGCCTCGTCCAGGCGCTCGGCCCGCTCGATCTACCGGCGCTCGAACTGGGCGATTCGTCCGAGGTGAAGCTGGGCGATTCCGTCGTCTTTGCCGATGGCGCCGGGCAGTCGGTCAAGGCGGCTATCGTCGGCAAGCAGGAATTCGCCGGCTATTGGGAGTATCTGCTCGACGAAGCCTTCTTCATCGCACCCGCGCATCCGTCCTGGGGCGGCGCAGCGCTGATCGGTGCCGACGGCAAGCTGCTCGGTATCGGCTCGCTCCGGCTGCAGATGATGCATGGCGGCAAGGTCACCGACATCAATATGGTGGTGCCGATCGGGCTTCTGCCGCCGATCCTCGACGACATGCTGAAGCGCGGCCAGCCCAACCGCACGCCGCGGCCCTGGCTTGGCGTGTTTTCGGCCGAAAACAATGGCGAAGTCACCGTCATGAGCGTGAGCGAGAACAGCCCGGCGGACAAGGCCGGCCTGCGGCGCGGCGACATCATCTCTGACGTGCGCGACGGCGAGGTCGGCGGCCTGGCCGATTTCTACCGCAAGGTCTGGGAGACGGGTTCGGCTGGAGCGGAAGTGCCGATGCGCATCGTTCGTGACGGGCGCGACAGCTGGGTGCGGATCAAATCCGCCGACCGCAATTCTTTCCTGCGCAAGCCATCGCTGCAGTAGCGCCGTCTACTCCGCCGCGATCCGCGACGCGCGATAGATCGTAATCGGTTCGGCAACCTCTTCGGCCACGAAATTGGCCAGCACATCATGCGAATTGCTGACGCTTTCCAGTAGCCCCAGCGCTTTGGTCTGCGCCGTCAGCAGGATGCTGAAATCGGGGTGGCCTGGTTGCAGATCCGAAAACGAAGTGTCGAGCTCTTCGAGCATATTCATCAAGGCAGCGTGCACGTCGTCCGCTGCACCAACCATCCTAGAACTCGGCTTTTCGCCGCTCCGCGTGGCAAACGCCGCAATCCGGAAGCGATCGACTTCGGCGCTGAGGCGATCGAGCGCCTCGTGCATCTCGGCTATGTTGTTCATGTCGCTTGAACCGGCCAAATCAGTGCGTCTCCAGTCAGATGCCGAGTGCTTCGCTGAGCGCTAATTAGCCTGCACCTTGCGACGACAGGCAAATGCAGCGAAGACACGGTTAATGAGCCTCCCCATCAATGCTGTGCTTCCCGATTTGGTTGCTGCCCTTGCGCGGGGCTCGCGCGCCGTTCTTGTTGCCCCGCCGGGCGCCGGCAAAACGACCCGTGTGCCGCTTGCCCTCGTCGACGCGAGCTGGAGGGGCGACGGGCGCATTGTCGTGCTTGAACCGCGCCGGCTCGCCGCCCGCGCCGCCGCGAGCTTCATGGCGAAATCCATCGGCGAGGCGGTCGGTCAGACCGTCGGTTACCGCGTCAGACTCGATGCCAAGATCAGCAAGGCGACGCGCATTGAAGTCGTCACCGAGGGCGTCTTCACCCGGATGATCCTCGACGACCCCGAACTGAGCGGCGTCGCGGCCGTAATCTTCGACGAATTTCATGAACGCAGCCTCGACGCGGATCTGGGGCTGGCTCTGGCGCTGGACGCGACGGCCCTACGGCCTGACCTCCGGCTGTTAGTCATGTCGGCCACCATCGATGGCGCCCGCATTGCGTCGTTGCTTGGCGACGTACCGGTGATTGAAAGCGAGGGCCGGGCGTTCCCGGTCGAGACCCGTTACGTCGCGCCCGATCCGCTGCAAAGGCTGGAGGATCAGGTGACGGCGGCGGTGCTCGCGGCGCTCCGCGCTGACGAAGGCTCGATTCTCTGCTTTCTGCCGGGGCAGGCGGAGATTGCCCGCGCGGCGGAGCGGCTTTTTGGGCGTGTGCCGGCGGATACCGACATCGCGCCGCTCTATGGTCAGCTGAGCGCTGAGGAGCAGGATCGGGCCATCGCTCCGGCGCCGGTCGGACGGCGGAAAATTGTGCTGGCGACGTCGATCGCCGAGACCTCACTGACCATCGAAGGCATTAGAGTCGTTGTGGATTCTGGGTTTCGGCGCGTCTCTGCCTACGATCCTGCGACGGGGCTCTCGACGCTCGAAACCCGCCGGGTGTCGCGGGCTGCGGCGGACCAGCGGCGGGGGCGAGCGGGGCGCACGGCGCCGGGGATTGCGTACCGGCTCTGGCATGAGGGGCAGACGGGGGCGCTGGAAGCCTATGATAAGCCTGAGATTTTGGCGGCGGACCTGGCGGGCTTTGCCCTCGATCTGGCCAATTGGGGCGTCACCGATCCGGCGCGGCTGACCTTCCTCGACCCGCCGCCTCGGGCGGCCTGGGGGGAGGCAGTGCGACTGCTCAAACAGCTCGACGCGGTCGATGATGACGACCGTATCACCGACGGTGGGAAGGCGCTGGCGAGATTACCGCTGCATCCGCGTCTCGCCCACATGATCCATCGCGCCGATGACAAGGGGACGGCGGCGGAACTCGCCGTGCTTTTGACCGAGCGGGGGCTGGGTGGCGACGACACCGATCTGGCGCATCGGCTGTCGCGCTTCCGCGCCGACCGGTCGCGTCGTGCCAACGATGCGCGCTCGCTGGCGGGGCGATGGGGTGGTGCTCCCGACGGGGACGGCGATGTCGGTGCGACGCTGGCGCTCGCCTTCCCCGATCGCGTGGCGCAGCAATCGGGGGCCAGCGGACGCTTCCGGTTGGCCAATGGACGTGCCGCCGTACTGCAGCAAACCGATGCGCTGGCAGCAGCGTCATTTCTCGTCGTTACCGACATCAGCGGCGGTGCGGCGACTGGCAAAATCCGCGCGGCTGCGGCGCTCGGTCGCCACGATGTCGAGCATCTGTTCGCCGCTCACATCAAAACCGAAACGACGCTCCATTGGGATGACGCCAGCAGTTCTGTTCGCGCGCGGCGCCGGCGGACTTACGAGGCGCTGGTTCTTGCCGACGATCCTGTCGCACCACCCGATCCAGCCGCCGCAGCCGCGATGCTGGCCGACCGGATCGCTGACCGATTGCCCTGGTCGAAAGATCAGCAGGCATTGATCGCGCGCGCCAAATTCCTCGATGCCGATTTCGCCATCGCTGCTGCCGACCTCGCGCCGTATTTGCTGGGCCGCACCGCGCTGGCCGAAGTGTCGGCGGGGGACCTTGAGTCCTTGCTGCCCTACAATCTGCGTGCCGAAATCGACCGGCAATTGCCCAGCCATTTCGAGGCGCCGACGGGCAACCGCGTTCCCATCGACTATGCCGCCGAGAATGGCCCGGCGCTCGAAATCCGCGTGCAGGAGCTCTATGGCCTCACCCGGCACCCCAGCGTCGCCAATGGCCGCATCCCGCTACTGCTGGTGCTGTTGAGCCCCGCGCATCGGCCGATCCAGACAACGCGCGATCTGCCCGGCTTCTGGCGCGGCTCGTGGAAGGATGTCGCCAAGGATCTGCGTGGCCGCTACCCGCGCCACCTCTGGCCAGACGATCCCGCCACGGCGCAAGCGACCGCCCGCGCCAAGCCGCGCGGCACCTGAAGGGAAACATCCCGTTTGCCTTTCCGCTCAAGGCGTTGCACTTTTGACCAATCGGTAAACCGCAGCGGTTGGGCGAACGCCTTCTCGGGACAGAGCCAAAAAAAGCGGTTGGACTAGCGAGCCCCCTTGGGCTCGGTCGGACAGAGCAAAAAGAAGTCTGTTAGCATGCAGAAGATCATCGAAGCGCTGGAGGCGCGCCGCGCCGCAGCCCGTCTCGGCGGCGGGCAGAAGCGCATCGACGCCCAGCACGGCAAGGGCAAGCTGACCGCGCGCGAGCGGCTCGACGTGCTGCTCGATCCCGGCAGCTTCGAAGAATACGACATGTTCGTCACCCACCGCGCCCGCGATTTCGGCATGGAGGAGACGATCATCCCCGGCGATGGCGTGGTGACCGGCTGGGGCACTATCAATGGCCGCATGACCTATGTGTTCAGCCAGGACTTCACCGTCTTCGGCGGTTCGCTAAGCGAAACCCACGCGCAGAAAATCTGCAAGATCATGGACCTTGCCTTACAGAACGGCGCTCCAGTGATCGGCCTCAACGATTCAGGCGGCGCGCGTATCCAGGAAGGTGTCGCGGCTCTCGGCGGTTATGCCGAAGTGTTCTGGCGCAACGTGCAGGCCTCGGGCGCGGTGCCGCAGATCAGCGTCATAATGGGACCGACCGCCGGCGGCGCTGTCTACTCACCGGCGATGACCGACTTCATCTACATGGTGAAGGACACAAGCTTCATGTACGTCACCGGCCCCGATGTGGTGAAGACCGTCACCTCCGAGATCGTGACCCATGAGGAACTGGGCGGGGCAGGGACCCACACCAAAATCTCGTCCATCGCCGATGCGGCGTTCGAGAATGACATCGAGGCGCTGCTCGAAGTACGGCGGCTGTTCGATTTCCTGCCGCTCAATGCCAATGAGAAGGCACCGCACGTTGCGACCTTCGACACGATCGAACGCCGCGACGCAGCGCTCGACACCATCATTCCCGACAGCGCCAACAAGCCCTATGATATGCGCGAAGTTGTGCTGCGGCTCGCCGATGAGGGCGACTTCCTCGAGCTGCAGAAGGAGCATGCCGGCAACATCTTGACCGGCTTCATCCGCATCAATGGCGAGACGATCGGCGTCGTCGCCAATCAGCCGCTGGTGCTCGCCGGCTGCCTCGATATCAATTCAGCCAAGAAGGCGGCGCGCTTCATCCGCTTCTGCGACTGTTTCAACATTCCAATCCTGACACTCGAGGACGTTCCCGGCTTTCTGCCCGGCACGGCGCAGGAGTATGGCGGCATCATCAAGCATGGCGCCAAGCTGTTGTTCGCGTATGCGGAGGCGACCGTGCCAAAAGTCACCGTCATCACCCGCAAGGCGTATGGTGGTGCCTATGATGTGATGGCGTCAAAGCACATCCGCGCTGATGTGAACTATGCCTGGCCGAGTGCCGAGATCGCCGTGATGGGCGCCAAGGGCGCCACCGAAATCCTCTATCGCGCCGAACTCGGCGACAAGGACAAGATCGCCAAGCGTACCAAGGACTACGAGGACCGCTTCGCCAACCCCTTCGTGGCGGCGGAACGCGGCTTCATCGACGATGTCATCCTGCCGCACGACACGCGGCGTCGCGTGGCACGGGCGTTCGAGACGTTGAAGAAGAAGAAGGTCGCCGTGCCGCCGAAGAAACACGACAACATTCCGCTGTGACAACTATGGGTGACAAACCAGTTCCGAACATTGAGATCGGTCTGTCCGCGAAGGCCGAGTTTAAAGCTGAGATTCATGCTGAGGTGCCCAAGGAGTCTATGGGTCGCTTGGTTGACGCAATTACGGACGCCTTTAGCCCGTTTGTCGCAAGGCAACGCCTTAAGGCATCCGAGTTGCGGTTGCAGCAAGAGGAAGTGCTGATCAAACTGGCAAGAAAGACCAATGAACGGCTGCGGGTCGAGCAGCGTGCCCCAAACCCCGTGCCACCAAAGTTCTTGGTGCCTTTGCTCGAGAAGGCCTCGCTGGAAGATCCCGACGACGACGATATGATCGAGCGTTGGGCGGCACTCTTGGCCGCAGAGTCCGGGGAGCCTGGACCAAACCGTTACTGGTGCATTGATATGTTGTCGTCACTCAATAGCTGGCAGGCCGGCATTCTCGACAACATGTTTCAGGAGACGGCGACGCGTAACTTCTTCCGAGTGGAGAACTTCACACGCTCCACCGCAGAGGTTGAGTTTCGGACCACCGTTGATCGCGCATCAGGGCAATCGGACGAACGAATTGGAGACATCGTCTCGGCCATGCCGGGCTATACTCTGTTTTTCAGAGGTGCCGACATCCCAAACACTAACGAGTTTGAGCTGAAGGATGTCCCTGAAGGAGGCGATCTTCTTCATTTAGATGTCTTGGGCCTAGCTTGGCTCAATGTTGGATCATTCGTAGGACGGGACGAACGCAACTTTCTGGTGAACGCACGGCTGTCGCCGCTAGGCTCACAGTTTGTGCAGTTGTTTCAGGTGACGGACTAATGATCGCCTCCCTACTCATCGCCAATCGCGGCGAGATTGCCTGTCGCGTTATCCGCACGGCCAAACGCCTCGGCATCCGTACCATTGCAGTTTACTCCGATGCCGATCGTGAGGCGTTGCATGTGAAGCTCGCCGATGAGGCGGTGCCCATCGGTGGCTCGGCAGCGCGCGACAGCTACCTCTCGATCGACAAGATCGTTGCCGCCTGCAAGCTGAGCAATGCGGAGGCGGTACATCCCGGCTACGGTTTCCTCTCGGAGAACCCGGCCTTCGCAGCGGCGCTCGAAAAGCACGGCATCATTTTCGTCGGCCCGCCGGTCAAGGCCATCGAGGCGATGGGCGACAAGATCACGTCGAAGAAGCTCGCTTCGGCGGCGGGCGTTTCCACCGTGCCGGGTCACATGGGGCTGATCGCCGATGCGGTCGAGGCGGTGAAGATCGCGCGGCAGGTCGGCTACCCCGTGATGATCAAGGCCAGCGCCGGTGGCGGCGGCAAGGGGATGCGCATCGCCTGGAATGATGCCGAGGCAGAGGAAGGCTTCGAGCGGTCGAAATCGGAGGCCGCGTCATCGTTCGGCGACGACCGCATCTTCATCGAGAAATTCGTCACCGAGCCGCGCCACATCGAGATTCAGCTACTCGGCGATCAGCATGGGAATGTGCTGTACCTCAATGAGCGCGAATGCTCGATCCAGCGGCGCAACCAGAAGGTGATCGAAGAGGCGCCGTCGCCCTTCCTCGATGCGGCGACCCGCAAGGCCATGGGCGAGCAGGCGGTGGCTCTGGCGAAAGCCGTTGGCTATTTCTCGGCGGGCACCGTCGAGTTCATCGTCGACGGCAGGCGCAATTTCTACTTCCTCGAAATGAACACGCGGCTGCAGGTGGAACACCCGGTGACGGAACTGATCACCGGGCTCGATCTCGTCGAGTTGATGCTGCGCGTTGCATCGGGTGAAAAGCTGCCGCTGACGCAGAAGGACGTCGCGCTCAATGGCTGGGCCATGGAGTCGCGGCTTTATGCCGAGGACCCCTATCGCAGCTATCTGCCCTCGACGGGCCGCCTGACGCGCTACAGCCCGCCGCGCGAACTGGCGAGCCCGCCGCACAGCTACAGCGTGCGCAACGATACCGGCGTCTATGAGGGCGCCGAGATTTCGACCTATTATGACCCGATGATTTCGAAGCTCTGCACCTGGGCGCCGACGCGCCTTCAGGCGATCGAGGCGATGCAGATGGCGCTCGATCAATATGAGGTCGAGGGCGTGGGCAACAACATCCCGCTGCTGTCGACCATCATGGCCGAACCGCGCTTCCGCGTCGGGGCCATCACCACGGCCTATCTCGCCGAGCAGTTTCCAACAGGCTTCACCGGCGCGACGCTCGACGATGTGTCGCTCCGCCGGCTCGCCGCGCTCGCCTGCTGCTCAGCCTTCGCGCTCGAGACGCGCAGCCATACCGGCAGCGAGAGTCGACGCGCCGTGCGGATCGGCGACCGGCGATGGGACTTCGCGGTGCGTGCCGATGGCATCGAGTATTGGTTGACTGAGGGCGACGGCACCAAGCTGCTGGTCGAGACCGGCTGGAAGCCGGGCATGTCGCTCGCCAGCGCACGTGTCGATGGGCAATTGCTGCATGTGCGGCTCGACCGCGTGACTGGGGGCTTCCGCATGCGCTGGCGCGGCGCCGATCTCGTAGCGCGCGTGCTGCTGCCGGCGGTGGCCGACCTCATGCCGCTGATGCCAATAAAGGTACCGCCCGATCTCAGCCGCTTCCTGCTCTGCCCGATGCCCGGGCAGGTCGTGCGCATCGATGTCGCCGAGGGCGATGTCGTCGAGGCCGGCCAGAGCCTCGCCATCGTCGAAGCCATGAAGATGGAGAATGTGCTGAAGGCCGAACGCCGCGCCAAGGTGAAGAGCGTGCGGGTGAAGCCCGGTGCCGTGCTGGCGGTGGACGAGGTGATTTTGGAGTTCGAGGCGGTCTAGTGGGCAAGGGTCCGACATTCGCCGACTGGGCCAAGCTCGCCGCGCGCGAGTTGAAGGACGTTCCAGTCGAGAGCCTCGATCGCGACTATGGCGGCGTTACTGTGAAGCCGGTGTATTTCGGCGATGATAGCAGCATCCCGGGCGTCGAGCCGTTCACGCGCGGTGTGCGGGCGACGATGTATGCCAACCGGCCCTGGACCATCCGCCAGTATGCCGGCTTCTCGACGGCGCGCGAATCCAACGCCTTCTATCGGCAGAACCTAGCTGCGGGGCAGAAGGGGCTGAGCGTTGCCTTCGATCTCGCGACGCATCGCGGCTATGACAGCGACCATCCGCGCGTCACCGGGGATGTCGGCAAGGCAGGCGTTGCGATTGACAGCGTCGAGGACATGAAGCTGCTGTTCGACGGCATCCCGCTCGATCAGATGTCCGTGTCGATGACCATGAATGGCGCCGTGCTGCCGGTGCTCGCCATGTTCATCGTCGCGGCAGAAGAACAGGGGGTCAAGCAGGCGCAGCTCGACGGCACCATTCAGAACGATATTCTGAAGGAGTTCATGGTGCGCAACACTTACATTTATCCACCCGAGCCCAGCATGCGGATCGTCGGCGACATCATCGCCTACACGGCGCAGCATATGCCCAAATTTAATTCGATCTCGATTTCGGGCTATCACATGCATGAGGCAGGGGCGACGGCAGTGCAGGAGCTGGCCTACACGCTGGCGGATGGGGCGGCCTATGTGCGTGCGGCGCAGGCGCGCGGCCTCGATATCGATGCGTTCGCCGGCCGGCTGAGCTTTTTCTTCGGCATCGGCATGAACTTCTTCCTCGAGATCGCGAAACTCCGCGCCGCGCGTACGCTTTGGGCGCAGATCATGGCCGAACTCGGCGCGAAGGATACGCGCTCGAAGATGCTGCGCACGCATTGCCAGACCTCGGGCGTCAGCCTCACCGAGCAGGATCCGCACAACAACATCGTGCGCACGACGATCGAGGCGATGGCGGCGGTGCTCGGCGGAACGCAGTCGCTCCACACCAACAGTTTCGACGAAGCTATCGCGCTCCCCACCGAGCAGTCGGCGCGCATCGCTCGTAACACGCAGCTCATCCTGCAGCATGAGAGCCGCGTCACCGATGTGGTCGATCCGCTGGGCGGGTCATACTACATCGAGGCGCTCACGGGGGACCTCGTGACGCAGGCGAGGGCGCTGATCGATGCGGTCGAGGCGCAGGGCGGGATGATTGCCGCGGTGCAGTCGGGCGGGCCCAAGGCTGAGATCGAGAAGGCGGCGGCGCTGCGTCAGGCGCGGGTCGATCGCGGCGAGGATGTGGTGGTCGGCGTCAACCGCTATCGGCTCGACAGCGAAGCGCCGATCGCGTTCCGGGAAGTCGACAATGCGCGCGTGCGTGATGAGCAGATTGGGCGTCTCGATGAGATCCGCAGGACGCGCAACGCGGCCCGTGTTGCCCAATCACTCGACGCCCTCCGCGAGGCGGCGCGGTCGGGCGCCAATCTGCTCGAAGCCAGTATCGACGCCGCCCGCGCCCGCGCCACGCTCGGCGAAATCTCCACGGCACTCGAAGAAATCTTCGCCCGGCATTCCGCGATCACGCGCGTCATCTCCGGCGTCTACGCCGAAAGCTATGCCGGCGATGCGCAATATGCGGAAATGCAGTCCCGGCTCGCAGCGTTCAAGGCCAAGGAAAGGCGCCCGCCGGCGCTCTTCATCGCCAAGATGGGACAGGATGGGCACGACCGCGGCGCCAAGGTGATTGCCTCGGCGTTCGCCGATCTCGGCTTTGATGTGCATATGGGCGATCTGTTCGAGACGGCGCCGGAAGTTGCCGAGCATGTGCGCGAAATGAAGGTCGATGCGGTCGGCGTGTCGTCGCTTGCGGCGGGGCATAAGACGCTGGTGCCCGAACTCATCGCCGAACTCGCGAGCCGCGGCCTTGGTGAGGTGACAGTGATCGTCGGCGGCGTCATTCCGCCCGAGGACTATCCATTCCTGCGCGCCGCCGGCGTCGCCGAAATCTTCGGCCCGGGTACCAATGTGCTGGAGGCCGCGTTTAGCGTGCTGAACCAGATCGAGGGAAGGTTGAGCAACAGATGATCGGCCGTCTCAACCATGTCGCCATCGTCGTCCTCGATCTCGCCGCGGCCGCCGCGAGATATCGCGATCTGCTCGGTGCCCGTGTGCATCATGCGCATGATCTGCCTGAGCACGGGGTCACGGTAGTCTTTGTCGATCTCGACAATTCCAAGATCGAGCTGATGACGCCGCTTGGCGAAAACTCGCCGGTGGCGAAGTTCCTGGCCGAGCATCCGTCGGGCGGCATGCATCATGTGTGCTTCGAGGTGGCCGATCTTGCGCATGCGGCGCGGACGCTGGTCGAGGGTGGTGCGCGGGTGCTGGGCGATGGGACGCCGAAGACCGGCGCACATGGGCTGCCGGTGCTGTTTCTGCATCCCAAGGATTTCGACGGCACGCTGATCGAGCTTGAAGAGGTGAAGCCCGAGATGCAGCCGGGCTAGCCGCGCTCGACCGCCGCGCGGAGTAGTTCTGCCAGCGGCTTACCCGGTTGCCCGAGCTCCAGCACCAGCGACATGTGGTCATGGCCCGCCGCGGTGATCCGCTCACGGCTCACCCCGTGCCGCTCCAGCGCATAGGCATAGTCTTGCGCCTGGAGGTGGAACGGCGCCGTCTCATTGTGACCGACGACGATCTCGAAATGCGTGCCGGAGGCAGGGACCGCCTCGAAGGGTGACCAATGCGCGACTTCTTCAGGCGAAAGCTGCAATGTCGGCTGCAGATAGCTGGTCGTGATCGGGCGGAGATCGTAGAGGCCGCTCAGCAGCAGCACCGACTGGATTGGCGTTTCAGGCAGATGCCGCTCATGCGGTGAGCGCGCCACGAGGAATGAGCAGAGATGGGCGCCCGCAGAGTGCCCGCTCGCCGAGATCCGCGCCGGATCGCCACCAAATTCATCGGCATGGTCATAAAGCCAGGTCGCAGCCGCGCGCACTTCCGCCACCAATTGCGCCATACGTGCATCCGGCATCAGCGTGTACTCGACGATGGCGCAGATCGCGCCCGCGGCAATCGCGCCCTCGGCGACGAGCGCGTAATCTTCCTTCATTTGTCCGCGCCAATAGCCGCCATGGATGAACAGATGGATCGGCCGCTTCCCGGCTTCGCCCGGCGGAAAGAACAGATCGATACGGTTGCGCGGCTCGGGGCCATAGGGCACATCGAGCTGCGAGCGGTAGCGCGCCCGCACGGCGTTGCTCGCGACCTTGCACTGCGCGAACAGCTCATCGAAATCTGGCAGGATGGCCGCCACGTTGAAGGCGTCGTAAGGGGCGTCAGCCACTAAGAAAATCTCCGCTGCCCATCCATACCGCGCCGCGCCGTCGCAATCAAAAGTTCCCGTTTTGTTTCCGGCACTTTTCCGCTAGTCTCACGCGCAAACGCAGCGAGCCCCAATGTCCGATTTCGTTATCGAGCCGCCCCATCAGGCCTATGTCCCCGTCGGCGGTGGCGGCCGTTTCCCGGTCCGCCGCATTTATTGCGTCGGCCGCAACTATGCCGAGCACGCCCGCGAGATGGGGCACGATCCGAGCGAGGCGCCGCCTTTCTTCTTCGGCAAGCCCGCCGATACGCTGGTGCTCGACGGGCATGCCATGCCCTATCCATCGGAGACCGCCGATCTGCATCACGAGATCGAGTTGGTTGCCGCCATCGGGCAGGGTGGCGCCGATATCGCGGTCGACAATGCGCTCGACTATGTATGGGGCTATGCTGTCGGTCTCGACATGACCCGGCGCGACCGGCAGGCCGACGCCAAGAAGGGCGGCCGCCCCTGGGACATGGCAAAGGGCTTCGACCATTCTGCGCCCATCGGCAGTATCGCCCCCTCGCATGTGATCGGCCACCCGGGTCGCGGCAGTATTGCTCTCAGCGTCAACGGCGCCATTCGCCAGCAGGGCGACATCGCCGACATGATCTGGGATCTGCCGCATGTGATTGCCTCGCTCTCCCACTGGGTCGAGCTGCGCCCCGGCGATCTGATCTTCACCGGCACGCCTGCGGGCGTCGGCCCGGTGGTTCGCGGCGATCGGCTCGATGGCGAGATTGCCGGCATCGGCACCGTGACGACGACCATCGCCTGATGCCAATTTGGTCGCCCCAGCAGGACGAGGCGCTGCTCGCCGTCAGCGAATGGTTGAAAGACAAGAACGGCCCGCAGGTCTTCCGCCTGTTCGGCTGGGCCGGCACCGGCAAATCCACATTGGCGCGCTATCTCGCCGAAGGCGTTGGCTCGGTGAAGTACGCCGCCTTCACCGGCAAGGCCGCGCTCGTCATGCGCAAGAAGGGCTGCCGCGGCGCATCCACCATCCACTCGCTAATCTACGAGCTTGTGTCCGAAAAAGAAGGCGAGCCCCGTTTCGCCATCAATAATGACAGCGACGCCGCGAAGGCCGACCTCATCGTCATCGACGAAGTCTCGATGGTGGACGAGGCGCTGGCTGTCGACCTGCTAAGCTTCGGCACCAAGGTGCTCGTCCTCGGCGATCCGTTCCAGCTGCCGCCGGTGCAGGGCGCGGGCTATTTCACCGCGCATGAGCCCGACATCATGCTCACCGAAATCCACCGCCAGGCCGCCGACAACCCCATCATCCGCATGTCGATGGAGATCCGCGAGGGGGGCTTCCTCGAATATGGCCGCTATGACGATTCGATCGTCATTCCAAAGTCCGAGGTCGATCGCGACGCCGTCGTCACCGCCGATCAGGTGCTGGTCGGCCGCAACAAGACCCGCGTCGACTACAATGACCGGCTACGTGAGCTGAAGCTGTTGCCGCGCCACGAGCCCGTCGTCGGCGACCGTCTCGTCTGCCTACGCAACAATCCAAAGAAGCGGCTGCTCAACGGCCAGATCTGGACCGCAACCGAAGCCAAGAAGCGCTCCGGCGATCGCTTCTCGCTCACGCTGCTCCCCGATGAGGAAACGACGGCCAGCGGCAAGAAGGCCGCTACCCATGTCGTCACCCATCAGGCGTTCTTTTCCGGCGAAGAGGACACACTGAGCTGGCCCGAGCGCCGCCGCTTCGACGAATTCACCTTCGGCTACTGCCTCACCGTGCACAAATCGCAGGGGAGCCAGTGGGACAAGGTCTATCTGTTCGACGAAAGCTTCGTCTTCCGCGAAGACCGGCAACGCTGGCTTTACACCGGCGTCACAAGGGCGAGTGAGCAGATCACGGTGGTGGTCTAGATCGGTGCTTGACGAACCAATAGCCAGATAGCTATGTATAACCCATAGCCATACGGATATGGATCATGCACCCCGCGACGCCCCACGATACCGTCTTCAAATCGCTTGCCGACCCGACACGGCGCGCTCTGTTCGAGCGGCTCTGCCTCGAGGGGGAGAAGACTGTGGGCGCGCTGACCAGCGGCGCCGGCGTGTCGCAGCCCGTGGTTTCGAAGCATCTCGGCATCCTCAAAGAGGCTGGGCTCGTTCGCGACCGCCATGAGGGACGCCAGACCCATTACAACGCACAACTCGCCGCACTCTCGCCGCTGGTCGACTGGACGCGCCAGATGACCAGCTTCTGGGAAAGCCGCTTCGACGATCTCGAAACCGTCCTCCAAAGGATGGACCAATGAACGGAAGCAATGAGGCGCAAGAGGTGCGGTCGGTCATCGTCGAGCGCCAGTTCTCCGCTCCGGCGGAGAAGCTCTGGCGCGCGCTGACGCAGCCGCATCTGATCGAGGAGTGGCTGATGAAGAACGATTTCGTCCCTGTTGCAGGTCATCGCTTCAATCTGCGCCGCGATCCGTCGCCTCAGATCAGTGTGGTCATCGACTGCGAAGTGACGGAGATCGAGCCTAACAGAACGCTGTCCTACAAATGGAACGCCTATGGGCTCGAAAGCCTCGTCACGTTCACGCTGACATCGACCGCCGACGGCACCATGCTGCGCGTCGAACAGGCCGGCTTCCGGCCCGACCAGCAGGCCGCCTACAAGGGCGCCCGTGCGTCCTGGCCGAACTTCCTCACCTCGCTCGACGCGCTCCTGTCGCGCCTCGACTGATCCTGCACTCCCAAACCCCCACGAAGGAGCCAGTTATGGCCACCACCAGCAAAGCCGCCAAAGCGCCCGCCAAAAAAGCATCCGTGAAGAAGGCGAGCCCCGCCAAAGTCTTCTCTGACGACGAAATGGCGGCCATGCAGGCCGCCAAATCCGAACGTAAGAAGGGCAGCAAGGCTGACGGCGGAGCCGATCTCAAGGCGGCAATCGACAAGCTGAGCGGTCTCGATCGCACGATCGCCGAAGGCATCCATGCCATCGTCACCGCTAACGCGCCGGGCCTTGCGCCCAAGACCTGGTATGGGCTGCCCGCCTGGGCCAATGCGGATGGCAAGGCCGTGATCTTCCTCACCCCCGCGAGCAAGTTCAAATCGCGCTATGCGGCTGTGGGATTCAGCGACCTCTCCACGCTGGACGATGGCGAGATGTGGCCGACCGCCTTCGCCATCACCAAGCTGGGCGATGCCGAGAAAAAGAAACTTGCGGCGCTCGTCAAAAAGGCCGCCGGCTGAGCGACACTCGTTTGCGTGGGCGTTTTGGCGCGGATCAACAGGGCAAGGCTATGACGAAGACAGACTCGATGTACGGCTCCATCCGGATCCGCGGCGCGCGCGAGAACAATCTCAAGGACGTCTCGCTGGATATTCCGAAGCGCAAGATCACCGTGTTCACCGGCGTGTCGGGCTCGGGCAAATCGTCTCTGGTGTTCGGCACCATCGCGGCCGAGAGCCAGCGCTTGATCAACGAGACATACCCCACCTTCGTGCAGCAGTTCCTGCCGCACTACGGCCAGCCCGATGCCGACCAGCTCGAGAATATCTCGGCGGCAATTGTCGTTGACCAGCAGCGGCTGGGGGGCAATTCGCGCTCGAGCGTCGCGACCGTGACCGACACGGCGCAGATGCTGCGGGTCATCTTTTCGCGCCTCGCCGAGCCGCATCTGCCGTCCTACGGCTTCTACTCGTCCAACGATCCGCGCGGCATGTGCCCCGATTGCGAAGGCATCGGGCAGGTCGCGGCGATGGATATGAGCGCCGTGATTGACGAGAGCAAATCGCTGAAGGGCGGCGCGCTGCTGCCCAAGGATTTCGCGGTCGACACCTGGTGGTGGGAGATCTACGCCAATTCGGGGCTGTTCGATCTCGACAAGCCGATCAAGAAATACAGCAAGGAGGAGCGCGAGAACCTCCTCCATCTCGACGATGGGCGCAAGATCAAGGTCGGCAAGATCGGGCTGACCTATGAGGGCGTGGTTGCCAAGCTGAAAAAGGGGCTCGGCGCCAAGGACCCGGAGAGCCTGCAACCGCATGTGCGGGTCGAGTACAACAAGATCTTCACGCGCAAGCTCTGCCCTTCCTGCAAGGGCGCGCGGCTCAATGCGGCGGCGCTCGGCAGCAAGGTGGGCAAGAAGAACATCGCCGAGCTGTCGGCCATGCAGGTCAGCGATCTGGCGGCCTTCGTGCGCGGCCTCAAGGCGAAGGGAGTGCAGCCGATGCTGGACGCTCTGGCGGCGCGCCTCGACAACCTCGTCACCATCGGGCTGGGCTATCTGAGCCTCGACCGCGAAAGCTCGACGCTGAGCGGCGGCGAAAGCCAGCGCGTCAAGATGGTGCGTCATCTGGGCTCGTCGCTGACCGACATCACCTATGTGTTCGACGAGCCGAGCGTTGGCTTGCATCCGCACGATGTCGGCCGACTCGCCGTGCTGATGCAGCAGCTGCGCGACAAGGGGAACACCGTTCTGATCGTCGAGCACAAGCCGGCGATGATGGAGATCGGCGACCATATCGTCGATATGGGACCGCTGGCCGGCACCAAGGGCGGCACCATCGTCTATGAGGGCGACTACAAGGGCCTGTTGAAGTCCGGGACGCTCACCGGCGACCACATCAGCCGGCACCAGACGATCAAGACCGCGTCGCGCAAGCCGACGGGGAAGCTCGAGATCAGGAAGGCCAACGCCAACAATCTGAAGGATGTCTCGGTCTCGATTCCGCAGGGCGTGCTGACGGTGGTGACGGGCGTTGCCGGTTCGGGCAAATCCTCACTGATCCAGACGGCGCTGCCGGCGGCCTATCCGGGGACGGTGATTATCGACCAGGATCTGGTGCGCGGGTCGCGCCGGTCCAACACCGCGACCTATACCGGCATCCTCGACAGCGTCCGCAAGGCCTTCGCTAAGGCGACAGGCGAGGATGCCGCGCTGTTCTCGGCCAATTCGAAGGGCGCCTGTCCCGATTGCAATGGGCTGGGGGTGATCTACACCGACCTCGCGCACCTTGATCCGATGATCACCGTTTGCGAGACCTGCAACGGCAAGCGCTTCACCGACGCGGTGCTCGAACACAAGCTGCGCAAGAAGTCGATCAGCGACGTGTACGAGATGTCGATCGAGGACGCGGTCGCGTTCTTCACCGAACCCGCCATTGCCAAGGTCCTTAAGGGCCTCGCCGATGTCGGGCTGGGGTATCTTACTCTCGGCCAGCCGCTCTCGACGCTGTCGGGCGGCGAGCGGCAGCGGCTGAAGCTGGCGGCCGAGTTGGGCAAGTCCGGCAATATCTATGTGCTCGACGAGCCGACCACCGGCCTTCACATGCATGACGTCGATACGCTGATCGGCCTCTTCGACCGGCTGGTCGATGCCGGCTCGTCGGTCATCGTCATCGAGCACAATCTCGATGTCGTCTCGCGCGCCGATTGGGTGATCGATCTGGGGCCGGGCGCCGGCCATGATGGCGGCACGGTGGTGTTCGAAGGCGTACCGGCAGCGCTGGCTAAGGCGAAGGGCTCGCTGACGGGGCAGTTCCTGGCGAAGCGAGCGGGAAGGTCAGCGTAAACAGCGACCCGCCGTCGCGCGCCGTCTCGAAGTGAGACTCGCCGCGGAGCTGCTGCGTCAGCCCCCCGATCAGCCGCCGGCCGATGCCCTTGACCGGCTGCTCCGGATCAAAGCCGACGCCATTGTCCTCGACGGTCAACTCGCCGCGGCCATCGTCGCGGCTGGTGAGGCGCACCGTCACGACGCCATCGCGGCCATCGGAGAAGGCGTGCTTGAACGCGTTTGCCACCACCTCATTGAGGATCAGCCCTAGCGGCGTCGCCGCGTCCTTTTCGACCGAGAGGTCGTCGAGACTCTCGACGAGCCGCACGGTGGTATCCTGTCCGCCGCGAATGTTTTCCATCAGCGTCTGCAGATAGCCCTTCACCGACACGGTCGAGAAATTGTTGGAGCGGTAGATGTGCTCGTGGACGGCCGACATCGCGGCGATCCGCTGGCCCATATTGGCTTTGATCTCGCGCGGGATCGGCTGCATCTGCAGCAGCGACGCGACCGACTGCAAATTGTTTTTGACCCGGTGATGGATCTCGCGGAACAGCACCTCATTGTGCCCAAGCGCCGTCGCAAGAGTCCGCTGCGTCTGGCCGCTCTGCCGCAACAGCCGCGCGGTGAGGAACGAGCCGGCGAGCAAAGCCAGTGCGATAGGTACCAGCAGCGCCAAGACGATAAGAATGCTGTTCCACAACGCGCCGATGATCGTATCTTGCGCAATCGTCGCGAAAACGATCAGCCCCAGATGATCGAGGTGGCGGTAGCCGATGACCCGGGTGATCCCATCGAGCTGCGATCTGGCGGTGTAGGTGCCGGTCTCTGTCGTCGAGATCTGTCCCCAATAGGGCGAGGTCTGCGAGGCGTTGACCAGTTCGTCGGTCGGCGGATAGCGGCCGACCAGCCAGCCATCGGTGCGCAGCAGGCTAAGGGTGGAATCCTGTCCAAGCTTCTGCGGTTGCCAGAAGGACTGCAGCGCCTTGCCCTCGATGGCGAGCAAAGCGACGCCCGCAAAGACGTCTGTGCCAAGGCCCTGCGCGATCACCATCAGCATCAGCGGCTCGCCTGTGGCCGCGTCCTTGATTTGCGGCAGGACCAGCCACGCGGTGTCCTTGGACAGCGCCGCGAAATAGTCGGTTCCAGCAATTGTTGCGGGCAGACTCGGTGAGCCGCCATTGGCCACCGCGAGGCCCTGTGCGTCGTAGATCGCGAGGCGGGTGCCGGCGGGCAGGGCCTTCAACGCGTTGTCGAGATCGGCTTTGTCCTCGGGCTCGAGCGCCGCGGGCAATTGGGCGAGCTTGCTCTCGATCAGTTGCAGGGCGGCAAGCCCCGATCCGACCATCCATTCCACCTGATCGGAAACGACGTCGGACGCCGTCTGTGCGCGGTTCTCGGCATTGCGGATGGTCGTGCCGTAGCCCTGGACGCAGAGGAACAGGAAGACGGCGAAGATGATGAAGACGAGGCCCGACGCGAGCGCGATGACGGTGTCGGCGGCTTCCCAATTGCGTTTGAGAAAGCGTCTCGGGCTCATTTCCGGACCGGCCATTGCATCGTCTACGGTATCAGCCAC
>JBDSHC010000125.1:0-30655 GCA_039918675.1 Devosia sp.
CCCCCCGGTGTATGGACCGTGGCCGTTGTACCCAGGATCGCCTCCCACGGAGAGAGCGCCACGCGCTGGTAGACGTCGCGGCCTTCCGCCCGCCAACGCGGATCGTGGGTGAAGAGCACCTCCAGCAGCAAATCACCGTCGGGTGCGCCACCGCTGCCCGGACCGCCGCGCCCGGCCAGCCGGATGTGCTGGCCTTCCCGCACGCCTTTCGGGATCTTGACCTGCAGACTGCGCTCTTCGGCCACTACGCGCCCCTCTTCGTCCAGCCGGGCGTTGCGCAAAGTGATGGTGCGTTCAGCCCCCGCATAGGCATCCAGAATATCGAGTTCGATCCTGGCGTGGTGGTCGCTGCCACGCATCGCCATCGGCGCGCCGCTCCTATCTCCGCCACGCGCGCTGGCGCGGTGGGCGCGCGCGCCGCGACCGAACAACTGTTCAAAGAAGGCGCTGTGCTGCGCACTGCTGGCTTCATCCGAGCCATCGGAGAACTCGAAACCGGCATCCCAATTTGGCGGCGGTCGGAAATCATGTCCGTTTTGCGTTTGAGACCCGCTGCCCAGCGTGTCGTAGGCGACACGCTTTTCCGGGTCGGACAACACATCGTTGGCCTCGTTCAACTCCATCATGCGTTCACTGGCGTCGGCCGCCTTGCTGACATCCGGATGATGCTTGCGCGCCAGTTTGCGATAGCTCTTCTTGATGTCATCCGCGCTGGCTGTCTTCGCCACTCCGAGCGTCTTGTAATAGTCCTTGAATTCCATGCGTTCAGTTCCAGTGCGATACAGGCATGCTACGCCCAACCCACACTGGCGTATGTGGGCCAGCGCACCATGCGGCGCGCAGTTGCCATGACAAGACGGCTCCGGAAATCGGCCAAAATGCCTTTCACCCCGAAGCACCCAGGAAGCACAACATGCGTATCTTTGCAGCATCAATTGGCACCGAAACCAATACCTTCGCGCCAATTCCCACAGCGCTCGAGAGTTTTCACGACGCTTATTACATGGCCCCAGGACAACACCCTGACGAGCCCAAGCTGATCACGGCGCCGCTATGGATCGCGCGACGCCGCGCCAAGGCCGAGGGCTGGACCCTGATCGAAGGCTCCTGCTCCTGGGCCGAGCCGGCGGGCACGGTGTCGCGCAGCGCGTATGAAACCTTGCGCGACGAGATCCTTGGCCAGTTGCGCGCCGCCCTGCCGCTCAACGGGGTATTGTTCGGAATGCACGGTGCCATGGTCGCCGATGGCTATGACGATTGCGAGGGCGATTTCCTGGCGCGGATTCGTCAGATCGTTGGGCCGGACACGCTGGTCTGCGCCGAACTCGATCCGCACAGCCATCTCACGGCCAAGCGCGTGGCGAACGCAAACTTCTTCGTGGCGTTCAAGGAATTTCCGCACATCGATTTCGTCGATCGGGCGCGCGATCTGTGGAGCATCGCGCTGCGCACGCTGAAGGGCGAGGTTGCGCCTGTCATGTCAGTGTTCGACTGCCGGATGATCGACGTGTTCCCGACGTCCAAGGAGCCGATGCGTGGCTTTGTGGACCGGCTGATCCAGCTCGAGCAATCCGACCCCCGCATCCTGTCGATCTCGGTGATCCACGGCTTTATGGCTGGCGACGTGCCCGAGATGGGGACCAAAGTGTTTGTCGTCACCGACAATGACGCGGCTCTCGGCGACGCGCTGGCCGAAAGACTCGGGCGCGAACTGTTCGCGCTGCGCGGCACCTTCATGGTCACCCAGGTAGGTGAGGTCGCGGCGGTCGAGCAGGCGCTCGCAGCGACGCAATGGCCGGTTGTTATCGCGGACATGTGGGACAATCCAGGGGGCGGTACGGCAGGCGATGCTACGGTGCTGCTGGCCGAACTCGTTCGCCGCGGCGCGCGAGACACCGCAGTCGGCACGATCTGGGATCCGATAGCTGTCCAGACCTGCTTCGCGGCAGGCGAGGGAGCCGAGATCATGCTGCGCTTCGGCGCAAAATCGGCGCCCGAGACTGGTGATCCGATCGATCAGCTCGTCACGGTCACCAAACTGGCGCGCAACGCGGAGATGCGCTTCGGCGAAAGCGTGGTGCCGTTCGGAGACGCCGCATGCATCAGCTTTAGCGGGATCGATGTGATCCTCAATTCGACGCGCGCCCAGAGCTTCGATCCAAGCCTGTTTTCGGCGATGGGGATCGATCCGCAATCGCAGAAGATATTGCTGATCAAATCGACCAACCATTTCTATGATTCATTCTCGAAGATCGCGGCGTCGATCATCTATTGCGCGGCGGGGCATCCCTATCCGAACACGCCGGCGACGACGAACTATCGCAAAGCACGTCGCGACATCTGGCCGATGGTTGAGAATCCGTTCGATCGCTAGACCAAGAGTCTAGGCCGGCAGATCTGCCCAATTGCCGTAGAGGATCGGCATGAGGCCGGCGAAGGCGCTGAAGCGCTCCCATGATTTGTTCTCCGGGAGCGTCCAGCCGGTTTCGGCCACAGCCGAAATACGCGGGAACACCAGCCGGTCGAAGATGGCGCGATCGGTCATCGGCTCGGACCAGATGCAGGACTGAACGCCGAGCAGATGCGACAGCGCGACGTCGTTCATGCCGGCGCGCGGCTCGAACTCATAGGTCTCCTGCGGGCCCGACCAGCCGGCCCAGCCGGCGCCGGGCTCGGACCACGACAGCGAATTGGCCATATCGAGATAGTAACGCTGCCCCGGCGACACCACGATGTCGTAGCCCTCGGCGGCAAGCTGTGCATTCACTTCGACGCTGCGCCAGCCGACGAGATAGCTGCTCTTCTTGTCGACGACATTGCCGTGTGCCGCCTCCTCCCAGCCACCAGTGATGGCGCCCTTCGAGGCGATGTAGTCGTGGATGCGGCGGATGAACTGCGCCTGCAGGATCGCTGTGGGCGAGCCTTCGATTTCATCAGCGCCGTGGAGATTGCCGACGGCGTTGAGCTGGTCGCGGTGTTTGTCGGCCATGGGCTTGCCGGCGAGCTTTTCGAGCAGCGCAAGGGCCAGCGGCGAACCGGACCACGCCGCGAGTGGAACCTCGTCCGCACCCAGATGAAAGATGCCGCCGGGGAACATTTCGAGCATCTCGTCGATCACGGTTTCGACGAAGCGATAGATCGGCTCATGCGCAGGGTTGAGACAGTTGTTGGGGAAGCCTTGTACCGACTGATACTCGCCGCTCTCGCCGGGATCGCGCAGCGCGGGCAGCGATTGCAGCGCGGCGTAGCAATGGCCCGGCATGTCGATCTCGGGGACGATCTGCACACCGAGCTCCTGCGCCAATGCCACCGTTCCGCGGATCGCTGCCTTGCTGTAGTAGCCACCAGTCGGCTCTGCGCCGCCGCCCAGCAATGGTGGTAGTGCCTTGCCATAGCCGCGCCACGCGCCGATCGAGGTCAGCTCCGGATAGGCGTCGATCTCGACGCGCCAGCCCTCGTCCTCGCTGAGGTGAAGGTGGAAGCGGTTCATCTTGTTCCAGGCGATGATCCTGAGCAGCCGCTCGACTTCGGCGGTGGCGTAGAACTGCCGAGACACGTCGAGATGCGTACCGCGCCATTTGAGGCCCGGCTCATCCTTGATCGTGCCGCCGCTTGGGAAGGTCAACACATCAGGGTGCTGCTTTGCACCACGGAGGATCTGGCCGAGCGTGATGAGACCGTAGAGATAGCCGGTCTGAGTGGATGCGGAGATTGTCACCGCGTCCTCAGCAAAACCGATGCCATAGGCTTCGGCGCCAAGCGCAGCGTTCGGTGTGAAGTGCACCGGCATGCCGGCTTCTGCAGCGGGGCGCACCAGTCCCTCAACTGCAAACAGATCGGCCGTCAGCTTCGTAAACGCAGCGGCCGCCTTGCGCGACGCTTCGTCAGCCGGGTGAAGATCGAGGCCAGCCGGCACGGTGCGCGCGCCCTTGATGGCAACGCGGCGCGGCCAGGGAATGACGGAGATCGGCGCGGGTACCTTCTTCGGTACCGGGAAGCGCATCGCGCCCTTCATCAGCGGTGCATTGGAGCCGGTCGCCTCGGTTGGTACGGTGGGCACCGTGACTGAGCGGCCATCGCTGAGCACGACATAGGCGGCATTGGCGCCGTCGCTCCAATGACGGAGCGGATAGGAGAGGCCACGGGCGACTACGGTCCATGTCGCACCGGGCTCGAGAACGAACCCAGCCGGCGGCGCAAGGACCGTGTGATTGGAGAGCCGTTCGAGAAGCGTCCCGCCTTCGACCTCGGCGCGCGTATCGATGCGGGCCGGACCATTGAGGCCGAGCTTGAAGTCACGCAACGGCTCGGTGCCAAGGTTCGTCAGCTCGATCCCGTAGGAGAGCGGCTCGCCCTCGCGCGCTGGCGTCCATTTCGTCGCAAGTTTCAGGTGGGGGGCGCTAGTCATGGTATACTCGTGGTGAGAAATCGCGGAGCGGCTCAATCCCCGAGGGGCTGGCCATCGTTCCGGTCGCGGTTGAGCATCAATTGCTGCTTGATCCGGCGCATGTTGGATACCGCGGCCTGACCGAGCTTCGTCGCCACCGACTGCGATAGGATGTCGAGGATCGCGAGCATCGCGTAGCGGCCCGGGGTCGGGCGCATGATGTCGAGGTTTTCCTCGCGATCGACCGCGATGAGAATGTCGGCCTGCGCCGCTACCGGTGAGTTCGATCGCGTCACGACAATGCGTTTGAGCCCGCTATCGCCGCCCGCCGAGAGGGCGTTGGCCAGTGGGAGATTGTTGCCGCTCAGCGAGTAGGCGATCAACACCGAACCCGGTGGCGAGCCAGAGGCCCGCATCATCTGCGCCTGATGGTCGATGGAGGACGACACGCGAAGGCCGAGTCGAAACAGCCGCATCTCGGTCTCGGTCGCGATCATCGACGATGAGCCACCCGATCCGAACGCGATGACATAGCTGGCATTGGCAATTGCCGACGCCGCCCGTTCCATCGCCGCCATATCGAGATGCAGCGCCGTGTGGCGCAGCGTTTCGTGAATGCCGTCCACCACGACTTTCGAGATATCGGCGATGCTGTCGGGACCGGGCGCGACGATGCTATAGCGCTGGTCCGAGAAATTGCTCTGCGCCAGGCGCAGCTTGAACTCGGCATAGCTGTCACAGCCCATGCGCCGGCAAAGCCGCGTTACGGTGGGCGGGGACACCGCGGCGCGATCGGCAAGATCGACGATCGACATCCGCATCACGACACCGACATTGGCCAGCACCATGTCGCACAGCATGCGCTGCGAGCGGGTCAGTGTATCGCGCTCGGCCCGCAACAGGCCGACCATATCGATGTGCCGCTCGATCGCCGGCTCGGGCCGTATCGCGAGGTCGAGCGTCACGGAACGGCCATCCCGTCTTTGTCGAAGAGGTGGGCCTGATTGAGCGAGAAGCCGACCTTGAGCGCCTCGCCTTCCGTCGCGGCCGTGTCGCCCTCGAACAGGCCGACAAACGCTTCGCCGCCCGGCAGGTCCGAATAGACCACGGTGTGGATGCCCAGATGCTCGATGATGCGCGGCTTGACCGAGAGCGAGAACTCGCTGTCGCCCAGCACCAGATGTTCGGGACGAATGCCGAGCGTCACGGCCTGACCGACGAGGGCCGGTGCGTTGCGTGCAAGGCTCAGCTTGCCGAGCGAAGGAAGATCAAGCGTGACGCTGTTGGCGTCCGCGGCGATGCAGGTACCGTTGATGAAGTTCATCGTCGGGCTGCCGATGAAGCCTGCGACGAAGCGATTGCGCGGATGGTGATAGAGTTCGAGCGGCGAGCCGACCTGTTCGATTTCGCCCGCATTGAGCACGACGATCTTGTCGGCCATCGTCATGGCCTCGACCTGATCGTGGGTCACATAGATCATCGTCGAGCCGAGCTTTTTGTGCAGCTCCATCAATTCGATGCGCATCTCCGAGCGGAGCGCGGCATCGAGATTGCTCAGCGGCTCGTCGAAGAGGAAAATCTGCGGTTCGCGTACAATGGCGCGCCCGATGGCGACGCGCTGGCGCTGGCCACCCGAGAGTGTGCCCGGACGCTGCTCGAGCCGAGCATCGAGCTGCAGCACTTTGGCGGCGCGGCCGACGCGCTCTTTCACCTGATCGTTGGGCAGGCGCTCGACGCGCAGCGGAAAGGCGATGTTCTCGAACACCGTCATATGCGGATAGAGGGCGTAGGACTGGAACACCATCGCGATGCCACGCTTGACCGGCGGCAGATCCTTGACGGGCTTATCGGCGATGTAGATCTCGCCGCTGGTCACATCCTCGAGCCCAGCGATCATCCGGAGCAATGTCGATTTGCCGCAGCCTGACGGGCCGACGAAGACGACGAATTCGCCATGCGCAACTTCGAGATCGATCCCCTTTATGATCTTCGCGGGACCGAAGGATTTCTCCAGATGCCTGAGGCTGAGCTGCGACATTGAGCGGGACGTCTCCGGTCGGATGCGGAAGGCGCATCAAGCTTACTTCATTTGGGGTGCTGCCGCGGACAGGAATCCGCGGCAGCTTGGCCTGGGAGGGACGTGAGGCTTACTTGAAGGCTTCGAGTTCGCCGGCGGCCTTGGTCAAGGCGGCCTGCGGCTCGGCGGCACCGGTCACGACCGACTGCACCATTTCGATCATCGAGTTCTGGAGGCCGATATAGTCGGTCAGCAAGGGCTCAGGACCGCCATACTGGATCGAGTCGAGAAACGGCTTCCAGTTCGCGTCGGCAGCGACGAGCGCATCGACGGCCGGGCCTGGACGGAGCGGGGTCAGACCCTGCTCGGCTTCATAGGCAGACTGGTTCTCGGGGTTGGTGAGGAACTTGGCGAGATCGGCAGCCTTGTCCTCATAGCCCGTGTTCTTGAACACAGCCATCGAGTCGGTGATCAGCAGCGTGCCGGGGCCCTTCGCATCGGGACCGAGCGGCAGCGTGGTGACGCCCCACTTGAACTTCGAATCCTTCAGCAGGCCACGGGCGCCCGAAGCGGCTTGGATCATGCCGAGCTTGCCATCGAGGAAGATGGCGCGCACTTCGTTCTGCTCGTAGGCGGTCGGACCTTCTTCGGCATAGGCCGTGATGTCCTTGAGCGCGGTCAGCGCCGCAAGGTTCTGGGGGCTGTCGAGCGTGATCTTGCCCTCGGCGTCGATCACCGAACCGCCATTGGTGTAAACCCAATGGAGGAACTGATGCATGGTGTTGTCGAAGGTCTTGGCGACAACGCCGAAGCCGGCGGCATCGGTCTTCTCGGCGATCGCCTTGGCGTCGGCGATCTCTTCGGCCCAAGTCGTCGGCGGCTTCTCGGGATCGAGACCGGCGGCTGCGAAGAGATCCTTGTTCCAATACAGCGCCTTGGTCGAGAACGCGACCGGGCGGCCCCACTGCGTGCCATCGAACGACACGGTGTCGGCGACGTAATTGTAGTACGAGGCCTTCTCTTCATCCGTCATCGGCATCGCGATGATGAGGTCGTTCGATGCGAGCTGCTTCAGCGCGCGCGAACCGATATAGGCGAGGCCGACGGGGGTACCGGCGACGGCCAACTGCGTGACCTTATCCTGGCACTGGCCCCAGCCGACGACTTCGACATTGACCTTAAAGCCCGGATTGGCGGCTTCCCACTTCTTGATGGTCTCTACGTGCACGGGGCTCGGCGTATCGCCGCATTCGACGAAGGCCATCTCCGTGTCGGCGGCAAAGGCCACGCCGGCAAAGCCGGTCGAGGCCAGCAGTGCGACGACTGCTCCGCCCACAATCTTGTTGTACATTGTCATTCTTGTCTCCCTGTTATTGTCCCGACACGGGCCAATTTCTCTCAAGTCTTCACGGCGCCAGCGGTGAGGCCGGCGACGAGGTAGCGTTGTAGAAACACGATGAGGACGAGCACCGGCGTAATGCCAACGAAGCTGGCGGCCATAAGCTCGTTCCACACCACTTCCTGCCGCCCGAAATAGGCAAAGAGGCCAATCGGCAGCGGCATGAATTCGGTCTTGGAGTTGAAGGTCAGCGCAAAGATGAACTGCTGCGCATAGGCTCCGATGAAGGTGGTGATCGCGACCACCGAGATACCCGGCATGGCGATCGGCAGGATGACGCGGCGCAGTGTGTAGAGACGCGAGGCGCCATCGACCCACGCGGCCTCATCGAGCTCGCGTGGAATGCGCATCATGTAGGTGCGCAGCAGCCAGATCGCCGACGGGATGAGGAATGCGACGCCCGGCACGATCATCGCGAAATAGGTGTTGAGCGCGCCGATCGAGCGCATCAGCCGGTAAAGCGGGATCAGCAGCACGGCGCCCGAGAACATGTTCACGGCGAGGAACGCGCCGAGCAGCAAGCCGCGGCCTCGGAAGGGGAAGCGGGCGAACGCGTAAGCTGCCGGAACCACCAGCACGATGACCACCAGCGTGATGACGCTCGACAGGAACAGGCTGTTGACGATGTAGCGCCAGAAGCCGGGGACGCTCTCCCACATGGTGAAATAGGCGGTGAGCGAACCGTTGGTCGGCCAGAAGCTGTAAGGCGACGAGAACAGCAGCGACAGCGGCTTCAGCGAGACCAGGAAGCCCTCGATGAACGGGGCAAGAACGAACAGCAGGAACACGAAGATGCCTGCATAGATGGAGAGATATTCGTACCATTTGTAGCGGTCGATCATCGCGCGCTGGCTCATGCCTTCTCTCCCGTGTTGATGCGGCCGACGACGCGGAAATAGGCGAGGCAGAACAGCGAGAGGAAGAGGCAGATCAACACGGCGCGCGCGGCGCCTTCGCCATATTTGTAGGAGCCGAGCGCGGTCTTGTAGGTGTCGATGATCATCGTCGTGGTGGAGCCGGACGGCCCGCCGCGCGTCAGGATCCAGATGATGTCGAACGAGTTGAACGTCGCGATCAGCGACAGCATCGACATGGTGACCATCGCCGGAACGATCATCGGTATGGTGATGCGCCGGAACCGGTAGAAACGGCCCGCGCCATCGGTCCACGCCGCTTCGTAGAGATCGCGGGGGATCGATTGCATGGCGGCCAGCAGGTAGATCGTCACCAGCGGCACGCCGATCCAGACGTCGGTGACGATTGTCGCCCAGAACGCCGTGTTGCCATAGGCGAGGAAGGCCACCGGCCCTTTGGTGAGGCCGAAATTCTGCAGCAGGCCAGAGATCATCCCGAACTGGCCATTGTACATCCAGCCCCACATGAAAATGCCGATCGCCATCGGGACGATCCAGGGGGGCATGGTGAGAATGCGGAACAGGGCCCGGCCCGGCACGGCCGCATTGAGCAGCACCGCGCCGAACGTGCCGATGATCATTTTGATCGACACGGAAAAGAACGTCCACACGAAGGTGCGGATGATGATGTCCTGGAAATTGGCCTTGAAGATTTTCTGGTAGTTGGCCCAGCCGACCCACTCATAGCTCGGCTTCAGCGCCGCATTGGTGAAGCTGAGGTTGAAAGTGTCGACCAGCGGGTAAGCAACAATACCGGCGACGTAAAGGAGCGCGGGGAACAGCAGGGCAAAGGCGAAGAGTGAGGCATTGCGCGAGCTGGTCATCGGGTCCTCCTATGCCGCTCGCGCCGTGCGCCCGAGGGCGCTGTCGAATTGCTGCCAGATCGGGCTCATATCGACGACGCGCCGTTCGCGTCGCGCATTGTCCATCGTCAGTGCCAGGAGGCCCGCCTCGAGCGCATCGACCACCGATACCGGGAGCGGTGCGCCATCGACGAGATGCGCGAGAATATCGGCCGCCATCTGCTCGTCGGCGCCGTAATGCTGCGACAGCTCGCTGGTCTCGAAGGTCTTGTCGATCAGCGGCGCCGATGTGCGCGAATCCGTGACTGTGAAGTAGTTTCGGATGAAGTCGCCCTCGGCCATGCCCTTGACGCCCATCACGGCAAAACGCCGGAAGTCGTGCGGCACATTGAGATTGGTGTGGAAGGTAAGGGCCGCGCCGTTCTCGTATTCGACCATCGCGGTTTGGTAGTCGATGATGTCGCCATCGCTGTCGAACACCTTGTCTGTGCCCATCCAGCCGGTCGGCTTGCGGTAATAGACTTCGAGATCGTTGATGCCCGCCGATTGCGGCGCGTTCTTGGGGATGAAAGTGCGGCGCCCGCCGAAGCTCGAAACAAATCGCGGCCGGCAACCCATCACGCCATTGTAGAGGTCGAGATCGTGACAGCATTTCTCGAGCATGAAGCTGCCCGAATATCGCTCATATCGCCGCCAGTCGCGCATGAAGAAGGCGCCATGATAGGGCGGGATGTGCTCTGACGCTTCGATCGACGTGACGTCGCCAAGCAGGCCGTCCGCCTGTGCCTTGCGCAGATCGACATAGAGCGGCGCGTAGCGTAGCACGAGCCCGACCATCAGATTGTCGGAGCCGTATTGAGCGATGAGCTCGCCGAGCGCCATTGTCTCCTCGACGGTAGTCACCACCGGCTTCTCGGTGAAAATCTTGAGGCCGCGTTCCAGCCCGATGCGGATGTGATCGAGATGCAGATGATTGGGCGAGCCGACCATCAGCAGATCTAGCTCGGCATCGTCGAGCATCTCGTCGAGCGACCCATACTGCCGCCCCACGGAGACGCCATGCTCCTTGGTGTAAGGCAGGCCGGCGGGCGTGGGATCGACATAGGCGACGACAGAGAAGTCGGTGCTGGCCAGCGAGAAAACCCGCGCCAGATAGCCTAAGCGATACCCAAGGCCAATGATGCCAACCCGCATGCGGTCTGCCCTGCCACTCGATCACGAGAACGACGTTCGCGTGAAAACCATTTTCAGAACGGTCGATGTCTTAACGAGATATCAACACGGATTTCGCCCGGCTGCAATACCAATCTAGACCACTTGCACTTTCTCTTGCCGCATGAGGAAAAACGCCGGAAAGGCTGGATAAATCCGAGGCATGCGGTAATGGACGCGTTGTCGCGGTCAAAAAAACTGCTTGAATTGGTATTCGTGTGGACATTCTATAGGCACACGTCACAAGCGCTTCACTTGAAAATCCGGAACACCAAATGGCCAAATTCGAGAACCCGTTCCCCAGCGATCCTGATCGCTCGGCGATCTGGGACATGCTTGTCGAACGTGACATCGCCGCTTTCGTCGCCGCCGACTGGGGCATGGTCGATGGCGACTTCATTGCAGAGCAGTTTCTGGGAATCGACGGGCGCGGTTCCGATAATCCCGACAGCTGGCGCATCGGATTTCCGACGCTTGCAGCTTATCGCGAGGAGTGGCTGCGGCAGGCAAAGGAGAGCGCGCAGATCGCCTATGCGGAAGATCGGCAGGCCGCCATCCACCGAGCCACGACGCTGCAGCATATCGAGATCGACGGCGACATTGCGCTCGCCCACAAGAAGTTCGACGGCACCATCTCGCGCGCTGATGGCGGCAAGGACGTCCTCAACTGGCAGTCGCTTTACTTCTGCCGGCGCCAGGGCGGGCGCTGGAAGCTGACCGGCTTCACAGGCTATCTGCCATTCCCCATGGGCACTTCACGCAAGGGCTGAGAATGCCGTTCTTCACGACGCAGCGGCTGGTCATGCTGGTGTTCTTCCTCCAGCCGATTGCCTTCGGCAGCTGGCTGCCGCGTATCCCGGACATCCAGCTTGCTGTGGGGCTTGGCCCGCAGGGTCTGGCGCTCGCGCTGCTCGGCCTGCCATGCGGTACGCTCGCCACTCTGCCATTTGCGGGCCGCATCGTCGGACAGATCGGCGCAAGGCGCGCGATGCTTATCGGCTTCGTCATGCATCTCATCGCCGTTTGCCTGCCGCCCTTCTCGACCCATGCGGCCTTTCTGTTCGTCTCGCTGATCTTCGTTGGGTCGTCGATGTCGTTCCTCGAACTCGCCCTCAATATCGAAGCGGCCCGCGTAGAGAAGGCGAGCGGCAAGCTCATCATGAGCACGGCGCATGGCTTCTGGTCGCTGGGCATCATGCTGGGCAGCTTTATCGGCGCTGCCCTTGCTGGCGTTGCCCTCGCGCCGCCCATGGCTGTCGCGCTGATCGCCATTGTCAGTCTGCCGGTGTGCACCCTCGCTGCGCGCGCGCTTCCGGACGTGGAGACTGCAACGCGGGCTGAGGACGGCGAGAGACACTCGCCCTTCATGGTGCCGGGTTGGGCGCTGCTCGGTGTCTGCCTCTTCGTATTTGGCGTCACGATCACCGAAGGCGCCATGGCCGACTGGTCTGCGATCTATCTGCGCGGCGTTTTCGCCGCCGACCCGGTAACTGCCGGTATCGGCTACACGATCTTCGCGTTACTGGTCGCGGCGGGCCGTTTCAGTGGCGACCATCTGCGGGCGCGACTTGGCAGCGTGGCATTGGCGCGAGCCTTCGGCGTGCTAGCCCTGGTCGGCGTCGCGCTGCTCACGCTTGCGCCTAACACATTCGTCGCGCTGGCGGGCTTCGCGATCGTGGGCATCGGGGTCTCGGTGGGCTTCCCGCTAGCGGTGGCTGCAGCAGCGGCACTGCCCGGCGCGTCGGCGTCGCGCAACGTCGCCGTGCTGTCGTTCATCGCGTTGCTGGGCTTCCTCATCGGTCCGCCAATCATCGGCTTCATCGCCGAGCATTGGGCATTGCGCATCGGTCTTGTGGCACTGCTGCCAGCTCTCGCGCTGAGCCTCGTGCTGACCGGCCGGCTCGCCGTCGCAAAGCCCACAAGCATCGACGACGATGTTCCCCGCGCTACGGAGCCCGTCCTCTGATGCGGATCGGGGTAGGGGGTATCCACACCGAGTGCAGCACGTACAATCCGGTGATTGTCGAAGAGCGCGAGTTCCGTGTGCTGCGCGGACCGGCGCTGCTCGACGATCCCTATTTCCGCTTCCTCAAGGACTATCCCGCCGAGTTCATTCCGACGCTGCATGCGCGCGCCATTGCCGGCGGTCCGGTCGGTGCGAAGACCTATGACAGCTTCAAGGCCACCATTCTCGATGGACTGAAGGCCGCGCTGCCGCTCAACGGCGTCTATCTCGCACTGCATGGAGCCGTGTTCGTCGAGGGCATGGAAGATGCCGAGGGTGATCTCATCAGCGCTGTCCGCGATCTCGTCGGGCCGGATGTGCCGATCGCTGCGAGTTACGATCTCCACGGCAACGTCTCGCAGCGCATCATCGACACTCTCGACATGTTCTCGACCTACCGCACGGCGCCGCATATCGACATCGAAGCGACGATGCGCCGTGCCGTGTCGATGCTGGTCCGCAGCATCACGACAGGTGTGCGGCCGGTCATTGTCTGGGTACCGATCCCGGTTCTCCTGCCGGGCGAACGCACCAGCACTGAAGACGAGCCCGCGAAGGCGCTCTACGCGCTTCTACCCGGCTTCGATGGCAGCGACGCGATCTGGGATGCATCGCTGATGGTCGGCTATGTCTGGGCCGATGAGCCGCGAGCGACGGCGGCGGCGATCTTCACCGGCACCGATGCGGCCGCGCTCTCCGCCGCTGCCTCGGACGTGGCGCAGCGCTATTGGAACGCGCGCGAGGCGTTTGTCTTCGGCAGCCGCGTCGGCAGCATCGAGGACTGCGTGACCTGGGCCATCGCCAGCGACACCGGTCCCGCCATCATCGCCGAATCCGGGGATAACCCGACAGGCGGTGGCGTGGGCGATCGCGGCGATGTGCTTGCCGAGCTGATCGCTCAGAGCGCCGATGGCGTTGTTTTCGCCGGCATCGCCGATCAACCCGCGGTCGATGCCGCCTACGCCGCCGGCGTGGGCGCGACGATCGATATGAGCATCGGCGCGACGCTAGATCCCGCCGGAGGTAGGGTGAGGTGCCCGGCGCGTGTGAAAGTGCTGCTCGACACCGAAAATGCATATCTCCGAGAGGCCGTGCTGACGATCGGCGGCATCGACCTTGTGATCACCGCGCGTCGACGGCCATTCCACAACATCGCAGACTTCACGCGGCTCGGCCTCGATCCGGCGTCCGCGAAGGTCCTTGTGATCAAGTCGGGCTATCTGTCGCCCGAAATCGCGCCGCTCGCCAATCCGAGCCTGATGGCGCTGTCGCCGGGCGTGGTCGACCAGTTCGTCGAGCGCCTGCCGCGACTGCGAAAGGCCAACCCCACATTCCCATTCGACAAGAACTTCACTTGGTCGCCCGAGGCGATCCCTTCAGCCCGCGCGAGGAGATAGAGCATGAACCTGACCATCGAGATCTGTGTTGAAGGCACCGATGGCCTCGTCGCCGCGCAGGAGGCGGGGGCCGATCGCGTCGAACTCTGCGCGAGCCTGCTCGAAGGTGGCCTGACGCCGAGCGTCGGCACGGTGCGCGCCGCACTCGCCGTCGCCACCATTCCCTTCCATGTGATCATCCGGCCGCGCGGGGGCGACTTTCTCTATTCCGAGCTCGAATTTCAATCGATGCTCGAGGACGTCAAAGCCATGAAGGCGCTCGGCGTGGCCGGTGTCGTCATCGGCTGCCTCACCGCCGAGGGCACCGTCGATGAAGTGCGCACGCGCGCGCTGGTCGACGCAGCGCATCCCCTGAAGGTCACCAACCATCGCGCCTTCGACATGACCCGCGACTATCGCGAAGCCATCGAAGCGCTGATCCGCTGTGGCGTCGATCGCGTGCTGACCAGCGGGCAGGCCGATTCCGCCATCGAAGGGATCGCGACGCTTGCCGCAACGGTCGAGGCCGCCAGGGGTCGTATCCGTATCATGGCGTGCGGCGGGCTCGATCAGGACAACATCGCGCGCGTCTATCGCGAGACGCAGGTCGATGACCTTCATTTCGCCGCGCTGACCCAGATCGACAGCGGCATGACCTACCGCAACATCGGCGTCACGATGGGCGACGAAGCGCCCGAGGAAGAGTTCTCGCTGACCGTTACCGACGCCTTTGCCGTACGCGCCACTATTGCTGCACTGCGGCGGGAATTCGCCTCGGCCTGATGCCGACCCGATGATTTGACTCTCCCCGCGCGGTGCCGCTACCGTGCGGGGAGGGGACAATCTTGACGGAAAATCAGCAGCATGGCCGCGGCAAGCGGGCCTTGGTCACCGGCGCCGCCTCCGGCCTTGGCCGCGAGATCGCTATGCAGCTGGCGGCCCGCGGCTGCCACGTCGCCCTCATCGATATCAACGCAGGCGGAACCGCCGAGACCGCCGCCATGGTGCGCGGGCAAGGCGTAGAGGCGGAAGAGATCGTCGGCGATTTTACACTCGATGGCGCCGCCGACAGGGCGATCGATCGGGTCGTCGCGCGCTGGGGCGGCATCGACATTCTCGTCAACAATGCCGGCTATGGCGTGATCGAGCCCTTCCTCGACTCGACCTACAAATCGTGGACGCGAACCCTCGCTATCAACGTCACTGCGCTCGCCATGGCGTGCAAGGCGGCGGGTCGCGTGATGCGCGAACAGCGCAGTGGCCGCATCGTCAACATCACGTCGCCGGCCTCGCGCATGGCGCTGCCCGACTACACCGCCTATGCCGCCAGCAAGGCCGGCGTTGATACGATCACTCGAGCTTTGGCCGTGGCGCTCGCGCCCCATGGCGTGCTCGTCAATTCGCTGGCGCCGGGCATGATGGATACCGACATGCAGCGATCGACGGAGATCGATCTGGCGCGCCTTGCCGGACGCGGCGACGATTTCGAGGCGTTCCTTGCCGAGCGTACGCGACGCATCCCGCTCGGCCGCCGCGCCGACATCTCGGAAGTCGCGGCGGCCGTCGTCTGGCTCTGCCTCGACGCACCCGCCTACATGACCGCCGAACGTCTCAATATGTCCGGCGGCCTCGACAAGGACTGATCGCATTGGCGCACAATTGGCCTCCCGCTAGCCCCGACCTCGCCGCCCTCAAATTGCGCGCCACCAGTTTGCGCCGCCATATGCTCACCATGGCGCGCGGCCAGGGGCAGGGCTATATCGGCCAGGGCCTCGGGATCGCCGATGTGCTGGCGGCACTCTACTTTCACGAACTGCGCTACGATCCGCAGAATTTGAGCTGGCGCGAGCGTGACCGGTTCCTGCTCTCCACCGGCCACTACTCGATCGCGTTATGGGCCGCTCTGGCCGAAGCCGGTATCCTGCCGCTCGACGAGCTTGCGACCTATGGCGCCGACGACAGCCGGTTGCAGATGTCGACGCTCCACACAACGCCAGGCGTAGAGATCATCGGCGGCTCGCTAGGCCATGGTCTGGGGCAGGGCGTCGGTCAGGCACTCGGTCTCCGCCTCGACAGATCTGATGCGCGCGTGTTCGTCGAACTCTCCGACGGAGAGCTGCAGGAGGGCTCGACCTGGGAGGCGGCAATGTCCGCGCGCCATTTCGAGCTCGACGGGCTGATCGCTCTCATCGATTGCAACGGCATCCAGGCCGACGGCCCGGTGGTGCTCGACATGGAGCCCATCGCCGACAAATGGCGCGCTTTCGGCTGGGAGACGCTCGAGATCGACGGCAATGACATGGAAGCGATCACGGCAGCACTGACGACCAGCCGCGGCCGCAACCGCAGGCCCAAGGCCATCATCTTGCGTACCCTGCCCGGCAAGGGCGTCAAGCGCATCGAGGGCAGCGAGAAGTCGCATTTCTTCCGCGTCGATATCAGCGAATGGGACTCGATAATTGACGAGTTCGAGCAATCGCTTGGAGAGCAGTCATGAGCACTGCTGGACGCACGCTCGCAATGGGTCAGGACGAGACGAGTGGCATCGCGCGACCGTTTGTCGAGGCGCCGTTCGGCAAAGCGCTCGTCGAGGCCGCTACGGCCAATGCGCAGATCGTTGGCCTGACCGCAGATCTCGGCAAATACACCGACATTCATCCGTTCCGCGACGCGTTCCCCGACCGCTTCTTCAACGTCGGCATGGCCGAGCAGAATCTCGTTGCAGTCGCTGCCGGTCTCGCACGCACCGGCAAGGTGCCGTTCGCCACGACCTACGGCGTCTTCGCCACCCGACGCGCCTACGATTTCATCGCGATCGCGCTCGCCCATTCGCGCGCCAATGTGAAGATCATCGCGGGGCTGCCCGGCCTCACCACGGGCTATGGCGGCACGCATCAGGCCATCGAGGATCTGGCGCTCATGCGGATGATCCCCGGCCTCACCATCATCGATCCCTGCGACGCGACTGAGATCGCCGCCGCCACTGCCGCGATCGCTGAGTTCGACGGCCCCGTCTATATGCGCCTGCTGCGCGGCTCGGTGCCGGTGGTCCTTCCGCCGGACTATCAGTTCAAGCTGGGTCGCGCGGTCAAGCTGGCGCATGGCACCGATGTCGGCATCGTCTCGACGGGCATGATGACCGAGCGCGCGCTCGATGCTGCGGCGGTGCTTGCAAAGCGCGGCGTCTCTGTCGGCGTCCTGCATGTGCCTACGATCAAGCCGTTCGACAGCAACGCCGTCGCCGAGTTTGCGAGCTCTGTCGATCGCGTCGTCACCGCCGAGAACCATGTGGTCGTTGGCGGTCTCGCCAGCCTCGTCGTCGAGAAGCTGCACGATTCGCGCATCGCAAAGCCCGTGACGCGTATCGGCCTGCCGGACCGCTACATCGAGTGTGGTTCGGTCGCGACCCTCCAGTCGCGCTACGGCATCACCATTGATGCCATCGTCGAAACGATCGCATCGCAGGGCCTCAGCACATGAAAATCACCGAGATCGAGACCTTCACTGTCGGCGCCGGCTGGAAGAACTGGCTCTTCGTCAAGGTTCACACGGATGCTGGCATTTACGGCATCGGTGAAGGCACCCTCAACGGTTTCATCGCCACCACCGAAGCCGGTGTGCGCGAACTGAGCCATCTTGCCATCGGGCAGGATCCGCGGCGGATCAACTCGCTGTCCAAGCGCATGCTCGACAGCGTGTCGCTCGATGGCGGTCACATCCATCGTACCGTGATCGCTGCCGTCGAAGTCGCGTGCTGGGATATTCTGGGCAAGAGTCTGGGCGTGCCGATCCATCAACTGCTGGGCGGACAGGTGCGCGACACCGTGCTCGGCTATGCCAATGGCTGGTACCGCACCGAGCGCACGCCGGAGAGTTTTCTGGAGGCGGCGCTGGCCGTGATCGCCAAGGGCTTCAAGGCCATGAAGCTCGATCCGTTCGGCACGGCACAGGGCTTCATCTCGAAGGACGAGCTTAAGCTGTCTTACGAGATCTGCCGCATGCTGCGCGACAAGCTCCCCGCCGATACCCGTATCCTCATCGACGTCCATGCGCGCTTCACCGAGATCGCCGCGCTGCAGGCGGCCCAGCGCTTCGCCGATCTCGACATCTATTGGTGGGAGGAGCCGACCTCGCGCGACCGGCAGGAGACCGTGCATGAAGTCGCGCATCGCTCGCCAATCCCCGTCGCCACAGGCGAGATGTACGATACGGTCGGTCAGTTCTACAGCCTCGCGGAAGGCGGCGGCGTCAATATCTTCCAGCCTGAGCCGATGTCGCTTGGAGGCATTGCGCCATCGATGCAGGTTGCCAATCTCGCGCTCGCCCATGGCAGCTACATCGCCCCGCATCAGAGCGGTGGTCCGGTCGCGACGGCGGTCTGCTTGCAGCTTGCCGCGGCGGTGCCGAACTTCCTCATTCAGGAGCATTTCGACGCGTTCAACGATCCCTGGACCCGGGAACTCGTGACCTGGCATCCGCAGATCGACGCGACCAACGGCCATCTGTCGCTACCGAGTGCACCGGGTCTCGGCATTGATCTCAATATCGATGCGATCAAGCAGCACCCCTACGATCCTACGGCCTATCTCAACGTCCATACTGAAGGTTGGGAGCGACGCCTCGGCGTCAATGCCAAAGGCGAGGCCAAAAGCTAAGGAGTTCCGCCGCACTAATGATGCGAGTGGAACTGCTCGTCGCCAGTCGGACCATCGGTGATGTCGCGGCCAAGGTCGTCCTGATTATCGTCGACGTGCCCTGTATGGTGCACACTGGGCTTCTGGCTCAAATCAAGATCGGCATTGCGCTGCCGCAGCGTCTGCTCAAGCGCGCGAAACCAATAGTCGGTCTCCCGTCCCTGTGGGCGGCCGTCATGTTCCCATAGAAAATAGGCAGTCTCTTCCACCGCCTGCTGGAACGCCGGGTCGCTCATCGACTGCCTATTGTCTTGATCTCCCATTGGGCACTCCTCGATTATAAGACGATAAAACACCGGGCCTGCGTCCGGGTTCCTTGCTCTAATTTGTGGAGGGGCGGGCCGCATGTCTGCGGCCCGTTTGGCTTACGCGGCTTTCGCGTTGTCCTGCGTCACCGCCAGCTGGGTAAGCTTCTTGTCTGCGGCTTTCTCTTCATCGAGGGTCTGCTGCAGGAGCTTTGCCGCTTCGGCCATGCCGAGCTGCTTGGCCCACGTCATCAGCGTGCCGTAGCGCGCCATCTCATAGTGCTCCGCAGCCTGGCCGGCGGCGATGAGGCCCGCATCGAGCGCGATAGTGCCCTTGTAGTCTTCCATGATCGACTTGCCTTCCTCGAGAATGCCGAGGATGGCGTCGCAGGTCTTGGCGCGGGCCGCCACGCCGAGGATCTCGAAGATACGTTCGAGCCGTTCGACATGGCCTTCGGTCTCTACGAGATGGCTTTCAAAGCCGGCTTTGAGCTGTGGGTCCTGCGCCGCCTTCGCCATTTTTGGCAGCGCCTTCACCAACTGCTTTTCGGCATAGTAGATGTCCTTGAGCGTATCGAGGAACAGATCGTCGAGCGTCTTTTCGGTGGCCATGCCGGCCCTCCTTTTTGGGGTTGATGACTCCCCCAACGTCCGATCCTGATTCTTGTTGCGTCCTCAGTCGCTGCTACTGTTGATCGCCGCTAGTCTCCACAATTCCATCCGCGGAAGGCAATTACGCCGGGGAACGGCCGACCTGTCAGTTGCTCGTCTTCACGCGCATGACGATGTCCTGGTCGTAATTGCCGAAGCCGCGTCCAAACACGTTGATGCCGCCCGGGTGCTTGGCATTTTCGTGCACCCCGACGCGCAGCCGGATCGAATGATGTGTGTCGAGGTCGAGATCCTTGAGCGACACCGGAGAAATCTTCAGGCCATCCAGATAGGTGCCGTCGCGGACCACCCGCCAGCTTTTGAGCTTGCCGTACTGGCTGCCCTTGAGCTTCCACCAGTCGGGCGTGTAGACGCCACGCTTGTCGCCATAATCGCCCGGCGAGGTCCAGGTGCCGATGTCCTTGCCATTGACGGCCACCGTGATGTCCGACGGCCAGTCTGCGGACGTGCCCGGCACCTCGGAGCTGAGCTCCATCGAGAACTCGACGCTTTCGAGATCGCGCCCGGCAAGACGCGCATTGTTGGGGAACTGATACTCGATGAAGCCTCTGGTAAACCAGAGCAACCCGGCCTTCATCCGGTCGGGGTCGAGAAACGCGTCAGGCACGTCGAGCAGCCCGATGATACCGGTGGCAGAGCATAACCCGCAGGGCGAGGACACCTCGCAGCTCGTATAGAGCCCTAGCGGCATCGCGACCTCGATGGTGTTTTCGCCGATGGCGTTGACGTCATCCTTGAACATCACCAGCACTTCGTCGAACGTCGAATGGCAGACCTTCTGGTTGCCCTTGCGCGCCTTCTGGGTCTCCGTGCGGATCAGACCGGCCGAGTCCAGAATCTGCACATGCGACGACACTGTCGATTGCGGCAGATCGAGCTTTTCAGCGATTTCGTTGACGTTGAACGGCCCACCCGAATGCAGCAGCTTCAGGATTTGCACGCGCACTGGCGAGGCAAGACCCCGGATGACTTCGATGTTGTCTTCGGGATCGACAACCAGAAAATTGCGGCTCATCGATTGTCCCAAAGGCCTGAGTGGTGCAAAGCAGGCGGGACTGTATCGACTTTTTTGATGCAATCAAGGGCTGGCAGGCCCTTGTCCGATACGATGCTGTCAGCAGAGGCTAGCAAAGCGCGCGACGCAGGTCTTCACCACTTCGTCGCCCGGCCGCTTCCACCAATTGTCGCGGCTGAAGATCTCGACTTCCTGCGGGCCGTGATAGGCCGCTGCCTCGATCATCGCGCGAATGGCTGTGAGATGGATCACCCCATCGCCCATCATGCCCCGGTCGAGTAGCATGTCGGTCGTCGGCACAAGCCAGTCGCAGATGTGGTGCGCGACGATGCGCTTCATCTCGCCGGCCCGCGCGATGGCCGCGGCGAGGTTGGGGTCCCACCATACATGATAGACGTCTATCGCCACACCCACGCCGTCGCCAAGCTTCGCGCAAATGTCGAGCGCCTGATCGATTGTGTTCACGCACGCCCGGTCCGCTGCATACATCGGATGCAGCGGTTCGATCGCCAGCGGCACACCACTGGCAATCGCATGGGGAAGCACAGCGGCAATCCCGTCGCTCACCATTCGCCTTGCGCCGGCGATGTCCTTCGACGATCCGGGTAACCCACCCACCACGAGCACGAGACATTCTGCGCCCAGCGCAGCCGCCTCATCGATGGCACGAAGATTGTCGTCGATATTGGCGCGCCGTTCGCCCGCCGTTTCCGCCGGAAACATCCCGCCGCGACAGAGCCCGGTGACGCGCAAGCCGTTCGCCTCGACGATCCGTACCGCTTCGTCGAGCCCGGCCTCCGCCACCTGATCGCGCCAAGGCGAAATCGCTGTCACGCCGTGACGGAGGCAATCGTCGACCATCTCGCCGAATGAGGAGCCATTGCGCAGCGTCGCGAGGTTGATGGACAGGACGCGGTCAGCCAATCCCATGCACCGCCAGCACGCGCTGCATGCGATCGACGGCTAGCGCTGGATCGGCCAGCACGCGCGCCTTGTCGGCCAACCGGAACAGTTCGCTGAGATGCTGCGACGAGCGCGCCGATTCCTGTCCGCCGATCATCGAGAAATTGTCCTGCAAGCCGTTGAGATAAGCGAGAAAGACGATGCCGGTTTTGTAGAACCGCGTCGGCGCCTTGAAGATGTGGCGGCTGAGAGGGACCGTCGGCACCAGCAACTCGTGGAACTCGTTTTTGCTGCCACGCCCCAGAGCCGACAGCGCGGCCGATGCCACGGGCGCAATCGCATCGAAGATGCCGAGCAGGGCATGCGAGTAGCCATGGTCGTCGCCCGCAATGAGCTCGGCATAGTTGAAGTCGTCGCCGGTATACATTTTGACCGAGGCGGGCAGCCGCCGGCGCATTTCGATTTCCTTCCCGGCACTCAGCAGCGAGATCTTGATCCCGTCGACCTTGTCCGCATGTGCCGCGATCACGGCGAGGCACACATCCATCGCTTCGTCATGCGTGCCCTTACCCCAATAGCCTTCGAGCGCCGGGTCGAACATCTCGCCCAACCAATGCATGATCACCGGCTGCTTCACCTGGCTGAGGATGCGGCCATAGACACGCGCATAATCGGCTGGCGATCGTGCTGCTTTCGCCAGCGCCCGCGACGCCATCAGGATGACCCGACCGCCTTCGCTCTCGACGAACCCGATCTGCTCCTCATAGGCAGCGATGATCTGGTCGATCGTCACGTCCGGTCCCGGCATCAGATGATCCGTGCCAGCGCCATAGGCGATCAGCGCATCGTCGCGCGACCGGGCCTCGGCTTGTGCCCGGCGGATCAGCTCCTTGGCCTCGGCCCAGCCGAGCCCCATGCCCCGCTGCGCAGTGTCCATCGCCTCGGCCACGCCCAGTCCGAGATCCCACAGCCGGTGCCGGAACGCCAGGGTGCGATCCCAGTTGATCGCCGGTGTCACCCAAGGATCATTGTCTGCCAGTGGATCGGCCACGACATGCGCCGCCGCATAGGCAATGCGGGGGAATTGGCTGGCACGGTGGCGCTCGAAAGGCAGGGGCGCGCCAGTCAGCGTGTAGGCAGTGATCGTCCGGTCGGCGTTTGGTAGCGCGATCTCAACCATCAGATTCCCAGCGCTGGAACGTCGATCCAGCGGCGTTCCTTCCAACTCTGGAGGCCTGCCATGGCGAGTTGCACGCCTTTGGCACCGGCCTCGAGCCCATAGGGCCAGGGTCCGTCTTCGGCGACATGGCGCAGGAACATTTCCCACTGCGCCTTGAAGCCGTTTTCCTGCGGCCAATTGTCGGGCACTTCGTCCCAGCCCGCAAAGAAGTCGATGGTCTGCTTCTGGTCCGGGTTCCATACTGGCTTCGGCGTGTTGACCCGGTGTTGCGTCACGCAGGAATGGAGGCCCGCCACCGCGGAACCGAGCGTGCCGTCGACCTGGAACGTCACCAAATCGTCGCGCCGCACCCGGACGTCCCAGCTTGAATTGATATGGGCGATTACGCCGCCCTCGAGTTCGAACGTCGCATAGGCCGCGTCGTCGGCATCCGCCTTATAGCGATTGCCCTTCTCGTCGACGCGTTCGGGGATGTGCGTGGCGCCGAGGCAACTGACGGCCTTCACTTCGCCAAAGAGATTGTCGAGCACGTAGCGCCAGTGGCACAGCATATCGAGGATGATGCCGCCGCCTTCGGCCTTGCGATAGTTCCAGCTCGGCCGCTGCGCCGCCTGCCAATCGCCCTCGAACACCCAGGAACCGAACTCGCCCCGCACGGACAGGATGCGACCGAAGAAGCCGGCGTCCTTCAGCATCTTCAGCTTCAGCAGGCCCGGCAGGAACAGCTTGTCCTGCACCACGCCATGCTTGATGCCAGCCGCTTTGGCGGTCTTTGCCAGCGCGATGGCGCTGTCCAGATCGTCGGAGACCGGCTTCTCGCAGTATACATGCTTGCCTGCCGCGATCGCCCGGTTCAGCAGACCCGCGCGCATCTGCGTCGTGCCGGCATCGAAGAAGATCGTGTCGTTCGGGTTCGCCAGTGCCGCGTCGATATTCGTCCCCCAACGTGCAATGGAATGCCGTTCCGCCAGGCGCCGTATTTTGTCTTCGTCGCGACCCACGATGATCGGATCGACCATCAGGCGGTCGCCATTCTTGAGCGCAATGCCGCCCTGATCGCGGATGGCGAGGATCGAGCGCACCAGATGCTGGTTGTAGCCCATCCGCCCGGTCACCCCGTGCATGATGATGCCCACGCGCTGGTCGGCCATCCCCGTCTCCCCACCCAGTTTTGTAACTAGTTAGTTACACACAACCGCATCGGAGACCGGGCGTCAAGCGCCCTTGGCCTGCCTCACCTCACAGAGTTCAGCACCACGCTGCAGACATGGGCGCCCCACCGGTCGATCTCGGCGGCCTCGACCAGATCGCGGCGAAACACCGTGGACAGGGTCCAGCGGTTGGAGAGGTAGAAGAAGCCCAGCGCCGCCATGGTCAGATAGACATAGAGCGCGTCGGCGTCCTTGCGGAACAGTCCCGCTTCGGCGCCACGCGCCAGAACGTCGGTCAGTTCCTCGATGATGGGCGAGTTCACCTCGGCGATCCGGTCCGAGCGCCTGAGGAACTTCGCCTGCAGGAGATTTTCCGTCCCCAACAGGCTCATAAATTCCGGATGGTCGAGGAAGTAGTGGAACGTGAACAGCACCAGTTCGCGCAGCGCGTCCTCGGGCTCGCGATGCGCCAGATCGAGTTTTGCCTCCGCCGAACGGATCGCCGCATAAGCGTTCTCCAGCACCGCGAGGTAGAGCGCCTCCTTGCCCCCGAAATAGTGGTAGAGCATACGCTTGTTGATCTTGGCGCGCGTGGCGATCGCATCGATCCTCGCCCCCCCAAAGCCCTTCTCGGTGAACTCGCGCGTCGCCGACGCCAGAATGGTGGCCTTCGTTCCCTCGGGATCACGAATCGATCCGGCCCGCGCAATGGGCCGCTTTCTCGCCGCCTGGCCCCCCGCCGTGTCGCTCAGCTCCGTCATGGGGGCCACCTATACAACAGCCGCGTCGCGCCGGGAGGGCCTCAACGTCCGATTGGAACGAAACTCCGCAGATTCCGGTTATTTCGTCCGAGAGCGGAGGTGTCGATGTCCCGTCAGAACCTGTTTTCAGCCTTTTCCCACCAGATTTCGCATGCTGCCGGACGCCCGGTGACGTTCGCTTTGGCCTGCTTGCTTATTGTTGGCTGGGCGATCGCCGGGCCCATTTTCGGCTTCTCCGAAACCTGGCAATTGGTCATTAACACCGCCACCACCATCATCACCTTCCTTATGGTGTTTGTGCTGCAGAACACCCAGGAGCGCGACGGCGAGGCCGTGCAGGCGAAGCTCGATGAGCTGATTTACGCAGTGAAGGGCGCCGACAACTGCTTCGTCCAAGCCGAAAAGCTGGCCGACCACGAGCTGCATGCTCTGCGCGCCAAATTGCTGGAGCAATGCGAGGCGGCGACCGACGAGATAGAGCGCCGCGACGTGACCAAGGCGAAACGTTCGGAACCCGCCTGACCTTTGCATTTGGCCACTGGCCCGCTATCCCTTCCAGCGATTGGACTTGGCGACCGTCTCGGTTCGTCAAGGACAGGGCACAAGGAAGCAATATCATGGTCAAGGCGGCGTTTCTCGGGCTCGGTGTGATGGGCTATCCTATGGCCCGCCATTTGCAAGCCAAGGGTCACGAGGTCACGGTCTACAACCGCACCGCCGCCAAATCCGCAAAATGGGTCAACGAAAACGGCGGTGCTTCTGCTCCTACCCCGCGCGATGCTGCAGGTGGGCAGGACATCGTCTTCGCCTGCGTCGGCAATGACGAGGATCTCGCCGAAATCACCATGGGTCCCGAGGGCGCCTTCCACGCCATGGCCAAGAACGCCGTTTTTGTCGACCACACCACCGCCTCCGCCACCATCGCGCGCCATCTCGCAGAAGTAGGAGCGTCGGCCGGCTTCGCGGTCCTCGATGCGCCGGTCTCGGGCGGGCAGGCGGGCGCGGAAAATGGCCAGCTCACGGTCATGGCGGGTGGCGAGCAGGCCGCCTTCGACAAGGCCGCGCCCGTGATCGCGAGTTTCGCCAAGGCATGCCGCCTCCTCGGCCCCGCCGATTCCGGCCAGTTGGCCAAGATGATGAACCAGATTTGCATCGCCGGCGTCGTGCAGGGCCTTGCCGAGGCACTGCATTTTGGCAAGTCGGCGGGGCTCGATGTCGAGGCCGTGGTCGATGTGATCTCAAAGGGCGCGGCGCAGTCCTGGCAGATGGAGAACCGCCACAAGACCATGCTCGCCGGCGAGTATGATTTCGGCTTCGCGGTCGATTGGATGCGCAAGGATCTGGGCATCGTGCTGGACGAAGCTAGAAATAACGGCTCGCAGCTGCCGCTCACCGCGCTGGTCGATCAGTTCTACGCCGAGGTGCAGGCGATGGGCGGCAAGCGTTGGGACACGTCGAGCCTTCTAGCGCGCCTCGAACGCTAGCGTGCCGGATTCTGCCGTCATTTCATACAGTTTCCGACCGAATTCCGGCCAAACCGTAAGCGATTGTTCGCCGTTCAAACGCTGTTCATGTTGCATCGCCATAGAGAGGCGGATGTCATGCGCAGTCTCACCGACCGCTTTATGACCCGGGGAGGGTATTCATCGTGAAATCGGCACTGCATCCGCTGGCGCTGGCGGCGCTTCTGGCCATTGGCGCGAGCCCGGCCTTCGCGCAGGCCGCGCCTAATCCCTTCGACACGGTGCCCAAGCTGCGCGCCGCGCAGGCCGCCGAAAAGGGTGACACCGTCGATCGCGTCTTTGGCGGTAAGCTGGCAACCGAGGGTGAGTACCCTTTCCAGGTTGCGCTGCTTCGCGCCGACAACCTCACCACCGATCCGGAGAGCCAGTACAATTCCGAATTCTGCGGCGGCACGCTGATCGCGCCCAATTGGGTGCTCACCGCGGCGCACTGCATGAGCGACTACGGCCAACCCATCGCCCCCGAGACCATCACAGTGCTCACCGGAACCACCGATCTGATGAAGGGCAAGCGGGTTGCCGCAAAGGCCATCTTCGTCAACGAAAACTACAACGACTGGACCATGGATCATGACGTGGCGCTGGTCGAACTCAGCGAGGCCGTCGACCTGCCGCCGGTAACACTCGATTTCGAGGGCGCGGCCGCCGACAAGGCGGTCGTCATCGGCTGGGGTCTCAATGAAGCCGGCGAATATCCGCGCCACCTGCTCGAATCCGATCTCGATGTTGTCGCCAATGCCGAATGCAACAGCGGCATCAAGGTGATCTACAAGAAGGCCCTCAAACTGGCCGTCACCGATCTCGGCACGCAATACGGCATCCAGTCTACGGAAACCGACAAGATCAGCGACGAGCTCGCCGGCCAGATCGGCGATCCGCTGACCGACAGCATGATATGTGCCGGCGTCAAAGCCGGCGGCCGCGACTCCTGTTATGGCGACAGCGGCGGCCCGCTGGTGACCATCCGCGAAGGCAAGGCCGTCCAGCTCGGCATTGTCAGCTGGGGCGAGGGTCCCGCCGATTCCGAGGTCAAATGCGGCCATCAGGACGTCTATGGCGTCTATAGCCGCGTCGCGAGCTTCAAGGATTGGATTCTGGCCCACACCGGAGCAAACTAGGACGAACCTGCGATTTCCGGGCTCTGTCAGCCCAAATTTGATCCGTCCGGCTGCTGTCCAAGCAATTGACTGCCGGACGTTTTGTCGATTTCTTCCCGTTCAGGTCAACAAAGGAAAACATCCCACATGCACCTTCGCACAATGACCACAGCCATTCTGCTGAGTGCCGCGCTCGTCGCGACGCCGGCATTTGCCCAGACGTCGGGCAGCAAGGGTCCGGCCGAAGTGCCGGCCAACCGCGATGCGCCGTTCACGCTTCCGGGCGACGCCAAGCCGATGCCGCCGCTGCAGATCGATGCCTCGACGCTGAGCCGCGGCCCGCTGGCCCTCGATCCGGCCGCCGCTCTCGACAGCATGGGCACCGAGACGCTGAACCGCGATGGCACGACATCGTCGGCCGCCGCTTCGGAAGGCCTCCGCGCCATCCTCGAAAAGGAAATGAAGGGCTCTGAAGCCGCCGTCACCGAGCGCATCGTCGATGCCACGGACGACCGCGTCCAGATTACCGACGCCGCCGACTATCCGGCCCGCATCGTCGGCTGGCTCTGGTCGCAGGCGCAGGATGACAGCTGGTCGACCTGCTCGGCCACGCTCATCGGCCCCTACACCGTCCTCACCGCCGCCCATTGCGTCTACATCCACGACAAGAAGGGCTGGGTAAAGTCGATGACCTTCCTGCCCGGCGTGACCGATCCGGAAAGCGCCCCGTTCGGCCAGTTCGACTGGGAGAACATCAACATCCTCAAGGGCTATATCGAGAACTATGATGGCACGAACTACGGTTCGGCCATGCCGTGGGATCTCGCCGTGATCACCCTCCAGGAAGATGCCGGCAACCAGCTCGGGTGGATCGGCTTCCGTATCGATGACGCGTCGAAATGGGCCGCCACCATCATCGGCTACCCTGGCGACAAGCCCGATGGCACGATGTGGACCGCCAAGTGCGATATCGGCGCCGACCAGTTCGGCGACCAGATCTTCTACCACACCTGCGACACCTTCGCGGGCTCCTCGGGCTCCTCGATGTTCGAAGACGCCGGCGGCGGCGACCTCTATATCCGCGGCATCAACGTCGCCGAAGACGACAAGGTCAACTACGGCGTCCGCCTGATCGACAGCTACTACCAGTTCATCCTGGACAACTATAAGTAAGAACTAGGTTCTATCCCGTTCGAAACCCCGCGGCGCGAGTCGCGGGGTTTTTGTTTGAGGCGGCGGTTGAACTTCGAGGCGCGGCCCAGATCTGCCGGGCCTACAGCGTGTCATCCCTGTGAAAGCAGGGACCCAACTCAACTCTTGCGCAGTGGTAACTGGGTCCCGGGTGAAGCCCGGGATGACATTCAGGGGCGTTCTGACGCTGCGGTTAGAAGACACCTAGTGCCACGAGACAAGGCGCAAACGAAGAGAGCGCCGGCCAGGCCGACGCTCTCTGCTAAACGCAATGAAGAAACGGCTTAGCCGCTGCACGAACCCACAGGCTCGCGCGGATCAACTGCCGCAATCTCGGCTGCTGCTGTCTCGCCGCTCGGCTCGAGCGCTTCGACCGGCACCATGACCACCGCACCGCGCGGCTGCTTGGTGTCTCGCGTCGAGACCGCGGCCGGGCCACGGGTCGGCTGGCCGGCGCCGAGATCGGCGAGCATGCCGACGAGACTGTCGTCTTCGGCCCCACGCGTCCGCACGACAATGCCGCGCTGGGTGAGGAAGCTGAGATCGGTCAGATCCTTGCCGCTTTCATTGACGACGGCGATGATGCGCTCCGTGCCCTTGTCGCTGTCATTGAGATCAGCCAGCGGCTGGAACAGCCTATCCCCATTGGCGAGATGCGACTGGCAGAGCAGGGTGATCCCGTAATCATGATCGATATAGAGCACGTTGAGATCGGCGGCTTTGCCCGACGAATTGGTGAAGTCGACATAGAGCCGATCGCCCGGCCGGACCACCGGCGTTTCCTCGACCTTCATCGCCTCGATCGCTTCCGTGCCGGCCTTCTGCAGCCCGAAATTCAGCGTGAAATCCTTGGGCTTGAAGGTATTGGCCTGGCTCAGCCGCGACAGGCCCGTGGCACGAAAAATCGTCACGAGGTTCTGCGACAGATTGGCGGTGAAATCGCCGGCGTCGGTCTCGCCGATATCCATCGCCGCTGACCGCTTCTGCGGCTTCAGCGAAATCTCGCCGCTGGTCGGCAGCAGCCAGAGCAGGGGCGTCTCGTCCGTCGCCGACGCATCGTCAGCCGTGGGCGCGATGCCCGCGGCGCGATCTGCGACCTGCTCAAGCTCGGCAACCTGCTTTTCCGAATAGACCGCGAGGCGCACATCGGCATCCTGGCCGGCCTCGACGATCCTAAGCTTCATCGGCTTGTCGTCATTGGCGAGGATCGAGGCGAGGGCCGCATCGACCTCAGCCAGCTGCGCGGCATCGGCACCAGCCGGATCGGGCTTCGCCACCACCAGCTCGAACGGGAAGCTCTGCTGCGCAAGGCGAACATAGGCGCCGACGGGGACATCCTTGATCGCGAGAGCGTTCGGGTGCGCCTCGTCCGTCGAGGGGACGAGCTTGGAGCGCAGCTGATCGTTGCTGGCCACTTCGAGCACGCCCAGCGCTTCCTCATCGGCCGAAGCCGGCGTCGGCAACACAAGCAGCTTGGTGCCCTTCGAGAGCCCATGCAACTGTCCCGCGGAGATGGTGAGACCATCGTCGCTGCCGACGACGGTTGGCCACTGCGCCACTTTGTCAGAGCCGCCATCGCCAAAGGCGAAGCTGTCGAGCTGGCCCTCGAACAGTGGCGTCGGCTTCAGCATGTTGGTCGCGGCATAGCCCGACAGCACGCTCTGCGCGAGCTGCCGGTAAGTGAGGTTGGGGTTCTTGGCGAGCGCTGAGAAAATCGTATGGGTGAAGACGCCGTAGTTGAGCTTCGCAGTGGTGCCATCGGCCTGCGTGACCTCATAGCCCTTCTCGGGCGTCGTCTCGGTTGACTGCGCCGCAAAGAACGCCACGAGCCCGCCCATGCTAGCATCCGCCGGGTCCTCATAGACATCGGCGCTGAGCGGCACCGCGCGTTCGGCATCGCCATCGCTGGCCGGCAGCGTGAAGGCATCGTCAGGAATGCCCAGATCCGATGGCTTGATGTCGCGCATTACGAGGTCATCCTCACCCGGCGCGCCGCGCGTAATCGTGCCCGAATGGCAGGAGTCGAAGATCAGCCAGACGAAGGCGCCGGTCTTGCGGATATCCAGCAGAGCCTTCGCCATCTCGTCATCGGTGATGACGTTGGGCATGT
>JBDSHC010000126.1:0-13982 GCA_039918675.1 Devosia sp.
CGGATGCCGGCATGGCGGGCCGCCACCTCATTGGTGCCGATCTGGTAGATCTGGCGGCCGAAGAGGGTGCCGCCGAGCATCGCCATCAGCACCATTTGCAGTTCGCCGCCGAGGCCGAGATCGTAGCGGACAGAGCCGAGGCGGGACGCCGTCATGATGCCGGCGATCGCGGCGACGAGTCCGGTCAGCAGGAACAGTGACAGCTTGATACGGGCGCTGCGAATGCCGGCGTGACGGGCCGCCACTTCATTGGTGCCGATCTGGTAGATCTGGCGGCCGAAGATGGTGCCGCCGAGCACCACGCCGAGGGCTATTGCGAGCAAAACAAAGATCACCACCGGCAGGGGGACGCCGACGATCATGATGCGGTCGATGCCGATGAACCATTCGGGCACCCGGATCGACTTGTCGCCGGCGATGATCTGCGCGAGGCCGCGATAGAGAGTCAGCGTGCCGATGGTGACGATAATCGATGGTAGCTGCAGGAGAATGACCATGACGCCGTTGATGGCGCCCATGATGAGGCCGGAGGCGAGCCCGGCGATGATCGCCAGCGGGATAGGCAGTCCGGCCTGTTGCAGCCAGGCGAAGATGCAGGCCGACAACGCCATGTTGGCAGCGGGCGACAGGTCGATCTCGCCGCCGATGATCACCATGGTGAGGACCAGCGCGACGATGGCAAATTCGGCGTAGAGGGTGAAGCTCTTGAGGATGTAGTTGATGTCGAGGAAGAACGGCGACAGCAGGCTGCCGGCGAGAATGCCGAGGACCAGCAGCACGAAGGTCATCGTTTCCGGGCGGATCAGCAGCACCTGCCAGCGCGGTCGCGCGGGGGCGGCGTCCTGGACGGTGGCGGGGGATTCGATGGTGGTCATGCCCGCGCCCGCTTGAGACTCTGGATGCCTTGCTTGCGCACCGTGCGGTCGATGAGCAGCGCGATCAGGATCACGGCACCGTAGATGGCCGCCTGCGAGGTCCCGGGAATGCCGAGCAGCGGCAGCGCGGCAGCAACACAGCCAAGCAGCAGTACGCCAAGCACCGTACCCAGCACGGTACCCACACCACCATTGATCGAGACGCCGCCGATTACCACCGCCGCGATGACTTGGAACTCGAAACCGTTGCCGGTGTTCGACGGATTCACGAAGCCCCAACGGCTCGCATAGAGGATGCCGGCGAGACCGGCGAGCGCACCCGAGATGGTGAAGACCAGCAGCGTCACCTGCGTGACCTTGATGCCGCGCAATGGCGCTGCAACCGGGTTTGAGCCGATGGCATAAATCTGCCGGCCGATGCGGCTGTGGTCGAGGAACAGGTAGGTGAGGATCGCGATGCCAAAGGCGATGAAGATGATCCACGGGATGCCGAGGATCGGAGAGGTCTGCGACAGCGCCTTGAGTTCGGACGGTATCCACTGCCGGTCGATCTGCTTGGCGTTCGAGATGATGAAGGTCATGCCGCGATAGAGGCTCAAGGTACCGAGCGTGACGATGATCGCCGGGAGGCGGAACAGCCGGATCAGCGCGCCGTTGATAAGGCCCAGAACTGCGCCGACGCCAACGGAGAGCGGCACGCCGATCCACCACGGCTCGCCTTCGACAAACCGGTACAGCATGCCGCTGACCATCGCCGAGAAGCCGAGCATTGAGCCGATGGAAAGGTCCACGTGGCGGGCGACGATGACCATCATCTGTCCCATCGCCGCGATCATGATCAGCGGCGTGAGAAGGAGAATGATGCGCAATTGGTCGAGAGTGAGGAACTGCGGCTTCACGGTTCCCACCGCGAGGCAGAAAAGGACGATCATCACCGCGATGCCGGCTTCGCGCCGGATCAGGATTGCGCGCAGGAGGTTCATGCGACCGCCTGACCACCACGCGGAACCGCAGCGTGCATGATCGATTCCTGCGTCGCTTCGGTGCGCGAGAGGTCGGCCGTCAGCTTGCCCTCCGACATCACCAGCACCCTGTCGCAAAGCGCCAGCAATTCGGGCAGCTCGGATGAGATCAGGAGGATTGCACGACCGCTGGCGGCCAGTTCGCCGATCATGTCGTAGAACTCTGCCTTGACCCCGATGTCGATGCCGCGGGTCGGCTCGTCGAGAATGAGGACACTCGGATCGGTCAAAAGCCAGCGCGCGAGGATAGCCTTCTGCTGATTGCCACCCGAGAGTTCGCCGATCGGTTGGCGCAACGACGCGAGACGGATACGCAATTTGCGGACCGAGTCATTCGCGAGAGCCTTCTCGATGGCGCTGCGAATGGCTCCGCGCGGCGCGATCCGCCGCGGCACGGCCGCAGTAATGTTCTGCTCGACCGACAGGGTGCGGAAAATGCCGGCGACGGCGCGGTCCTCCGGCACAAAGGCAAGGCCGAGTTCGATGGCCTGCGTCGGGTCCTTGATGCTGACCACATTGCCGTTGACACTGACCCTACCACTCGCGGCGGGTGCGACACCAAACAACGCGCGCGCCACGTCGGTACGCCCCGCTCCGACCAGGCCGCCGAGCCCCACGATCTCGCCCTTGCGGACCTCGAAGCTGATGTTCGAGAAGACACCAGGGAGCGTGAGATTCTCGACCTTCAGAGCGACATCGCCGATCGTCGCGTTCTTCTTGTGCAGGTATTCCTTCAGAGGCCGCCCGATCATCAAGCGGATAATGTCGGCGTCGCTGAGGTTGGCGATGGTGTCGGTGGCGACCTTGTTGCCATCGCGGAAGATCGTCACGCGATCGCAGAGGGCGCGCACTTCCTCGAGACGGTGGCTGATGAAGACGATGGTGCGGCCTTCGTCCCGCAGGCGGCGCGCGATGCCAAACAGTGTCGCGACCTCTTTGGGCGTCAGGGGCGCGGTGGGCTCATCCATGATGATGAAGCGACTGTCACTGTCGATGGCGCGTGCAATCTCCACCATCTGCTGGTCGGCGATCGAGAGGCCGCGCATCGGCCGCGTCACATCGATCCGCACTCCGAGCAGTTCCATCAACCGCTTGGCGTTGCGCGTCATCGCCGCCCACGGCACACGGCCAAGCAATGCGCCATCAACGCGACCAAGCACAAGGTTCTCGGCGACCGACAGATCAGGGAATGAGATCGGCTCCTGATGGATGAGCATGATGCCGAGCTTTTGCGCGGCGTTCGGGCTCTGGATGTCGACCTCCCGACCGTTGAGGCTGAGCGTCCCGCGGGAGGGCCGGTAGACACCAGCAAGCATCTTGGCGAAGGTAGATTTGCCGGCGCCGTTCTCACCGAGCAGCGCATGGATTTCGCCCGGCATCAAATCGAGATCGACGTCGCGCAGCACCTCGATGCCCGCGAACTCCTTGCCGATACCGCGGGCTGAGATGAGTGGCTGCACAGCGTTGCCGGGCATTGCGTCGACCATCACCCGCCCACACCTTTGGGTACGGGCGCGTCAGGAAGAAGTAGGCCCTGCGCTTTGAGTTCCGACCAGAAGGCGGAGGGAATGGGCTCCTGCAACGAGGCGAGATTTTGCGTGACCTGCGACGCACTTGCCGCGCCGGGAATGACCGACACCACCGCCGGATGCGCGAGCGGAAATTGCAGCGCCGCCGCGGGCAGCGAAACGTTGTGTGTGGCGCACACGGCTTCGATGCCGCGAACCTTTGTCTGCACTTCTGGCGAGGCCTTGCCGTAGGCATACATGCTGCCCTCGCCCGATCCCGTTGCGAGAATGCCCGACGCGAACGGTGCACCGATGACGACGCTGATGCGACGTTCGATACAGCGCATCATGCCCGTGTGCAGCGTCGACTGATCGAGGAGCGTGTATGGCATCGCGACGATGGCAAAATCGACATCGAGCAGCGCTATCATCTCGTCGAGATTGCCGGGCACATTGATGCCAACGCCGATGGCCTTGATGTGGCCGTTAGCCTTGAGCTCGGCCAGCGCTTTTACGCCACCGCCCAGCAGCGCCTTCAGATGCTCGACGACCAGTTCGGGCGTATGGAACAGCGTGTCGAGATCGTGGATCACCAGCGAGTCGACGGTGTTGAGCGCAAGGCGCTGCAGCGCCTGCTCATACGACCGCATGATGCCATCGTACGAGTAGTCGAAGTTCACCTCGAACGGCAGGCCACCTGCCCAGGGGGCGGTGCTGAACGTCGCGGGGTCCTTCGGACGGACCATGGTGCGGCCGACCTTGGTGTTCACCTTGAACTGGCCACGCGGCTTGGTCTTGAGAAAGGCGCCGAGCCGATGCTCGGAGAGACCTCGGCCGTACCACGGAGCGGTGTCGTAGAAGCGGACGCCTGCCGCCCATGCCGCATCGAGCGTCGCCCACACCTCGGCCTCGCTCAGCCGGCCGTAGAGCTCGCCCAGATGCGCGGCTCCGAAGCCAAACCCCGGCAAACTCAGCGCTGTGCTGCCGACCGGCTTCTGGGCCGAAAAGGTGAATGTCACGGGCCTGCCTCTTCCCATTAGTCGACCGGCGGGTTGGATTTCCGCTCTCTGTTCGCGCCCAATTTGTCAGACAACAATTTGTTTGACAAGTTTTTCCTTTCTCGTCACATCTCGTAACCGCGCGAAACCGTCCGAACCGCAAACGAGACAAAGCGCAGGGAGAGATTCAGACGGAATGCCGGACTTTCCGATCATTGATACGCATTTGCATATCTGGGATCCCGCGCGGCTGGACTATGCTTGGATCAAGGGCAACCCGCTCTTCGACCGGCCCTATCACGTCGAGGACTACGCGCGTGACCTGGGACCGGTCGAAGTCGAGGCGATGGTGTTTCTCGAGTGCTATGCCGACTTTACTTCGGAGAGCGGGCAGTATCTCGAAGAGGTCGCGTTCGTCGAAGATGAGGCGAAGCGCGACCCACGGCTGAAGGGCATCGTGCCGATGGCGCCGCTCGAATGGGGCAGTCGGGTCGAGCCGATGCTGGCGAAGATGGCGGCCAAGCACCCGACCATCAAAGGCATTCGCCGCATCGTTGAGTTCGACGCCGACCCGCGGGCGCTGACATTGAGCGCCGACTTCATTGCGGGCGTGAACCTGCTTGAGCAGTTCGGGTACCATTTCGAGATCAACGTCAACTTCACCCAAATGGACATCGTGCGCGAATTCGTGCGGCACATTCCGAATGTGAAGATGATCCTCGACCATTGCGGCAAGCCCGGCATCAAGTCCGGCGCGATCGCGCAGTATCGCGACGATGTGGCAGAGCTCGCGAGGCACCCCAATCTCTGGATCAAGCTCTCGGACCTGCCGGTAGAGGCCGACAAGCAGAACTGGACGGAGGCGGATTTGCGCCCTTTCATCGCGGCGACGCTCGAGGCATTCGGGCCGGATCGCACCATCTATGCAGGGGACTATCCGGTGTGCCTCCAGGCGGCCACCCTGCCCCGCTGGATCGAAGTTCTCGACAGGGCCTTCGCAGATCTCGGCATCACCTCGGTCGAGGCACGAAAAATCTACAGGGACAATGCAAACGCCTTCTATCGGCTTGGGCTGTGAGGCACTAAGCAGCACCATGTTGAAATCAGGGGAAATGCTGGGACCAGACCTTGCGGGAGGCGAGCCGCCCACTGGCTTTGCCAGCCTCGGGACGCCTAGCCGCGACGCACCGGCAGAGGGTTTCGGCGGCGGCACGCTGGTACGCCGTTCTATCGCCGAGCAGGTTGCCAACCGCATCCTGTCGATGGTCAAGAGTGGCAACCTCAAGACCGGCGACCGGCTGCCAACCGAACAGCAGATGTGCATCGCCTTCGGCATTTCGCGGCCGCCACTGCGTGAAGCGCTGAAGGCGCTGACGCTGATGGGCGTCCTCGCGAGCCGGCAAGGTGGTCGCTACACTGTGACCGATTTGTCGCCGAGCCGGCTGGCGGCGCCGTTCAACCTGATGCTGTCGGTCGCCGACTATGACGTACATCAGCAGTTCGATACGCGAACGGTCGTCGACCTCGAATTGGTCCGCCTTTGTGCCGAGCGCGCCAGTTCCGAACTCCGCCAGCGTATCCTCAAGCTCGCCGTCGATGGTCACGCCTTCGAACATGATCCGGTGGCGTTCCGGTTGCTCGATATCGAGTTTCACCAGGCGATCAACACGGGCGCGGGCAACAGCCTGTTATCGGTGTTGGCGCAGGCGCTCTACGATCTGGGGCTCGACGTCCGGCGCACCGCCAGCGAGGTGCCAGGCGTTATCACCAAGAGTGTCGGCCAACACATCGCCGTGGCCGAGGCGCTCGTCGCCGGCAACGCTGCAGGCGCAGTTGCCGCCTACCGCCGACATCTCGAACACGTGCGCGATACGACCATCCAGTCGATGACCCACACCACACGGACCTAGCGAGTATCCAGTGTCTCAACGCATCGCGTTCCGCATGAATCTCAACCCCGGTCAGGCCGCAGAATACGAGAAGCGGCACGACGAGATCTTTCCCGAGCTCGCCAAGGCGCTCAAGGATGCTGGTGTGTCTGACTATTCGATCTGGCTCGATCCCGAGACGCACCATCTGTTCGCCATCCTGACCCGCACCGCTGACCACAAGATGGACGCGTTGCCCGATACGGCGATCGTCAAACGCTGGTGGAAATTCATGGCGGACGTGATGGAGACGAACCCCGAAAACGTGCCGACGCAGGTCCCACTCAAGCGCGTGTTCCTTCTTCCATGAGCACCGCATTCCGCATCAAGGACATCCGCGTCTTCACCATCGCGCCCGCAGCCAACGCCGGGACCTACTTCAAGCCCGGCGAGTCGTCGCATTGGCTGGTCGACACGCTGATCTCGAACCCGATGTCGGGACATCCGAAGTATCGCGACAAGCGCTCGAGCTGGGGTATCGGTGTGCTGGGCGCGCTGGTGGTCGAGATCGAAACCGAAGACGGAACGATCGGAGTCGCGACGGGCAGCGGCGGAACGCCGGCGGCCTGGATGATCAAGCATCACTTCGCTCGGTTTGTCGTCGGGCAGGACGCACGCAATCTCAATCTTATCTGGGACCAGCTTTACCGGTCGTCCCTGCCCTATGGGCGAAAGGGTCTCGCGATCATGGCGATCAGCGCCGTGGACCTGGCGTTATGGGACCTCGTTGGCAAAATCCGCAGCGAACCGGTGTACAATTTGATCGGCGGCCTGAGCCGAGATGAAATCACATTCTATTGTACCGGACCCGACCCGCAAGCTATCAAGTCGATGGGGTTCTGGGGCGCAAAGGTGCCGTTGCCGCACAGCCATTTCGACGGCGAAGCCGGCCTGCGCGCGAATGTCGAATTCCTTACGACGCACCGCAACTCAGTGGGTCCCGATTTTCCCCTGATGGTCGACTGCTACATGTCGTTGACCGTCGACTACGCCATCCGGTTGGCCGAGGCGTGCCGGCCCCTCAACATCCTCTGGTGGGAGGAGGTTCTCTCCCCCGAGGATGTCGAAGGATTCCGCGCTATCAAGGCCGCCCATCCGTTCGTCAAGTGGACGGCCGGCGAGCACGAATACACCCGTTACGGCTTTCGTCGTCTGATCGAAGAACGCACCCTCGATATCGTCCAGCCGGACGTCATGTGGGTCGGTGGCATGTCCGAACTTCTCAGGATCGCAGCGCACGCCGCGGCCTACGACATCCCAGTCGTGCCGCACGGCAGCGGCCCTTACTCCTATCACTTCATCGCGAGCCAGACCGGCCCGGCGTTCTGTGAGTATGTGGCAGCCAGTCCAGATGGAAAGAGTATCATGCCTGTCTTCGGCGACCTGTTCGAGGGCGAGCCTGTTCCTGTGGAAGGTAAGCTCAAACCCTCGTCATCGCCCGGCTTCGGTATGACGCTCGCGAACCGTGCTCAGTTGATTCTGGCTGAATGATTGCGGCCAGCAACGCAGCGTTCGGGCATTTGAGCCAAGGCGCGGGCACTTGATGAACCGGGCGAGAATGCGCTAAGGGGGCGCGCCTCAATCTCAAAACAAGCGAAATCATGAAGACGATACTCGGTCAGCCCGGATTTGCCGAACGGCAAAAGGCGTCCATCGACGCAAAGAAACAGCTCCTTGCAAAGGTACAGTCCGCGCCGAAGCTGACCGAAGAGCAGCGGATCGCCAGAGACAGCGAGCGAGCCGCGAATGCCGCGGCCCGGGAGGCAAGAGGTATCCAGCGTAAGGCTGCAAAGCAGGCTGAAGCGGAACGGGCAGCAGCCGAGACCAAACAATTGGCGGAAGCTGCTGCACGCGATGCGGTAGCCGCGGCAGAGGCCAAAGCTGCTCTGGATGAGCGCGAGAAACTGGAGCGGAGGGCTGAGCGCGACCGCAAGTATGCCGCGCGGAAAGCTGCAAAGCGTTAGCGACGTTCTAGGCGCGCGTCTCGGCAGCCCGGCCGGAAGCACCGGCGAGGAAGATTGCAAGCAGCCGCGTATAAGTTCGACTTCGCAACAGCGGCGCGGAATACCAAGGATCGGGAGGCGGTCGCGACGTCCTGCGGGCGCCTTGCGCCCGCGTGTTGCCCATAAGGCGGGCAATTGCGACCAACTTAACCGCCTTTGCCGCGGCTTTCCGTCTGTAGTTTCCGCCAGCGCGCCAGGCGCTCGGGATCCAGTGTCCCGTTCGCCACCGCCGCAAGTACGGCACACCCCGGTTCATGGTCGTGGCTGCAATCGCGGAATTTGCAGTTCGGCGCGAGTTCGGTGATCTCAGCGAACAACACATCGATGCCGTGATCCAAACCGCTGACATGCAGGCTTCGTATGCCGGGCGTGTCGATCACCCAGCCGCCGTTCGCCATCGGGTGCAGCGAGCGGGACGTCGTGACGTGCCGGCCCTTGGAGTCGCTTTCGCGGATATCGCCTGTGGTCTGCCGCGGTCTCCACGAACTGCCGGCAAGCGTGTTCACCAGCGTTGATTTGCCAACGCCAGACGATCCCACAAGAGCCACCGTCGCTCCCGCGCCGCACCATTTGGCGAGAGCCGCAGCGGCATCTCCCGAGCGAGCGTTGAGCGGGATGACTGCGAGTTCGCGCTGAAGCGCAGAGGCCCGCTGTTCAAACTCCGTCGCTTCGGCGGCAAGATCGGCCTTGGTTAGGACGATCACAGGATGGGTGCCCGCGTCGTTTGCGAGCGCAAGGTAGCGTTCGAGCCGGGCGACGTTAAAGTCGGCATTGCACGACGCAACGATAAACAGCGTATCGACGTTGGCAGCGACAAGTTGAGTGGGCCGTTTGCCTTCGCCGCGACGCTGCAGCAGGGATTTTCGGTCGAGCCTACGATGCAGCGTGTTGCCAAGTGGCTCAAACAGCACCCAGTCGCCCACGGCGTAGCCAGCAGTGTCGGCATGGGCGGGGAGGATCAGTTGGACCTGGCCGGCCGCACCCAGCCCTGTGAGCCGAGCGCGATGCACCGCGTCTATTCGTGCCGCCGCGAACCGCGCCTCATCGGCCGCCACCTGATCAGCAAAGTATCGCGACCAGCCAAGGCTCTCCAGATATCCGGATCGGTCATCCGTCATGCGGGCGGTTTGTCGCCGTCTTCGGGATCCACAGTCGCAGTTTCGTCGGGCGACGTCTTAAGCTTGGCCTCGGCCCGCGCGGCATCCTTCAGCTTCTTCAGCCGCTCGCGTTCCCTGCGTTCGAAGTCATAGTTCGGCTTGCGCGCCATGGTGCATCCTTTCGTGAACAAGCTACCTCGCCCTTCCGCTCACCGAACACAAGCGCTGAAGCAGCTTAGGTCGTCAGATCTCGCCGGCGGCACCTTTGAGGTCAGGCTTCGGGCACCTTGCTGCTACGCGACGAGCCGGCTCCTGGGGCCCCGTCAAGCGCCTGCAAGCGCTACGGCAAACCTGCTGCTGCGGCGGGGTTAGCAGTATTTTGGGGCATCACGGCATGGCGGGAAGTGGCGGAGAGAAAGACAGGACGCTAGTGGCTGTTCCTGCCGTTTTCCGGAAACGATGTCGAGGGGACAGACAGGCGGACAGACGATTGCCTTTCGAGATCCGCTTCTGGCCCAAGGAGGATGTAGCGGAGCATCCTCAATGTGCGCCAGTCTCAAATACAGCGAACAATCACTGCTGATAGCCCCAGCCTAAGCCGGATGTGAGCGAACCGAAGCAACCTAATGTCGTACGGCCCGTTGGTGCAGGCGACCAAGGGGGCGCGCCCGTCATGGAAATCCTTGAGCATACCCAAACGCTAAGTCGCGTTCAGAGCGACATTGCTGCCGGAATTGTCCGCATCGTCGCCCAAGTTGAGCGGCTGAACGCCGTCATTAGCGAGGGTGGTTTCGATTGTCACGAGCGTATCGCGCTATGGGATTTGGAAAGCAATCAGGCACGGCTTAATTCTCTGCAATCTGCAACGCTGAACCGGATCGCTCACGCGGCCGCAGCCACAGTGGTCCTCGTTGTGGAGGACGAGCCGCTAACGCTGATGTCGGCCACAGATTGCTTGACGTCTTCCGGCTTCGCGGTTTTAGAGGCGAGCAATGCCGATGAGGCTATGGAACAGCTTGTGGCCAACCCGGCAATCGGCGCCATCTTCACCGATGTCCAGATGCGTGGGTCGATGAACGGCCTCGAACTGGCCCGCGAAGTGCACCGGCGCTGGCCGACTATCAAGGTGGTGGTGACATCGGGAAACCACACCTTCGGCAGCGACGACCTTTCACCAGGAGACAGGTTCGTCCGCAAGCCCTACTCAGCCGATGACATCGTGTCGGCGCTTCGGGCGCACTAGGCTGAAATTGGAGCGGGTGGCCGCGACCCGGTGTGAGCGATAATGATGGTCGTGCCTTGCGGAGTGCTGGTGGTTTCAACTTGCGCGTCGAGTTGGCGAACCAGCGCCTTTACGATCGCCGTGCCGAGCCCTCCTGTCGGCTTTATGGCTTCGTCCAGCAACTTCCCGATGCCGTTATCCGAGACCGTCAACGTCCAGTCAGGGCCGCTGATCTCGTAGCGGACCTGGATCAGTGCGTCGGTCCGACTGAAGGGGAAGGCGTACTTGATGGAATTGATGAGAAGCTCGGTCACCACTAGGCCGATGCTGACGGCGCGCGCCGAGGTGATCATACCGGTGTCGGAAATTACCTTGACGTCAATCGGGCGGGCGTCGCCGATCATCGAAGTGCTAAGGCTGGTACAAAGCGTCGCCAGATAGGCGCCGACCTCTATTTCGTCGATGCCTTCGGAGGCGTGGAGGTGCTGCTGGACCGCGGCCACCGACATGACTCGTCTATGTGCATCATTGAGGTGCAACCGCGTCTCCTCCGACGTCACGGCGCGAGCCTTCAGCAACAGAATGCTTGCGATGATTTGCAAACTATTGGCTACCCGGTGCTGCATTTCCTGCAGCAAGACCTGCTTCTGTCTTAGTAAGTCTTCCGCCCGATTGAGCAGTTCGGCCTTCTCCCGCTCGACAGCGCGCTGGCTGGTCACGTCGAGGAAGGCCAGCAGGATCGTATGAGTGTCGCGGTTGTCGTAGATCACCTTGCGGGCGTTTAGCAGCATCGTGCGCCGCCCTAACTCTGGGAAATCATGCTCGACCTCGAAGCCATCCATCTCGGTCTTTTCCGGGATGACCGTCTCGAGCAGAACACGCAACGCCGGGATGTCCCACTGTCCATCGCCGAGGTCATAAAGCAACCTCCCCTGCGTCTGAGCCGGCTCGACCTTGAACGTCTGGTAGAAAGAGCGGCTCGCTGCAAGGACGCAAAATCCGTCGTCGAGCACGACGAAGGGTTCGATGATCGTATTGACGATCGCCTGAGCCAGCGTCTGTGCGTCGGCAATCTTTTCGATGGGAGACTTCATAGGGGCAACTGTCCGATCCCAACCTAGAGCCCGCAAAGCGGAAGTCACAATGCCATCGTGGCTCGCGTCGGTCCCAAGGCTTCTCTCGCAAGCGCTACGTTTGACGAGGAAGCGGCGCCCGACGGCTTGGGAAGTCTGCACCACGGCCGAGCGCAGGTTCTTTAGCACAACTCGACGCTCAGCGGCGACACTTTATGCGCGGTTCCTATGAGCCAAAGACCGGCTATGCACGATGAGAGTAATGGCGGGCGTCGCGACTCTCAATCTGGCGTCTGGTGCCATCCAGCTGGAGCAGTCTGACTTCTACTTGGTTGCCCTGCGCGCGCAGCTGATCCGCGGTCGCGAGCGTGTCCAGCACAGCTTCCGACATGCCACTATAGGGAGATCCAACGATCCCATTGCAGTTGACCTGCCAACCTTGCGGGATTGGAACGATGTCGTACTGAAAGTGAGCCACTGCCTAACCTCCGTTATCATGCAGACTGCCTGTTGAGGGCGCTAGCGTATCAGTTATGCCGAACTGCCGGGCTTTCGACCTCACGCTGCAGCTAGCGGCGACGCAAGCGGCCACCGCCCTGGACAAGTCGAATGACCAGCAGCAGGATTACGGCGCCGATAGTAGCGTTGATGATGGCGGCGAGCAGGCTTGTGCCGAGCACAAGGCCAATCTTGGGGAGCAGCCAGCTGCCGATGAAGGCACCGACGATGCCAACGGCAAGGTCGGCAATGATCCCCATGCCGCCGCCGCGCACGATCTGCCCAGCGAGCCAGCCGGCGACAAGGCCGACGATGAGAATAATGAGAATGCTTTGTGTGCTGAGGTCCATGGATGAGTTTCCTTGATTTGAGAGAAAGGTACGCGGCGGCCCTAGCGGGATGCCGGATGTGAGCGGGTAGTGCGGCAAGAGAGCCAGCGGCGCCAGAGCGGGTCCGGGACGGTCAGGGTGGTGCTGTCGCCGGGTCTGGGCAGTCATGGTCGATGGCGGACGGTACGGCAAAGCCACGCACGATAGCGCGCAGCGGGATGGCAGGCCGGCTTTCTTCCTTATGGAGGCGCGGGAAGGCATCGACAGGGCCGCTTTGGGCACGAGAGTAAGCTTTCCAACTATGAGGGCACCGGCGGTGAGCGGGAGTGCGCTTGTGTCGGCGTGCCCCGCCGACATTATTCGAGCGCGGGCGCCGCGGGGACAAACTCGCGAATGCCGGCGATGACGCGTTGCTTCAGATCGAGAGGGGGAGGAGTGTGTTCGGTGCCCTCATGCACGGTGGCGGCCCAATTCTGGCGAACGCCGCGGTGGGCGAGATGAGTCGAAAACAACAGCGTGGCGCGATAATGCGCAAAGCTGTTGAGCTGAGCCTTGCGGCTGTCGCTATACATTGGAGACTTTCGGAGGCCGCCCGGTCCCCAACATATGAGGAAGGTTGATCCCTCCGGGGCAGCCTAAGACGGAGTGGAACGGCAGCGCAGAGCATGTTGCTCGCGCCACTAGAGAGGATCTATGCGCTCGCCGCTTCAAACCCTAGCGGTTTATTTGTGGAACCAATGCGGACTGCACTGTATCCCCTACAATGACTGGTTTTGGCCCATAGCGGACACTTGGCTGCAGCGATAGCGCTCAAAGAGGGGGGCCTGTCCAAGTGCTGATCTCAGGATCGGCTGCCAAATTCCTGAGCAGTTCCTCGCGCAGGTAGCTCGCCGCTGTGAGAGCAGAGCCTGTTCACCCTACAGTTTTCCGCGTATTCGCCTCTGTAGGCACCACCGCACTTCCTCAGGACCTCGGCCACTGGCAGGGGTGATCGATCCCCGGCCCATTCGGCCGCAACATCCTTGCCCACGAAGTCGCCCTCGGTGCTGGTGGGCCACATCCCCGCCAGCGTCAAAAGAACATTCCATTCATCGCCGATAAGGTTGTCGAGGAGCGGCTGCAACGAGTCGAGCAATGCTCGATCGACGACTTGCTGTTCGATGGGCGACATCAAGCGGGACAGCGGGAGCCGTAAATGGGGCGCGCTTCATGGTATGCCTGGGCAATTATCAGCGTCTTGCGAGCGTGGTCGGTCTTCCAGCCGTGTGGCACCTGTAGCGCGGTGAGCGAGTGCTTATGGACCGCCCGTTTGAAAATCTGAAGCCGGACGTAAGTGCGGACTGCTCCATGGGGAGATCTTTGCCGGACTTGCGGGCGTCGCTTGTTGGCGCTGGAACAGTTGCGTGATGCGGCTCGACCTCCGGTCGTC
>JBDSHC010000127.1:0-26270 GCA_039918675.1 Devosia sp.
TGTCCTCCTCCTGTTGTGCGAGCAATAGCCCGACCTCCATGAGGCCTATTGGAACGTCGATCTCATCGATTTCGATGTGAATGACGCGCTTGCCGCTTGACCGACGCGCACGCCGCCGCCGCTGCCGCTCTGCGGCAGCGCTTGTTTCCGACAGAGCGTGCGAACCCCGGTTCTGCATCTTCAGCTGGCCTGGGAAAGCATCGCTTCGATGCGACCAAGGCGATCTGAAAGCAGGTCTATACTCGACCGAATGGCAGCGAGCTCACCGGTCACCGTCCCGGCCACATGCTCGCGGACCGGGCCAACCAATTCGGGACTGTTTGCGCTCAAGCGATCACCGAGCATCTGGTCATGTTCCGCGACCCAGGCGTAACAGTGAGAAAGCTGGAAGGCGTATGCCCGACCGTTGCGCCCGCGGATGCGGGCCGGCATCCCCGCTCGATGCCAGGCCTTCACAGTATTAGTTGATGTTTCAAGCGCGACTGCCAGCGCGCCCAAGTTCATCAACTCGTCTTTAATGTTGGGCGGCAGGGGGTGGAGAGTGCAAAGCTCAAGGATGCCTGCTTCATCTAACACCTGAGCCAACATTAGAATGTAGCTCCATGGGCGCGGACGGAACAACAACACGCACCCAAACAATCACCTCTCTCGACGTCATCAGACGTACTTTGACCGCGGTCCCAAATTACCCTCAGGACAAGCAGACCCCCAGGGGCCCCGTCGGCCTCACGAGCGACCAGGCTGAGCGTTCGCGTGGCCTCCATTTCAACTCGCCTCATCAATGCCGCTGCCGGCGTTGGTTTGCAGGCCATCATCGGCATGCACCGCATCATCGGGCGCATGCTGCTTCAGCGGTTGTCGTCTGGTCGCGATCTCCCCGACAAAGGTGTTCGGCGGCGCATCCCTATGTACGGTGATCGCTGAAGAGGTTGCGCCGGTGCCGGGAACTACCCCGAAATGATCGACGAGCCGATCGAGTGCGGCAAACAGCTGCTCGCGAACCTTCTTGCTGCCGTTGCCCGAGCGCTTGATGCCGAGCGATGCAGCAAGCTTCCGCAATGACATGTCGTGCACGATGACGCGCTCGAGGCTCGAGGACGCGACAAGACCGAGCCGCTGCACAATCGCGGCGTACTCTCGTCGAGCATCCGCACCCAGTACGGCTGCGTCGCTAGGGCGATTGCCATCAACCCTCAGTTGCCCATAGTCACTCGTTCGCACGCGCCCCTGCGCACGATCCCACAACCGCCGGTACCGCTCAGCTGCAGCGATCTGCTCCTCGCTGCAGCCAGTCACCCGCGCCAGGCCACCAATAAGGGTGACCATGTTCAGCGCCGCTGGCCGGTTAAGCTTGGGCTCTCGGCCGGCGTCTAGCTCTCCCTGCCTTAGAGCGGGAGTGAGGTAGGGATCCTCGCGATCCCTCACCTCCAAAACCCTCGGTGAGGAGGACCCGGTTGGCCTGCTAAGCATTTCGAAGCCCTCCGATGGCGGCAGCTTGAATGGTGCGAGCGCGATCGACGATTTTGCGGGTGTACCGCCGGATACCGGGTTGGGGCCGGTAGTCGAAATGACCGAGGAACTGCTCGCACTGAACGATCAACTGATGGTCCCGATCACCGTCCAACTCGCACACCAGCGGCATGTCCGCCGGTTGCTCGTTCCCGGCCCTTTGGGATGGCTGAGGCTTGGTGAGGTGCGGCGCCCAGTCGCGCTTTAGGCTTCGCCAGCCGTTGGAAATTAGCTCTTCAGCCGCGCGGTTCGGATCAGGAAACTTGTCGAGCTGCTCCGCTTTCAACTTGGCCGTGTAGCCCGTCAGTGGCTTACCCAGGCCGTTGAAGTGCGCGATAAGCGCTTCGGCATGCTCCTTGTCGAGGACCTCGCAAAGTGCAGCAGTCGGGTCCTCGTCGTTCGCGCTCGCGCTAGAGATAGAGTCTGTTTTTGTAAGAGTCTGTCTTTTATAGGCGTCCTGATTTGCCGTATCCGGTAAATCAGGAAGTGGGCCCCCATCCACTTCCGGCTTTTCAGGAAGTGGAGCTATCCCGGGCTTCTCAGCCCCAAATCCCACTTCCTGAATTTCAGGAAGTGGCTCAATGGCGTCGAACACGTCGTAGTTGACCCCAATTACTCGGCGCGTGTCGGGATCGAGCATCTTCTCACGTCGCACATATCCGCGTGCGATCAGAGCGTTCAGCAGTTTGTAGGCGAGGTCGCGCCCGACACCGCCCTGCTTCTGCAGATCGGCAATCTGGATGCTCCAGCCCTCCGGTTTGGCTAGAAGATAAACCAGCAAGCCGCGTTCGGCGAAGCTGAGCACTTCATCGTTCGCGACCGAGTTGGGTATCGTGGCAAAGGCGCCCTGATGGCGACGGCGGATGATGCTCATTGCTCACGCGCGTCGCGCATAATTTGGCTCGTCGGCTATACGCATCGCTAGAGCAATGCGCGCCGGTTTGCCAATCCACGGACAGCCGATCGCAAGCCGCGACTTACGTACCCGACCCTGCGCTGCTGGCTTGGTTTTGGTACGGCGGCCGGTGAGACACCCCCATAAATGTCGCCTTGGTTTTCTTTGACTTTTGAAACTGTCTCAAGTTTCATTAACCCTTTGAAAGCGATGGCTTCCGCCATGCCTGGTGGGCCCACCATTGCTCCAACGCCGGGTTGAAATGAGCGATCCTGAGATCGTCTTTGACGATCACCCTCCGGAAGACTGGATCGAACGCGTCGGTGGCGGCGTCGATCGTCACAACATCGCCTTTACCGGTATCGCCGAATGGCACCTCGTCCGCATCTTTCTCAAAAGCACCGACGGCGATTGTGTCGGCGGATTGCTTGGGTCGATCTGGGGCGACTGGCTGGAGGTGGATTCGCTTTGGGTGGACGAGGCGTGGCGCGGGCGCGGTTACGCGACACAGCTTCTCGCCGAGGCGGAGCGCTTTGCGACGCAGAAGGGATGTTCGGCGGCGACCCTCGACACCCACAATCCCGATGCGCTGCGGCTCTATCAGAAGCTGGGCTATGAAGTGTTCGGCGTGCTCGACGACTATCCGCCGGGTTGGAATAAGTCGTACCTGAGAAAGCGGTTCGCATAGAGCTTTCAACAATCTCGTGATCGGGGCCCAAGGAGTCCAGCCGACCCTTCGTCATATGGGCATTCAAGACAGGGGGATGGACCCCCGACATGGAGCCCTTAGATGACTACTCTTTCCGTCAAGCTTGCGACCATCCTGATGATCGGCGCTGCTCTTGCTGCCACGCCGGTGCTGGCCCAGGCCGTCACCTCCGGCAACAAGGGCCCTGCTGAAGTTCCCGCCAACCGCGACGCCCCGCTGAGCCTGCCCGGCGAACTGTCGCCGATGCCGACCCCAATCGTCGATGCGAGCACCGCGCGCGACATCTTCGCGCTCGATCCCGCCCAGGCGCTCGATAGCCTCGGCACCGTCACCATCGACCGCGGCGGCGACGTGACCGAAGCGCCGGCATCGGATGCGATGCGGGCGATTTTCGAGGCCAACGTCAAAGGCAACAAAGGCTGATCGACGGAGCGTAGGCGCCGGCCGAACAGGGACCGGTCCGGCGCCGACAATCCCGATACGCTGAGTGGGCGGGGGAGCAATTCCCCGCCCGCATTGTCTGGCTGCGATCAGCCGGCGGCGGTGTAAGCCGTCTTCACCTGGGTGAAGAATTCGATCGCGTACTTGCCCTGCTCTTTCGGGCCATAGCTCGAACCCTTGCGGCCGCCGAACGGGACGTGGAAATCGACGCCGGCTGTCGGCACGTTGACCATCACCATTCCCGCTTCGGCATTGCGCTTGAAGTGCGTCGCGTATTTGAGCGAGGTCGTGACGATGCCCGCCGAGAGACCGAACTCCGTGTCGTTCGACGTCGCCAGAGCTTCCTCGTAATCCTTCACCCGGATCACCGACGCCACCGGCCCGAATATCTCTTCGCGGCTGATACGCATCTGGTTGGTCGCTTCGGTGAACAGCGTGGGCTGCAGATAATAGCCCGGATTCTTGAGGCTCAGCGTCTCGCCACCAGCGACCAGCTTGGCGCCTTCGGCCTTGCCGATGGCGATGTAATCGGTGTCCTGCTTGAGCTGGCCCGGATCGACCACCGGCCCGATCTCGATGCCCTTTTCGAGCGCATCGCCGACCTTGAGATTGCGCACGCGCTCGGCGAGCGCCTCAACGAATTTGTCGTGGATGCCTTCGGTGACGATTACGCGCGACGACGCCGTGCAGCGCTGGCCGGTCGAGAAGAACGCCGACTGCGCGACGCTCTCGACGGCGACCTTGAGGTCGGCGTCGTCGAGCACGATGGTCGGATTCTTGCCGCCCATTTCGAGCTGCACCTTGCGCATGAATTTGAGGCTGGCCTCAGCCACGCGCTTGCCGGTGTTGACGCCGCCCGTGAAGGTGATGGCGTTGATGTCCTTGCTGTCGAGGATGGCCTGGCCGACAACAGAGCCCTTCCCCATCACGAGGTTCATCACGCCCTTGGGCAGGCCCGCGCGGTGGAGGATATCGACGATCGCCCACGAGCTGCCCGGCACGAGATCGGCCGGCTTGAAGACAATGGTGTTGCCGTAGCAGATGGCTGGCGCGATCTTCCACGACGGGATTGCGATCGGGAAATTCCACGGCGTGATGATGCCGACGACGCCGATGGCCTCGCGCGTGATTTCGACGCCGACGCCCGGACGAACCGACGGCACCGTCTCGCCCGAAAGGCGCAACGCCTCGCCAGCGAAGAATTCGAAGATGTGACCCGCACGGGTGGCTTCGCCGATGCCCTCTGGCAGCGTCTTGCCCTCTTCACGGCTCAGCAGCGCACCGAGCTCTTCACGACGGGCGAGGATTTCCTGCGAGGTCTTGGACAGGACCGAATGCCGCTCCAGCAGACCCGAACGCGACCAGGCGGGCGCCGCGGCCTTGGCAGCCGCGATGGCGCGCTGCACGTCGTCGCCAGTAGCGCGGGCATAGAGGCCCACCACTTCATCGGTGTTCGACGGGTTGATGTTGGGAATGCCTTCGCCGCCAACCCATTCGCCGTCGATCAAATTCTTATGCAGATCTTCCATTTCATTCTTCTCCGGGTGCCGACGCACCGCACGTGCAGAAAACAACAATATCATCCCCGCGCAGGCGGGAATCCAGGATACCGCCCCACAACGTCCAGTGCGTATCGCTCTGGATTCCCGCCTGCGCGGGAATGACATTGTGGATCGGTCAGAATTTTCAGAGCAGCCCCGCTTTGCCTAGGTCGCGCAGCAGATGGCTCGCGCCATAGGTCCAGGGGGCGCATTCGGTGGCGAGCCGCACGCGGTTCTTCAGCGAACCGAGTGCGGGCGTCGAAATCGTGACGATGTCGTTGGGCTTGTGGGTGAACCCCTTGCCGGCGCCGCCGCGATCTTTCACCGGCGCGAACATGGTGCCGAGATAAATCACGAAGCCGTCGGGATATTGGTGATGCCGGCCGGTCGCCGCGGCGACGATTGATTCCGGTGCACGCGATATCTGGTTCATCGACGAGCTGCCTTCAAGGACGAAGCCATCTTCGCCGGTCACATTGAGCGCGATCTCGGCGGCCTTGACGTCGGCAATCGAGAAGCCGGCATCGAACAGCCGGATCATCGGCCCAAGCGAGGCCGACGCATTGTTGTCCTTGGCCTTGCCCAGGAGCAGTGCCGAGCGGCCTTCGACGTCGCGCAGATTGACGTCATTGCCCAGCGTTGCGCCGACAATGGCGCCGCTGCTGGCGACGACCAGCGCAATCTCGGGCTCCGGATTGTTCCACTCCGAGATCGGCAGCACGCCCACATCCGCGCCGGGGCCGACGGAGGCCATGGGCTGGCATTTGGTGAAAATCTCGGGATCGGGCCCGATGCCCACTTCGAGATACTGGCTCCACACGCCACGCGAGATCAGCGTCTGCTTGACCTTCATGGCGGCGTCGGAGCCGGGAACGAGCTTCGAAAGATCGGTGCCGATCAGCGTCGTGATCTCGCCGCGCAACGCATCCGCGCGGGCCTTGTCGCCCCTCGCTTGCTCCTCTATGACCCGCTCGAGCAACGAAACGACGAAGGTGACGCCGGCGGCTTTGACGGCCTGCAAATCGATCGGGGAAATCAGGAATGGCAGCTGCGGCGCGAACTTGTCTGATGAGCTGTTCGCGACAATATCCGCCGCCGCGCCAATGTCGGTGCCGGGAGCAGCCGCGACATAGGCCGCGGGATCGGGCTTCTCGCACGCGTCGCGGGTGGTCGGCGCGTCCTTGCCGGTGATATCGATCATCCGGCCGGCGCGAACGGTTACGACACGCGGATAGGAGAAGCCCGGAACCTGCGCCCGGCCTACCAATGTGCCGCTAACCGGCAAAATCCCATCTGACATGTTAGTTCCTCTCGCCGGCGCTACCTAACCCGGACGCTCACAGCCTGTCCAGCAAAGCCCGATGTACGTGCCTCCGACTTTTGTTGAAGGACGACCCAAGGGTTTTGCCCCGGCCCGCGTCATAATCGTAACCGCATTCCCCGCCATGATCGCGGGGCACCACAAGGAGAGACCGATGCGACTGCTCGCTGCCCTTATTCCCCTGACCCTCGCAACGGCCCTGACCACTCCGGTCTTCGCCGCCGGATCGATGCAGATCACCGGCCATGGCGAGATCATGGCCGCTCCGGACACGGCCTACATCACGTCCGGCGTCACCTCGCAGGGCACCACCGCCAAGGAGGCGCTCGACGCCAACAATACCGACATGGCGAAACTGATCGAGACGCTCAAGGCCGCCGGCATCGAGAGCGCCGACATCCAGACGTCGGGCTTTTCCGTCAGCCCCAACTACGTCTATTCGGACGCCCGCGATGCCAATGGCTATCAGCTGGCTCCCAAGATCACCGGCTACACCGTGAACAATGGGGTGACGGTCCACATTCGCGACCTCACCAATCTGGGCGCCGTTCTCGACCAGGCGGTGACCGTCGGCGCCAACACGATCTCGGGCGTAACCTTCGCGGTCGAAGACCCGACCGAGCTTTACAACGAAGCCCGCAAGCTGGCCTTCGCGGACGCAAAATCCAAGGCCCAACTCTATGCCGATGCCGGCGGGGTCGAACTGGGCGCGCTGGCCCTGGTCAGTGAGCAGACCAGCTACAACAACCCGCAGCCCTACATGTTCAAAGCCGAAGCCGCGATGGCCGACCGGTCGGTCGTACCAGTCGAGGTTGGTTCGCTGACGTTTACGATCGACGTGAATGTGAACTGGGATCTCGAATAACGCGCTCGAGACGCAGGGCCCAGCGTCTCAGTCGGCTCCCCTTCTCCTGTTTACGGGGGAAGGTGACGCCGAAGGCGACGGAAGGGGGCGGCCACGGGCGCGGCACTTGATCGCTACTCCCGTTTCGCCGAAGCCCGCTCGCGGCACCGGTCCCGACGTCATGGCGGGGCTTGACCAGCCACTCGGCCGGGCGTGCAGTTGGGTCCCCGGGTCAAGGCCGGGGATGACGACTGAGGGTGATGAGGTAGGGCGGCCTTACGCCGCGATCGCCTTCCAGATCATATTCAGCCCGACCAGCACCAGAAACACCGCAAACACATATTTGAGCGTCTGCTGCTTCAACCGATGCGCTAGCGCGGCACCGGTCGGGGCAAGCAATGCGGCGAAGCCTCCGACGAGGGCGAAGGCCACCAGATTGACGTAGCCCAGGCTGACGGGCGGCAAGCCCGGCTCACCCCAACCCGAGACGACGAATCCGATGGTGCCGCCGATAGCGATGAACACACCGATCGCCGCCCCGGTGCCCACAGCCCTGTGCATAGTCTCCCCGAACGCTGCGATGGTGGGAACGCTGAGCGAACCGCCCCCTACCCCCATCAGCGCGGAGATGTAGCCAGCAATAGACGCTGCGATGCGATGGGTGAGTGGTGAGCCCTTGAGGTGGCCCATCAGCCGTTGCTGGAATGGCGTTACAATATTCAGCGCGATGAACAGCGCCATGACGCCAAAGACGATGCGCAGCGCATTGCCCGAGAACCAGCCGGCCATCAGGCCGCCGAGCAGGCAGCCGGCGAACACGAACGGCGCCCAGAGTTTGAGGATGCCGATATCGACGGCGCCGCGCTTGTAGTGGGCACGAGCGCTCATCGATCCGGTGGGCATGATGATGGCGAGTGACGAGGCCACGGCGACATGCTGGGCGACATTGCCGCCATAGCCCAGCGCCTCGAAAGCAACGGCCAGCGCCGGCACGATGATGGCGCCGCCGCCGATGCCGAGCAGACCCGCGAAGAAGCCGGATACCATGCCGGTGATCGAGAGGCCGACGATCAACGGCCACCAGGTGAGAATGAGGCTCATGAATCACCGATGATCTGCAGCACGATTTCCCGGCGATGCGGACGGCTGCGATGTTCAAACAGATAGATGCCCTGCCAGGTGCCGAGCGCCAGCGCGCCATCGACCACAGGGATGCCGATCGAGGTCTGGGTCAGTGCCGATTTGATGTGGGCAGGCATATCGTCGGGCCCCTCGGTACGATGCACGATCCAGTCCATGCCCTCGGGCGCGATGCGACGGAAAAAGCCCATCAGATCGGTTTTGACGTCGCTGTCGGCGTTTTCCTGGATCAGCAGTGATGCAGAGGTGTGACGACAAAAAACCGTCAGCAGCCCGGTGCGAATGGTTGAATTCGCCATAAAGTCGACCACTTGCTGGGTGATTTCATACAAGCCCGCACCGCGGGTCGTAAGGTCGATACTGGTCGTCGATTGCCGCATGATAAGCGCAATGCGCTAGCATGTCTGGCATTGCGATGGAACCGACAGAGCGGGCGCTACGTTTGAGGGTCCAAGCGGGGACTGTCGACTGAAGAAGGTCTTCCGGACGTTCAGGTCCGGTTCAGCAGGACAGCGTCACTTCCTCATCCAACTGACTCCAGATTAAAGGTAAACCTCATGAGCTTCCGCAACTGGCTGCTGACTGGCACCAGCCTGACGCTTTTGGCGCTTTCGCCAATGAGCGCGGCTTACGCGCAGACCACCCCCAATGTGAATGATCCGGCACTCGCGACAGCCTATCAGGCGTTCAAGGCTGAACAGAACGACACGACGCAGCAGGCGCTGCTCGAGGCGTGCATCACTGCTGGCTTCGGCAGCATCGACGAATGCGTCGCTGCTCTGGCGCAGCTCGCGCCGGTGGAAGCCGGCCCGGATGCCGCTGCTGAAGCCGCTGCGGCCGCTGCCGCCCAGGCTTCGGCCGAGGCCCAGGCTTCGGCAGAAGCTCAGGCCGCTGCGGACGCGCAGGCTGCCGTAGACGCTCAGGCTGCTGCTGATAAGGCAGCTGCAGATGCGCAGGCCGCTGCTGACGCGCAGGCTGCTGCCGACAAGGCCGCGGCTGACGCCGCCGCCGCCGCTGAAGCACAAGCTGCAGCGGACAAGGCTACGGCCGACGCCCAGTCAGCCGCCGAAGCGCAGGCTGCGACCGATAAGGCCAATGCTGATGCAGCGGCCGCCGCCGAGGCGCAGGCCGCGACCGACAAGGCAAATGCTGATGCGGCATCTGCCGCTGAGGCGCAGGCGGCAACTGATAAGGCTGCGACTGACGCAGCCGCTGCCGCCGAGGCACAGGCCGCCGCTGACGCCGCTGCTGCGTCGAGCCAGGAAGTCGCTCCCGCCGTGTCGAGCGAGGAAGTCGCTCCCCCGGCCGATGCCAATGCCGATGTTCTCGCGCAGCTGACCGCCGCGGTCGACCTGTACAACGAGGGTGCGGCTGAACTGGACGCCGGCAATGCCGACGGCCAGGCCAAGGTCGATACCGCTAACGGTCAGATCGATGCCATCTGCACGACCGCAGGTTTCGCCGACAGCGCCAGCTGCCTTGCTCAGTTCGGTCTCGAATTGGCCCCGCTGCCGCCGGCCGGAAAGCCGGCTGCTCCAGTGGACCAGCCGTCCTCTGAAGCTGTCGTCGAGCCGCCGCTGCAGAATGCCGATGAACCGGTGACGGGTGCGGCGATCGAGATGCTGCCGGAAGGGACGGACGGCGATGCCGCGCCGATCTTCGATGCCGACAAAGGCCCGACCGACCCTGCAGCGCCGCCGCAGGACCCGGCGACACCGGCAGCACCGCCGCCCACGACTGACGCTGATTCCCAGTCCGACATTGCTGCGGATACCTCTGCCGATACGCTCTCGGCCACGACCGAGCCGTCAGGCGAGCCGATCCCGTCAGATCAGGGTGGCGTCGTCTTCGCCGACATCACCATGGCTCCGCCTGCCCCGCCGGCCAACGGCCAGCCCGCTCCGCCGCCGGTTGTCGTCGTGCCGCCCCCGCCGGGCAACAACGCCAACAACACTGGAATCATCTTCCAGGTCGGCATCAACATCTTCATCAACAACCAGCAGCAGGAACGTGACCGCTACTACGATAAGGATGAAGATCAGATCTACTACGAGCGGCTGAACAACGGCCGTATCCGCGAGACCATCGAACGGCCGAGCGGCGTCAAGATCGTCACGATCTACAACAAGTATGGCGAGGTGCTGAAGCGCACCAAGGTGTACCCGGACGATCGTGAGTTCTATCTGGCAACCTACGATTCCCGCGATGACGATGAGGACTCGTTCTTCCTCGATCCGGGCGACGACCTGCCGCCGCTGCGTCTGACGATCCCGGCCCGTGACTATGTGCTCGACGCCGATTATGCCGACGAAGATCAGGTCGAGTTCTTCCTCGACCAGCCGCCGGTCGAGAAGGTGCGCCGCATCTATTCGATCGACGAGGTCAAGCGTTCGGCGCGTCTGCGCGACACCGTGCGCCGCCTCGAAGTCGGTGGTCTCACCTTCGACAGCGGCAAGGCTACGATCTCGCGGAGCCAGGTCGGCTCCTTGAGCAAGGTGGCCAAGGCCATGCTGACGCTGCTCGACAAGAACCCGGGCGAAGTGTTCCTCATCGAGGGTCACACGGATGCTACCGGTTCGGACGTCGCCAATCTCGTGCTGTCGGACCAGCGCGCGACGACGATCGCCCGTATCCTCACAGACTTCTACGACATCCCGCCGGAAAACCTGGTTACCCAGGGCTATGGCGAGAAGTTCCTGAAGGTGAAGACCGAGGCGTCCGAGGAACTCAACCGCCGCGTCACGATCAAGCGCATTACACCGCTGGTGACGCTGGAGGCGTCGAAGAACTAAGTTCGGCGACAGATCTGCGAAGGGCCGGAGTTCACTCCGGCCCTTTTGCTTGCGCCTCGACCGCGGCGAGCACCTCGAGCTTGACCGCGTCGAACTGCCGGAGCCAGCGCATGGCAATGGCGTGGATCGGAACCGGATTGAGGAAATGCAGCTTTTCGCGGCCCCGCTTCTTGCTGACCACGAGACTCGCGTCCTCGAGCGCCAGCAAATGTTTGGTGACCGCCTGGCGTGTGATCGGCAGCCCCTCGCAGAGCTTGGTCAGCGTCTGGCCATTGCTGCGTCGCAGCCGCTCCAGCAGCACGCGCCGATACTCATCGGCAAGCGCGGTGAAGACCGCGTCTCGCTCGGATAGACTCATTTACTACCGCCCCAACTCCCCAACGAGGGCGATCTAGTCGCCGAAATGCGCGCGAATAAAGGCGGCAATATCGTTGAAGGCCGCCACCGCTTCCGGCACTTCAGGCGCGGCATGCTGATGTACATGCCACATCCCCTCATAGACCTTGTAGCTGACGTCGATCCCGGCTGCGCGCGCATGCTCGGCCAGCAACCGGCTGTCGTCGAGCATGGTCTCGTCGCCACCCACATGAATCAGCATCGGCGGCAAGCCAGTGAGATCGGCAAACAGCGACGACGCCGTCGGATCGGCGGGATCGCGCTGGCCGGCGTACATTAGCCCCGCCTCCCGCAGCCGCTCACGCGCAATGATAGGGTCCGCCTTGCGGTGACGCTCATAGCTTGGGCTCGACACGGTAAGGTCGGTCCAGGGCGACAGAAGGATCGCGGCGCGTGGCATCTTTGCACCGGCCTGACGCAGCGCTAGCAGCATCGAGAGTGCCAGCCCTCCTCCGGCAGAATCACCACCGAACACGATCTCGTCTTCACCAATCCCCTGATCGAGCAGCCAGCCATAGACCTTGAGACTGTCCTTCACTGCCGCCGGAAATGCATGCTCCGGTGCCAGACGATAGTCCGGGGTGAGGACCCGGGCGTGGGTCGCCCGACTCAGATGGGCCGCAAGTTTGCGATGGGTCCGCGGCGAGCCCGCATTGTAGCCGCCACCGTGCATAAGCAGCAGCACGCGCCGTCGGCTCACCAGCGGCATCTCCATCCATTCCGCCTTGATTCCCGCGGCATCGACAGGCTGAAACCGCGACCCCTTCGGAAGGATCTGCAGCCGCGCCTCGGCTTCCCATTCGCGCCGCCTGACGTCGAGCGGTTTGCCCCCGGGATAACGCTTGGCGTCCTCCCGCATTGTGGCAAACATCCTCTCGATCTCGGCACGTGCTTCCGGACTGACCATGCCCCGCCCCCAACTGCGGCGCATACTAGCCAGCGCGGGACAAGGCGCAACCGGAACCGTGGACTTGACTTATGCGGCCCCGCACCGCCTTTTCGGGCGCGTTTCAACCCGGCTGTCGCGACACCTCTATGATCGACCCGCATCCCGCCAAGCCGGCGTCCGGCCTCAAGATCATCGTGCTGCAACTGGTGGTGCTGTACCTGCTCGGCCTGAGGCTGTGGTTCGACATCGCCGTCACGCCGATGGGCGACGAGGCTTATTACTGGATGTGGGGCCAGCATCTGAGCTGGTCGTATTTCGATCATCCGCCACTCGATGGCTGGCTGCAGGCCGCCGTGGCCAGTGTACTGCCATGGAGCAATTTCTCTGTAAGGGCGCTGACGTGGCTCAGCCTAGCGGGTACCCTATGGGTGTTCTGGCTATGGGCAAAGCGGCTGGCACCGCACGATCCCGTCGGCTGGTTCTGGCACACCACGGCGATCTATCTGACGATCCCGACCATCGCGATCATTGGCGGCGTGGCTTTCCACGACCATCTCCTGCTGTTCTTCACAATCGCCTCGATGTTCGCCTTTCATCGCTTCGCGGCTGACTGGGAGAATGGGCGAAGGGGCTGGCGCTGGCTCTATCTGTCGGCAGCGCTGCTCGGCCTCGCTGTGCTCACCAAATACAATGGCGTGTTCCTCGGCGTGGGCTATGCGCTCTGGGTGCTCGCGCGACCCAAACTCAGGCGGCTACTGTTGACGCCTCAGCTGTGGCTTGCGGCGCTGCTCGCGGTCGCGATGCAGGCGCCGGTGGTCTACTGGAACCTCATCGAAGGCATGGCCAGCCTCAAATATCATTTCGGTGATCGACCGACCGCGCATTGGGGCCAGCCGAACTGGGCACGCGTCAACGATTTCCTGCTGGTCCTGCCGATTGCGCTATCGCCCGTATTGCTGCTCGCATCGTTGCGCCTGATCTGGATCAGGCCGCGGGGCGATGAGGATAGCCGGATCATCGGCCTGTCGCGGACCATCTTCTTTTCGTCGACCATCGCCTGGGCCGTGATCGCCGCCTACATCACGGTCTACTTCCACTGGAACGTCGTTGCATATGCGGCGCTCGCGCCCGTCGCCTATCGACTGCTGGGTGGCCGATTTGCCCTGTGGCTGCATCTGCTGTTCGGACTGTTCATCGGCAGCGTCGCTGTATTGAGCTACACGGTCACGCCGCTGAAGATCGGCAGTATCGGCGATCCGGGAGCCGTGGCCAACTATGGCTGGGCCGACGTCGCGAAGCGCGTCGCTGCGCAGCAAGGCGCGCACCCCGGAAGTTTTCTCGCGGCGACGCGCTACACCTATGCCGCGCAACTCGGCTTCCAGCTGCATGATGCCGATGTTGCGGCGTTCAACCCGGTGCGCTCGCAGAACGACTATTGGTGGGACGCCGCGGCGCATGCCGGCCAGGATGCGATCATCGTGGCCGATCCGACCTTCCCGATCGATGCCGCCCGCGACCGTTTCGCCACCCTCGAACCCCTCGAGACAGTGCCGGTCGTCGATCGCTACGGCACGACGCTATGGACCTTCGAAATCTGGCTGGGGCGCGGGTTTTTTGCTGCGGCGCCATAGCCCGCTTGCCGAAACGATAAAATCCGCTATCCCTCTGCCGAAGCAATGCAAAGGCGGGCCATGAAGAAGATCGAGCAGTTTGTGGAACGCATCATCCTTGGCGCCCGCTGGCTGCTAGTGGTGTTTTATGTCGGTCTCGCCATCGCTCTGGGGCTCTACGCGATCGTATTCGGCTACAAACTCTGGGAATTCGCGAGCCATCTGTTCGCCTTCGATGAATCGGAATCGATCCTCAAAATCCTTGGCCTCATTGACGCCGCACTGATCGCGAGCCTTGTGGTGATGGTGATCATCTCAGGCTACGAGAATTTCGTCTCGCGCTTCGACGATGACGATGGTGTCCATTGGCTGGGCGAGATCGACGCTGGGTCACTGAAGATCAAGGTCGCATCGACCATCGTCGCGATCTCCTCGATCCATCTGCTGCAGATATTCCTCAACACCGCGCAATACAGCGGTGAGCAGCTGATGTGGTACACGATCATCCACCTCGCCTTCGTGGTCTCAGCACTGTTCCTTGCGTTCATCGATCGTGTCGCCGCCATGACCAAAGCCCTGGGTAAGGCCAAGCCACCGGCTCCCAAATCGTGAACCCAGACCGCACGGTGACGGCGCGGCCGGTACTGGTCGCACAGATCGCCGTCGTTCTCCTCATCGCGGTCAAAATCTACCTGACCTTCACCGCCCCGCCGATCGGCGATGAGGCCTATTACTGGATGTGGGGCCAGAAGCTGGCATGGTCGTATTTCGACCATCCACCGCTGCATGCATGGCTGCTGCGGGCTGCGAGCCTGCTGGGCTGGAACTACTTTACGCTGCGAATCCTCACCTGGCTCACGCTGGCCGGCACGCTCTGGATCTTCTGGCTCTGGTCGAAGAGACTGAAGCCTGAAGACCCGGCCGCATGGTGGTGGCCGACGGCGGCGATCTACCTCACATCGCCGCTGTTCTTCACCATGACCAGCGTCGCCTTCCACGATCATTTGCTGATCTTTCTCTGTCTCGCCTCGGCCCACACCTTCCTCTTGTTCGCGGAGCGTTGGGAGGCAACCGGCAAAGGGTTCGGCCTGCTCTACGGTGCCGCGGCACTGCTGGGCCTCGCGGTTCTGACCAAATATAACGGCGTTCTGTTTGCCCTCGGGATCGCGCTGTTCTTTGTGGCGCACAAGCCGGTGCGAAAGCTCTGGGCGTCGCCGCATCTGTATCTCGCGGCACTGCTCGCGATCGCGATTCAAGCCCCGGTGCTCTACTGGAATTTGACGACCAGCTTTGCCTCCTACAATTTCCATTTCTCGGAACGCTGGGGCGGCGCGATGTTCGTGCTGCGGCTCAACAACCTGCCGGCGTTCCTCGCACTGGCACTGCTGTTCATCTCGCCCTTTGTCTTCCCTGCCATCTTCGGGATGATACGCAGGCCCTTAGGCGCGCCATTCGCCGATCGCGCCCGGACCATGGCACTGGCTGTGTTCGTCATATCGAGCCTTGCCATGCTCGGCTTGTCGCTGTTCGTCGAGGTGTTCTTCTATTGGAACATCGTCGCGGCTCTGCTGCTGATGCCGCTGATTGCCGGCTGGATGCGGCTGCGCTGGGTGTTCTGGCTGCATCTGCTTTATGGCGCGGTATTCGCCGTGGGTAGCATCGTCAATTTCACCATGGTGCCGCTGGGCAATCTGCTGGGGCGGTACGACTGGACGATCTCATCGACATTTGGCTGGCCCAATGTCGCCGAACACATCCGGGCGCTGCGACAGACCCACGATGTCGGATTCATCGCCGCGACGCGTTATACCACGGCGGCCCAGTTGGGCTTTGCGCTGCATGACGCCGACGTGGTCACCATCGCTAATCGTCATGACCAGTACGATTATTGGTTCGTCCCTAGCGCCCATTTGGGAGAGTCGGCCCTGGTGGTCGCCGATCCGGTGATGGGCGTTGGCGAGATCGCCCCTTATTTCGACAGCCTGACGCCTGTCGAAACTGTGCCGTTCGAGCAATATGGGCAGGTGATCTACCAGCCGACGATCTACCTCGGGACCGGTTTCCACGTCCCAACACGTTGATTCAGCGGCAATTACCGGACGCGGCCCAAACAACCGAATTGCGTGGGCCGCAATTCGGAACAATTCTTAGTGCGTCGCGTTCTTCAGCCATACGGTCTCAAACAAGGAGGTCCCCGTGGCTACCCCAGATCGCGACACCGTCTACAGCAATGACGGAATTAATCGTACTGTCTATACCCGCGAGAACAACTCGACGGGCTGGTTTGTTGGCATCATCGTAGCGCTCGCGCTGCTGGCCATCGCCTATCTGGTTTTCTCGGCAAATTCGCAGCCGGCGACAACCAATCTCGACGTGAACAACACGCCGACCGTTACGACCACTACGCCGGTCGCGCCGGCTGACACGACCACGACCACGACGCCGATGGCGCCCGCCGACACGACCATCACTCCTATGGCCCCGGCTGACACCACGACGACCCCGGTTGCACCAGTTGACGCAGCCCCCGCAGCTCCGGCTGACACGGCCCCGGCGACTACTGAGCCGTCTGCGGCTCCGGTCTCCTCGGCGGCCCCGTAACGACTTAGCGTTTCGGCCCTCCCTCCGAAGCGCTCAGCAAAGGCCCCGGCTCGATAGCCGGGGCTTTTTCTATTGTAATCAGGTGGCGATGCCGCCAGCGAGCGCGGCGCCTTTGAGCTGAACCCGGACTTGAGGGTTACATCGCTGTTCTCTCTTGCCGCCCCGTGCGGCTGTCGCCATCTAGGCGGCAACAATGCTCAGGACGTCTCGCTATGGAACTCGGTCTCTATTCGTTCGCGGAGAACACCCCGGACCTACTCAACAACAACCATCTGCAGGCACCGGCCGATCGGCTGAAGGATCTGCTGGAGGAGATCGAGCTGGCCGATCAGCTTGGACTCGACTTCTATGGATTGGGTGAGCATCACCGGCCAGACTTCGTCGCCTCATCGCCGGTGACCATTCTGGCCGCCGCGGCCGCTCGCACGAAGACCATCCGGCTGTCGACCGCGGTCACTGTGCTGAGCTCCGAGGACCCCGTGCGCGTCTGGCAGCAATTCTCGACGCTCGATCTGCTGTCGAATGGGCGCGCCGAAATCATGGCGGGGCGCGGCTCGTTCATCGAGAGCTTCCCGCTCTTCGGCTACGACCTCAACGACTATGACGAACTGTTCGAGGAAAAGCTGCAGGAGCTGATCGAGATCAGGAAGGGCGGCAAGGTCAATTGGGCTGGCGGCAATCACACCAAGCCGATCCCCGGTATCGAGATCTACCCCAAGCCGGTGCAGGAGCCGCTGCCACTATGGGTCGCCGTCGGTGGCACGCCGAACTCGGTAGCGCGCGCGGCCTATTTCGCGCTGCCGCTGATGATCGCCATTATCGGCGGACGGCCGCAGCAATTTGTGCCGCTCGTGCAGCTCTATCGCGACACGGCGCAGAAGATGAACCACGATCTGACGACGCTGCCGGTCGGCATCTCGTCACACGGTTTCATCGCCGAGACTAGCCAGGAGGCGATGGACATCGCCTTCCCGGCGCATCAGGCCGCAATGAGCCGGATCGGCAAGGAACGCGGCTGGCCGCCGACGATGCGCCAGCAGTTCGAAGCTGGCACCACGCCGCACGGCGCCTATTTCGTCGGCTCACCGCAGCAGGTGATCGACAAGATCTTGATGCAGCACGAATGGTTCGGCCATCAGCGCTTCGGCCTGCAGCTCAGCGTCGGCACCCTGCCCCATGCCAAAGTAATGAAGGCGATCGAGCTCTACGGCACGGTGGTGAAGCCGGCGGTGAACAAGGCGCTGGCTCTCAAGGCCAACTAAACCGCACATGAACGCGCCACTCAGAGCCCGGCCACATCGCCCGGCTCAGTCTCCTCACCTGACACGAGGAGATTTGCCATGTCCCTGTTCCGCACTGCTCTTACCTCCTTCGCCCTTATCGCCCTAACCGCTCCCACCTTCGCGGGCGGCCTCATCATCGACAAGGCACCCAATAAGGGCGTCTTCAAACAGAGCGACACCTGCGCCCTCAGCCGCGCGAGAACCGTGCTCGGCAACAACGATATGATGGTGCTGGCCGACGTGCCGCGCACCAATGCCAACTACCGCTTTGTCGTCGACTGGAAGCGGCAGATGTTCGCGGTGAATGTGCGCGTCAGCGATTGCGCCATCGATGTCGTCGACTACGCCCAGCGCGTGCACCCCTACTGCGAGTACATTCCCGGCATTCTGGCCAATTGCGGCCAGGAACTGCAGCTGGCGCAATAGTGGACGACGCTCCCTCGGCGACGGCGCATTACGACCTTTACGCGCGCACGACAGAGCACCGCTTCGTATGGCGCTTCAAGGATCATGGTGTGACGGTCGAGGATGATTCGCTGAGCCTCGTGGTTGGCGGGCAATGGCTGCGCATCCCGTTCGATCGCATCCTGTCGGTGACGTTGAGCTCGAACGCCATTCCGCGCTCGGGCACGATCGGCCAATGCACGATCCAGTTGGTGAGCGGCAGGCGCTACGTCGTCGGCAATGGCAATGACCAGGGGCTAGCAGATGGCCGCTATGATGGCCCGTATCGCCGGTTCGTCGACGATCTCCACAAGCGGCTGATCGCCAATGGCGCCGCCGGCACAATCCGCTTTACGTCAGGCTATTCAGAGGCGCGCCGGGCCTTTCTCATCGCGGCACTGGTCGTCTCCATCGCCTTCTTCGTGGTCTTGCCGCTGATCCTCTTGCTGATCGTGCGCGACCTCAAAATCCTCGGCGTCCTCGCGGCGGGAGCGGCGTTCGTCTGGCCGGTCATGCGAGTGGCCGGTGCCAATCGGCCGGGCCTCTACTCACCGCGCAATCCACCTGACTTCGTCGAATGAGGGACTGCTGCCATGATTGAGACACGATCGGGTCCTCGTGCCGCCATGGAGGTTACGCAGAACCAAACATCAGTTGAGCGCGTTAACGATGCTACCCGCAGAGATGAACCGATGACCAGCCCCGCCCCACACAGCTACGCAACCCGACCACGCCGTTTCGGCCTGGGTCAGGTGCTGCTGGTCGCGGGGATTTTGGTATTCGGTGTATTTGTACTGTTGGCCGAAGGCCGGACGACAACGGACGGCCTGCTGGACAGCTTCGACCAGATCGTCAGCCACTAGACCTATTTGCCGGAGCGCTTCAGCGTCTTGATCGCCAGCGGCGGCAAGCGCGACTTTTCAGCGATCGCGCGGTCCTGCGATTCAATCTCGGCACGCGCCGGCTCGTCGCCATCGAGACCACCAAGAAGTTCGGCTGCCACCTTGCGATTAGACCGCTGAGTGCCGTCTTCGTAGACAACATCGAAGAACACGTATTCGGTGCGCGCGGTAGGTTTCTTGGCCATGGGACAACTCCGTTGGCCCGGGGCTTACTCCCCTAAGGCCACAGGCGCCAGCGCCAATTGGTTCAAGCGTTACTTGAACAGCGTCTTACCCTGCTCGTCGACTATCTGCCGGCCCTTGGCGAGGGCGAAGCTCACCGCCTCGTCGCGAGACGAGAGCCGATCGGCCCGGACGAATTTGTAGCTCTTGAGCTCACCACCAACGTCCATCTCGATGGTACCAGCCAGCTGGTACTCGCTTCCCACCGGCGTCGGTGTGGCTCGGATCGTGAAGCCCTTATACTCTTCACCCGGAGCAGGCGCGGACTCGGCAGCTTCGCCGCCGCCACCGCCAAAGAGATTTTTCCAGAACGACATAACGCAACCTCGTAGCTTGAACTGCTGCAGCCACACTAGCCGCCCAGTCGGTCGGGCCGCAATTGCGCAAATGGTCATGAAAAAAGGCCCGGATCGCTCCGGGCCTCTTGAACTCAGTTGTCGAGGAAGCTGCGAAGCTTCCGTGACCTGCTCGGGTGCTTGAGCTTGCGCAGCGCCTTGGCTTCGATCTGACGGATACGTTCGCGGGTAACCGAGAACTGCTGGCCAACTTCTTCGAGCGTGTGGTCGGTGTTCATGCCGATGCCGAAGCGCATGCGGAGCACGCGTTCCTCGCGCGGCGTCAGCGACGCCAGCACCCGGGTCGTGGTCTCGCGTAGGTTCGACTGGATCGCGGCATCGATCGGTTGCACCGCGTTCACATCGGGAATGAAATCGCCGAGGTTCGAATCTTCCTCGTCGCCGATCGGCGTTTCGAGCGAGATCGGTTCTTTCGCGATCTTGAGGACCTTGCGGACCTTGTCGAGCGGCATCTGGAGCTTCTCTGACAGCTCCTCGGGCGTCGGCTCGCGACCGATTTCGTGCAGCATCTGGCGCGACGTCCGAACGATCTTGTTGATCGTTTCGATCATGTGCACCGGGATACGGATGGTGCGGGCCTGATCGGCGATCGAGCGCGTGATAGCCTGACGGATCCACCACGTCGCATAGGTCGAGAACTTGTAGCCGCGACGATACTCGAACTTATCGACGGCCTTCATCAGGCCGATATTGCCTTCCTGAATGAGATCGAGGAACTGCAGGCCGCGGTTCGTGTACTTCTTGGCGATCGAAATCACGAGACGAAGGTTCGCCTCGACCATTTCCTTCTTGGCGATCGCAGCTTCGCGCTCACCCTTCTGCACCTTGTGGACGATGCGGCGATACTCGGTGACGTCGAGCCCGGCTTCCGTCGCGAGCGTATGAATCTCGCCGCGGATTTCCTGGATCGTGTCGCCTTCGCGCTTGGTGAATTCCACCCAGCCCTTGCCGCGAATGGCAACGCCCGCGGCCCAGCCTTCGACCAGCTCGCTGCCGTAGTAGGCCTCGAGGAAGTCTTCGCGCTTGATGCCATAGCTCTCGGCCAGACGCAGCAGGCGGCCTTCGAGCCGCACGAGGCGCTTATTGATGTCGTAGAGCTGCTCGACGAGGCTTTCGATACGTGACGCGTTGAGCGACAGCGACTTCACATCGGCAATCACCGAGCTGCGGAAGGTATCGACCTTCTTGGTCTCGGCGCCCGTGACGGGCTTAGACCGATCGGCGGCGTGCTTGTCCTGCAGCTTGCGCATCTTGCCATAGGCGTCGGCGATGCGATCGAAGGTCTCGACGACCTGCGGCTTCAGTTCGGCTTCCATAGCGCTGAGCGATAGGGAATTTTCGAAATCGTCGTCGTCGTCGTCGACCGGATCCTGCGGGGCCTGCGGCTCCTCTGGAACGTAGTCGTCTTCTTCATTGCCGCTGACACGGCGCGGCGGCGGCGCAGCGGCTGCTGCCTTCTGCGCCCGTTGTTGCTGCTCGATGACGGAAGCGGGCTTGTACTCTTCGGCCGGCATGACCGGAGCCGCCTGCTTAGCGTCGGGACCGGCATAGGTCGCTTCAAGATCGATGATGTCGCGCAGCAGAATTTCGGCGGCGCCGAGCTGGTCGCGCCAGATGATGATGGCCTGGAAAGTCAGCGGGGACTCGCAGAGCCCCTCGATCATCGTCTCGCGGCCGGCTTCGATGCGCTTGGCGATGGCGATTTCGCCCTCGCGGCTGAGCAGCTCAACCGAACCCATCTCGCGCAGGTACATGCGCACCGGATCATCGGTCCGATCCGAGCCTTCGCGGGCGTTCGACTTGCTGGCGACGGCCGTGCCGGTGCGCTCGGCAATCTCTGTCGACTCTTCTTCCGGAGTGTCGGGCTCGGCCTCTTCGACCTCGTCCTCGTCAACGACGTTGATCCCCATCTCGGAGAACATCGACATGATGTCTTCGATCTGGTCGGGCGAAACCTGATCGGACGGCAGTACCGCGTTCACCTCTTCATAGGTGACGTAGCCGCGCTTCTTGGCCGTCTTGATGAGCTTTTTGACCGCGGCGTCGGAAAGATCGAGCAGCGGGCTGTCTGGAGTTTCGGCACCTTCCGGCTTTTCGCCATTGGCCGGAGTCTTGTCGTCCTTGCCGGGCTTGGCCTGGGCTTTGGTCGTGGATTTGGGAGGAGCCTTGGGCGCCGCCTTGGGCTCGATTTCGGTCTCGGTCTTCACTGGCTTCAAGTCTGTCTTTGCTGGAGCGGCTTTCGCCGGGGTCTTGGGGTCGGGCTTGGTCGGCTCGGGCTTGGTGGCAATCGGCTTGGTTGGCGCCTTTGGTTCGGCCTTGCTCTTGGCCTCGGGCTTGATCGTGGCGACTGGCCTACTCTTGAGTTCAGGCTTTTTTGGCTCCGCCTTCTTTGCCACAGGCTTTGCCGCCGCCTTTAGCTCAGGCTTCTTCGCCTTCGATACGGGCTTTGCCGCCTTGGCTGGAGCCTTCACCTTTGCCGCCGGCTTTGGTGGTGCTTTGGCTGCCGGCTTGGCTTTGGCCACTATCTTCTTTGACGACTTTACCTCCGTCTTGGTTGCAGCCTTGGCGACTGCTTTCGCGACGGATTTCTTTTTCGGTTCGGCTTTTGCCGGAGTCTTTTTAGATGCCGCCTTGACCGCTTTTGCTGCGGGCTTCGCGGTCGCCTTCACGGGTGCCTTCGTAGCCATCTGGCTTCTGCTCCGTGACCCAGTAGGGGCCGGTTCGGTTCAAATGGGTGCGGCGTGACGAGCGGCAAGGGCCGAAGAATACCGGCCTCTGATTCGTTTTCCGGAGAGCGCTTATGTAACTGATTCGCCCATAAGCAAAATCGCGCGTTCACGAGCTTTTCTAAAAGCTGCGCGCCGCGCGTCCAGATAACGAACCAAACCCTTCGATCAGCGCCTCAGTGCCATCGACTGTGGTGATCTGGTTCTTGATGTCTTGCAGCACCTTAAAGGAGTCCTCGGTCCAATCGACGTCGAGGGCGTTTTCTGCTGCTTTCAAAGCCCTATTTAGCTCAACCGACTTGTAATGCAAGGCCAGCGCGTGCCGAAGACCGGTCTCCGCGTCGATTTGTGCAACATCGGCAAGGATTTGCCAGACCCCCTGCCCGCGCAGCAAATGCTCCATTTTCTCGATGTCGGGGCCGAAACCACGGGCGCCAAGGCCGGCCTTGAGGTCGGCCCCCAAAATATCGTGATCGGCCATGATCAGATCGAGCAGAGCCGAGAACAGCTTTCGCGGCCCCGGCGAGCCGAATTCGAGCTCTGCCAACGCCTCGAGACGGGCTTCGGCCAGCTGAGGGTGGTTGATGAGGCTGACGAGAATGACCGCCTCGCGCGGCGTTGCGTCGGCGGCTAGGCCCGGCTTCAGGAGGCGGGAATTGCGCAGCGTATCGGACACGACCAGATGGGGCGTGCCGCGCTGCGGCTGGCCGTAGGTACCGCTGCGCTGGCCCTGGCCGTATTGCGGACGCCCGCCGCGCGGCTCGTAGCGGTTGTGGCGAACGGGTTGGAAAAAGGCAGCAAGCTTCTCGTCGAATGCCTGGACATAGTGACGGCGCACTGACGGTTCGGCGATGCCATTGGCCCGTTCACGCAGCCGCACCTCGAGGGCCGCCCGCGCCTCCGGCGTCTCGGGGACAATGCCGCCCGTTTCGAGGCTCCACACCACATCCGACAGCGAGCGTGAGCGGTCGAGCACATCAGCGAAGGCGTTGCGCCCCTGCGCCTTGATGAGATCATCCGGGTCGAGGCCCTCGGGTAGCGTCGCGATCTTGACGGTCTTGCCCGGCTGCAGCAGCGGCAGCACGATGCCGGCGGCGCGCTCAGCGGCGCGCTGGCCTGCCGTGTCGCCGTCGAAACAGAGGATGGGCGTATCGGTCATGCGCCAGAGCATCTGGACGTGGTCTTCAGTGAGCGCCGTGCCGAGCGGCGCGACCGTGCCCTCGAACCCGGCCATCACCGCGGCGATGACGTCGAGATAGCCCTCGACCACGATGACGGATTTGCCGTCGCGGGCCGCCTTGCGCGCGTCCATGCCGTTGTAGAGCGTCAGCCGCTTCTTGAAGAGGTCGGTCTCGGGTGAGTTCAAATACTTGGCCGGCACATCGGGCGTCAGCGCCCGGCCGCCGAAGGCGATGATGCGGCCGCGGAAATCGGTAATCGGGAACATGACCCGGTTGCGGAACCGGTCATAGGTGAGCGGATCGCCCTCGCGCGATGCCACGAGACCCGTGTCGACCATCTCCTGCGCCGTCACGCCATTGGCCGCGAGGTGCTCCTTGAGCCCGTTGCGGCTGTCGGGCGAGAAACCGATCCTGAAGCGGGTCTGCGCCTGCGCCGTCACACCGCGCTCGAACAGATAGCCGCGGGCGCGGGCGCCGATATTGTGAGAGAGCGCCGCCTCGAAATATTTGGCCGCCGTTTCCATCACATCGAACAGGCTGCGGCGGACTTCGTCGCGGGCTTCCTCGCGCTCATCGCGCGCCGGCATCGGCACGCCCGCCATGCCGGCAAGCTTTTCGACGGCCTCCGGGAAGCTCATTCCCGCCTTCTCGGTGAGGAAGCGGAAATGGTCACCCGTCACCCCGCAACCGAAGCAATGATAGATGCCCTTGCGGTCGTCGGCATGAAAGCTCGGGCTCTTCTCGCCATGGAAAGGGCAGCAGGCCCACATGTCGCCGCGGCCGGGGTGGCTCTTCCGCTTGTCCCAGATGACGTGCTCACCCACCACCTGCGAAATCGGCAGGCGCTGGCGGATCTCGTAGAGGAAGCCGTCGGAAAAGCGCATGGGCCCTAGTTAGGGATTGCTCGGCCCCCTTGTTAGGCTGAGTCTGACTTATCCCCGAATCCCACAACCCTCGCCCAGCCCGCCGTTCTACGAGCGGTCCGGCGGAGCGACAGCTCTAGGACTAGCTGTCGCGGCAATCGACGTAGACAGCTTGATGTCGAGGGCGATCGCGCGGGACGGTTCGTCACCGCCGGCAGCAGGCGATCGGTGACCAGACTTTGCAGTCGCTGCAAGAAATGCATGGCGCAAAACGCCGATGAGCGCTTTAGAAGCGTAATTGAACAAATGTTTCGGCATGAAATATCCCCCGTAAATGGGGGTCGTATATAGCCAAAGACTGAATGATGTTTTGCCGTTTGCTACGGATCTTACGCGACTGCGCCCTTATTGCTCCACATCCGCCACGCCAGCGCGAACAATGATATCGAAAACATTATCATCAACACACCGCCGAAGATGACGAAGAAGACGGCGCCAGTGAGCGGCGAGAACAGCAGCACGACACCGAAAAGCACGTAGAGCGCGCCCGACAGCAGGACCGGCCATATCCTCGCATAGTGCGCCCGCTCATTGATCGCGACGCTGATCTCCATGACGCCGACGAGGATCGCCTGGAAGGCGAGGATGTAGACGACGAACCACACTGTCACGAGCGTGGCGAGGATTGGCGACAAAAGGATCAGGACGCCAGTGACGATGGCGAGGAAATTGCGAATGACGTCGAACCAGAAATTGCCGGTCTTCGCGCCGCCAAAGGTCAGCGCCCAAAGCCCGAGGGCGCCGTCGATCAGCAACGCTGCCCCGCCCAGGATAACCAGCAGCGCCAGCGCCGAGCTGGGCCAGATGATTGCGTAGAGCCCTCCCAGCAGCATCAGTAGAGCGCGCAGCCCGAGGATCATGCCCCAACGCTTCCGAAGATCGGCACCAGCCATTCCCGCCTCCTGGGTTTCCGCGACTGCCAGTATGACTGAGCTTTGGCGCCTTTGCACCCGGCGGCTTGCGCGAAACCTGCCGAGGGTGCATGTGCGGACAGTTTCAGGACCAGCCTTATGCCCCCCGCAGTCTTTGCTCTCTCGCTTGCCGCATTTTGCATCGGCACCACCGAATTTCTCATCTCCGGCATCCTGCTCGCGGTCTCGCGTGACCTCGCGGTCAGCATCCCGATTGCCGGCCTGCTGGTGACCGGCTACGCCGCCGGCGTCGCCATCGGCGGCCCGGTACTCGCGCTGATCCTGTCGCGCTTTCCGGTGAAGCCGACCATCCTTGGCGTGATGGCGATCTTCGCCATCGGCCAAATGCTTTGTGCCCTCGCGCCCAACTACGAATTGCTTCTGGCGGCCCGGCTGGTCTCAGCTTGCGGTCATGGGGTGTTCTTCGGCGTCGGCAGTGTCGCGATCTCACGGCTGGTGCCCGAGGATAAACGCGGCGGCGCGCTGTCGCTGTTCGTAGGTGGCATCACGGTCGCCAATATTTTGGGACTGCCTGCCGGCACGGCGATCGGCAACGCCTTCGGCTGGCGCATCGCGTTCGTCGCGATCGCAGCGATCGCGGCCCTGTCGGTGATCGCCGTTCTACTCGCGCTTC